>JAFDZL010000462.1 GCA_018266935.1 Bacteroidota bacterium | reverse complement strand
TGGAATATAAGGCCAAGCCCGAGTACGAAAAGTGCGTAGCTATTTCGACCAAAGCTTCTATCCGCGAGATGGTTGCCCCGGGGTTGGTTGCGCTGATCACCCCGGTCATCGTTGGTTTTGTATTCGGCCCGGAAGTGTTAGGTGGCTTATTAGCCGGTGTGACCGTATCGGGCGTGCTGATGGGTATCTTCCAGAGCAATGCCGGCGGCGCATGGGATAACGCCAAGAAGTCGTTCGAGAAAGGCGTTGAGATCGGCGGTGAAATGCACTATAAAAAGTCGGAGCCGCACAAGGCTTCGGTAACCGGCGATACCGTGGGCGATCCGTTCAAAGATACTTCAGGTCCTTCGATGAACATCCTGATCAAACTGATGTCGATCGTTTCCTTAGTTATCGCCCCGTACCTGAACCATACCATGGCCGAGAAAGGTATGGCTAAAATAAACCATCCTGTTAAACACGAGACCGTGATGCAGGTAAAAGCGGTTAAGCCCGTAAATGCTGACTAAGAAAAACTAAACTAAATACGCGAAAGGCCTCGCCAACTGGCGGGGCCTTTTCTGTTGTATTAATCGTAAATGTCTTTTCGGTGTCCGACTGCGATAATATTGACCGTTAGGATATTATCGATTATATCGTAAATGATCCTGTAATTGCCGGACCTAACGCGATAACCTTCCCTGCCTTTTAGTTTTTTGCAGCCAAACGGTCTTGGGTCGTCGGCAAGTTTGTAGATAACTTCTATAAGTTGTTCGGCTATATTGTCGCTGAACTTATCAAGTTGTTTTTGGGCTGGTTTCGAGATGATAATTTGATATGACGGCATTATTTCGATAACCTGCGCTTTACATATTCATCAAACGGCATAGCCTCGCTCTTGTCTTTTTTCGCTTCGTCATACAAACGAATGTCATCCAATTCATCCAGTTCGTCCATTATTTGTTCGAACTCGCTCATTGGCAATACTACTGACAGCTTTTTGCCATCTTCGTCTGTAATATATTTTGGATGGATAGTCATACTGAATTACCTAAGTAAATTTAAGGATAATTTTTTAGAACGGAATGCATTTGAAGAATCCCAAAAGAGTATTAAATCGAAAAATAATAAAAATTTATTGTTTTTCAATAAATTTTTATTGATACTTGTCTTGAAATTGATTTAACAAGACAATGAGAACGAAAACAGAACGGGTACTGAGGCTGATGTACCTTTTATCATGGCTGATATTCGTCGGCCTTAGTATCGAGACCGGGGGCATTATTACTTCTTTTATAGTGAGCTTGTATCATCCGGAAGCGGCGAAAAACATGTACATAAAGCTAAATCTTTTCGACCTCCAGCAATATGATGCCGCTTACTACAATGCGACGGTGGCATTTATTATTACCATTTCAGCTCTGAAGGCTTTTATCGCGTATCTGATGATCAAAATATTCTCGAAGATCAATCTTACGCAGCCTTTCAGCATAGAAGTGGCCGAGTGGATACAGAAGATCAGCGAAGTGGCGCTTGGCGCGGGTCTGCTGTCGATCGTAGCGAATGGCTATGTTGACTGGCTGGCCGATAAAAAGATCAGTGTACCTTACCACTGGGCGGCCGAAGAATTCCTGCTGCTGGGCGGCGTGGTTTTTATCGTCGCACAGGTATTTAAGAAGGGAATAGAGATGCAGTCTGAGAACGAACTAACGATATAACCATGCAGATCGTAGTGAACCTTGATGTGATGATGGCCAAAAGAAAGATGTCGCTGAACGAGCTTTCGGAAAAAGTAGATATTACTTTAGCCAACCTGTCCATACTAAAGACCGGGAAAGCGAAAGCGATACGCTTCAGCACACTGGAGGCCATCTGCGCGGCGCTGGATTGTCAGCCGGGAGATATATTGGAATATAGGTGATAAACCGCCATGACGGATTAAAAAAATCAAAATATGCCGTAATCCCTTTGTTACTCACCGATTTTTTAGGAATTGAATAAATTTAATTAGGTTTGGGAAAACTGTATTTCTCTCAATAAAAAACAACTGATCTTATAATGAGTGTATTCGTAAAAAAATCTATCTCGCAATTGCTTGCGTCGTCTGAAGAAAAGTCTCTGAAAAGGACGCTCGGTGCCGGCAGTTTAGTGGCTCTGGGTATCGGGGCTATTATCGGTGCGGGCCTTTTTGTCAGAACCGCTGACGCTGCCGGCTCACACGCCGGGTCTGCCGTTACTATTTCATTTATCATAGCCGCAATAGGCTGTGCTTTTGCAGGTTTGTGTTATGCTGAATTTGCTTCCATCATTCCTATTGCAGGCAGCGCCTATACTTACGCGTATGCCACCATGGGTGAAATTATCGCATGGATTATCGGGTGGGCATTGGTGCTTGAATATGCGCTGGGCGCAGCGACGGTATCCATCAGTTGGAGCGAGTACGCGAATAAGCTGCTTGGCGGGCGAATACCGTATGAATGGTGCCATTCGCCAATGCAATCCGAAATTATGAACGGTGTTCATCATTACGGTATCATTAATGTGCCCGCATTAGTTATATTGCTTTTGCTTTCGGCATTGCTTATAAAGGGCACCCAGGAATCGGCTACCGTAAATGCTATTATCGTGACGCTGAAGGTAGCCATCGTACTGGTGTTCATAGCAATCGGATGGAGCTTTATTAAGGCCGCTAACCATACACCATACATGATCCCGGCTAATGCGGCGCCTGCCACATTGCCCGATGGTTCGCAATATTCCTATGCGGATTTTTTTAACCACGGCTGGGGTGGCGTGCTCAGGGGCGCCGGTATCGTGTTCTTTGCTTTTATAGGTTTCGACGCCGTTTCGACAGCGGCGCAGGAGGCTAAAAACCCCAAGAAAGATATGCCTATAGGGATACTTGGATCGCTGGCGATCTGTACCATTTTGTACATTTTGTTTTCATGGGTGTTGACAGGCGTTGCTCCATACCAGGATTTTATGCATGCGGGTAAAGAGGCATCGGTTGCTTATGCGATCAGTACTTACATGACCGGCTACGGATGGCTGGCGACATTGGTGACCATCGCTATTTTGCTTGGATTCTCATCAGTTATCCTGGTGATGCTTTTAGGGCAGTCGCGCGTATTCTACACCATGTCAACAGACGGATTACTGCCTAAAGTGTTTTCCAACCTGCATCCCAAATTCAAGACACCGTATAAAAGCAATATGATATTGTTTGTTTTTGTCGGCTTATTCGCAGCATTTTTGCCCGAAAGTGTAGCTGGTGACCTGACATCAGTCGGTACGCTGTTCGCATTCGTTGTGGTGTGCATAGGCGTAATGGTGCTCAGGAAAAAGGATCCCAACCTGGTACGGCCGTTCAGAACACCGCTGGTGCCGCTTGTTCCCATACTAGGGATCATCATTTGTACACTGATGATCATCAGCCTGCCCGGCAGAACACAATTGAGCGCGCTTGCCTGGATGGCGGTTGGCTTGATCATCTACTTTACCTATAGCAGGAAAAAGAGTAAACTGGGAAGTGCGGCAGATGCGTTGCCAAGAGCTTCAGATTTTGAAAAGCAACCGTAATAAATAAGATATTCCAAAATGAGCAGCCTCGAAATTTTTCGGGGCTGCTTTTGTTTTAAACACCCGGAAAAATACCGTGAAAACACGGGTTGACAATGCTTATTTGAAGAAATATATTTACAACCGTATTCCTTACCTTAAGTATGAAACCTTATTTCAAACCTTTGACTGTTAAAGCCGTCTTTGCATTAATATTAATTATAGTGGCTATTGTAATTCATAGCTGTCACAAAGACACGCGTTCATCCATAAATCCATCAAATGCTTTAAAATCAGACATCAATGTAGATATAGCACAATTGCAGAAGATTTATTCTTCGGCTATTCAGGGTACTTCTTTGAAAATTAATTCAGGCAACAGCGGTGTGAACTTGATCCGTACTCTAAGTGTGAACTGGAATACCTATACATTGCAAAAACGTAAGGACAGCAGTATCATAGCTGAGTTCGATATGAACAATGACAAAGGTGTGGTTGCGTTGAGGCAATACAAATTAGGTGATACTATTCGATACGTTAATAAGACCACTGCTGTATTTATTCAATTCAAAAACGGAAGCCGTCTAAACTTTTTTACGAAGATCATTGAAGATTTAGCTTCTGCGGGAAGTAAATCGGTTCTCGATAAAATGCATTATGGCGAAGTACCATTAGGTTTTAGCGGTTTGATACTTTATTATACTTTTGGTCTGACATTCATTAATGGTTATCACTTTACCAATGGTATTGTCGATAAAACGGTCACGCTTTCCTCAACTGACCCTAATAGCACCAAAACAACCAATAGTTTACAGGTTGACCAAACAACGTGTATGGTGTATCCACTTTTTGAGACGGATTGCACTACGGGAACGGCTCCGGACGGAACTGTTTATGACCAGGGCTGTACAACGTAGGTGGCAGGTTATAACATCGAATGTGACGGAGGAACACCAAGCGACGGTACAGTTAGCGGCGATACCGGGGGCAGTTCAGGAGGAGGTAGTGCACCTGCTCCGCAGCCTTGTACGCCAACGAATACTATCGCTCAATCCTCGGTGTCTAACGGGAGGTTGATTATAGATGTTACAACTGGTGGAAGTGGTAGCGGTTCGGGAAGTGGGTCTGGTACAGGCACAACTACTCCACCGCCGTGTTCATCATTTCCCCCGCCTGATCCTTGCGTTCAAGCTAACACATTAGCCTCAAATCAGGCATTTGTAAACAAAATGAATTATTTGCAGACTCTAAAAAATATACCTGGCGAAACGACCGATTTGATGGAACCTGACGGCTCTTTCAAAGAGCAAGCAGACCCAACAAATGGGGGGGCAGATCAGACATTTTCTAGTAGCTATTTTACGGGAAGCATAGGTTTTTTGCATAATCATGGGAATGGCCCAGGGATTCTTACAATTTTTTCAGCGGCCGATATAGCGTCATTTTATACGATCATCACTCAGGGGAATGTACAAAATCCATCAAGCTATACTTACGCATTAGTCAATCAGTTTGGACAAGAATATTTGCTTGAGATTACTGACGCAAATAGTTTCAATACATGGGCAAGCACCTATTTAACTTCTAATAATCAACCAAATCCCGTATTCGATTCGTTATATAACAATTTAGTGAACTCTAATAATTCACAAACAACTAACGAAGATAATTTTGTAAATTTTTTGAGTCTAACAAATGCAGGGCTTGCTGTGATGAAGGCTAGTACTACTAATAACAAATGGTCTAAAATAGTAAAAAACAATGATGGAACATATTCAATCGTACAATGTAACTAAAGTTATGAAACAAGCCACTATTGCCTTGATGATTATGTTGGGGAGTAATATTGTTTATAGTCAGGAAAAACAATCTGTAACAGCTATCGAGGCGACTGACCTTAAACATCCTGAATCGATAAAAGGCAAAAATCTAAAAGTAAATGACTCCAGTCTTGATAAGTATGAAGGGACATGGACGTGGTCAGATGATGGCAAGAGTCTAAAGATCAAATTTGTCAAACAAGTACATCATTATGGGAGTAAGGATAAGGTTTTAGACATGGAGGTCATTACAGGGAGCTACAATTTTTCAGAAAATGGGAAGACAACTGTTTACGCTTCAAATGAGGACTTCATAGGGTCGTCGGGAGGCAAAAATGATTCGCTAAATGTATTCATGGTTATCAATTCTCGTAAAACACGGGTCGCGTTGTTGGTAACATACATTAATAAGAATAAAATTAAATTGGAGTTGGAAAAGAATCGTTTTGAATTTAAGAACGATAAGAGCTTTGAAATACAAGATCCAATATTTTTAATAAGGGGATAGTAGAGCCACGAATTTAAAAAGGAACGGTCCCGCGCGCGGAGCCGTTCTTATTTCAAGGACTATTTTAAGGAAGATCAGATTTCGAACTTAATAGTGGTTACCGCGCCGAGACCCGGACCATCACTTTTGATGTCGAAGGTTCCCGCATGACTTTCCACGATCGAGCGGCAATTGTACAGGCCGAGGCCGGTGCCGCTTTTCTTGGTCGTAAAACCGCGCTGGAAGAATTTCTTGCTGGTCTCTTTATCAAAGCCTTTGCCGTTATCCGTGAACTTCAGGCTGAGGTGCGTTTCGTCCGATTCTATAGCTATCGAAATAGCTTTGTTTTCGCTCTCCATATCGATAGCCTCAACGCTGTTCTTCAACACATTCAGCATTACCTGCATCAGCTTGGTATGGTCGCCTTTGATGATATGGCTGCCGGGCTTAATGCTCATGCTGAGCTTGATGCCCTTCTTCTCCAGCGACGCCAGCAGCATTGAGCGGCAGTTGTCCAGTATATCAACCAAATTCACCGGCTTGCGGTCGTGCGACGAGCCGTGGTTACGCACCAGCTGGCGCTGAATGTTCAGTATTTCCTGTATGTGGGATACGATGTGCAGCAATTCACCTACTGATGTGCCTATTTCCCGCTGGCTTTCGCCCTGGGTTTTCAGGATACCCTCGGTTATGGATACCAACGCGTTGGCTTTGTCAACGCCGATGGCTTCTCCAATCAGGGCCTGTTGTCCTTTCACAAATATGTTGAGGCTTTTGAGCGATTCGAGCGCGCTCTGCTCATTTGCCCGGTTGATGCGGGTAAGATATGAGCCGAAACCCACCAGCGCATTGCCTATGTCGTGCAGCACTTCCGAGGCTATCTCGAATTTGCCTTGTGCGATAGCCTTTTCAAGCTCCTGCTCCTTCTGAAGGATCAGTTGTTGATTCAGCGCTTTTAATTCTTTGGATTGCGCGTTTAGCTCGTCGTTCAGTTTGCGCAGCGCCTGCTCCGATTTTTTTCGTTCGGTAATATCATGCCCGATCCCCAGTATGCGGTCTATTCTGCCGAACTTGTCATAAACAGGCACCTTTGAGGTGGATAGCCAGCGCTCGCAGCCTTGCGGGTCATAAAAGAACTCCTCTTTGTTCAGCTGCGGCCTGCCTGACAGTACTTCAAGGTCATTCGCATAGCCGCGTTCGCCGATCTCACCGGGGAACAATTCGGTATCGGTTTTGCCGATCACTTCAGCTTCCGTTTTGCGGCCTATACATTCCAGGTCGGCCTTGTTGGCAATGATCTTGCGGGCCTGCGCGTCTTTTACATAAATTGTATCCGGCAGGTTATCTATCAGTGTGCGCAGCAATGTCCGCTCGCGCTGTATCTCTTCTTCGGCGTGTTTCTGGTTTGTAATATCGACGTTCGTCCCGATCAGGCTGCTCACCTTTCCGGTCTTTTCGTCTTTTAACGCTCCGCCGCGCGAACAGATCCATATCCAGTCGCCATTCGCGTGTTTCATGCGGAAAAACGACTCGAACATGCCTTCGGGTTTCACTAAGTAGTCAAAGAAACGGGTGATGGCTTCCATCCGGTCGTCGGGATGGATCAGTTCGGTCCATACGCTGTCCAGGTTTTTAGCCTGGGCCCTGGCAAAATCGTCGATATTCCGGCCGAGCATCGAGAAATAGACGTTGTTGCAGTCCAGCAAATTTTCTTTTGGAAAATATTCCCAGGCGCCGGTATTGGAAGATGTGAGCATGGCCCGGTATTTCCGGGTCAGGTCGCGCAGATCTTCCGGCTTGATGTGGCTTTCGTCAACATCATGTATTTCGCTTTTGATAACAAAATTGCCCATCGATTGGTGTAATGCTTATGCTAAAGGCAAAGTGATGGTAAACACCGCCCCCTTGTTATTGCTCACACTGATGCTGCCGCCGTGGGCATTTACGTATTGTTTTACGATCGCCAGGCCCAAACCAGTGCCGTTGTTTTTATTCTTGGTCACCAAAGGCTCGAACAGGGTGCCCATAATATCCTGGGGAATACCCGGACCATTGTCGCAGATAGCGAGCATCAGTTCCTTGTTTTCAACCCAGCCCGATATGTGGATGAACGGATGTTCAACCTTATGGTCGTGCAGCACATCTGCGGCATTGTTCACCAGGTTGCTGATCACGCGGCGCAGTTTGCTTTCGTCGCCTGAAACCACTAAGCCATCAGGCATGTAGGCCTGGATTGAGATGCAGCCGCATCCCTCCTTGCATTTGGCCTGGTCAATGGCCTCAAGGGTAATCTTATTGAGGTCAACAGGTTTTTTCTGTACAGGTATTTCCTTGATGAAATCCAAAAAGTCTTCAAAAATATCGGAAGCCTGCTCGGCCGACTGGTCGATCATGTCGATCAGGTCATTTTCGGCGCCTTCCTCGCGCATCATATCGGTCATGAAACGGATATTCTTGATCGGGGTGCGCAGATCGTGCATCACCATGCCGATCACCTGGCCCACGGCCGACAACTTTTCTTTCTGCATCAGCGTGTCGTTCAATTCGGCGTTGCGGATGGCGTGGGCGGCGCTCTGTACGAAAAGCTTCAGCAGGTACATCTTCTCGGTCTTCAGCTTTTCAACTTTCTGCAGCACGGCGAAAACGTAATAGTTTTCCATGCGCGCAAGAACCAGTTCGTCCAGCTGGCAAACCTCGTCCTTTTCCAGGTCGGCAGCCTTTACGCGGGCGGTCAGCTCGCCGATGTTCACCTTTTCCTCTACGGCTCCTATGGACAGGATCTTTTCATAATGCATGTCCTTATCCAATTTGCCGACAAGGGCCATGTCAGTATCCAGCGAAAAGGCAAGCTGCTCGAGTATATTTTGCAATAATGAAGTCAGTTGGTTTTTGTTCAGTCCGATGCAAGCTATCGACTCGATGAGCTTTTCGAGATTGCGAAGCTTATTATAATCCGTGCAGGCTTTGGTAGCCAGCTGGATGATCTCCTCCGGTGCGTAGGGCTTGCAATGGTAACCCACGTTTTGCCCGGCCTGATCGACGATCTCATCAATTGTACGGTCGCTGTAAGCAGTAATGAAGATAATTTCGGCCTTGGCGTCGATCTTGCGGATTTCGATAGCGGTTTCCAGACCACTCCATCCCGGCATACGCATGTCCAGGAAGATAACGGCGTAAGGCGTGCCGTTCTCAACGGCCGCTTTCACCTTCTTCAGGCCATCCATACCGTTTGATGCTTTATCGACGGTAAAGACCGGGATACTCGGGGTGCGCTTCACCAGCAGGGGTTTTGCATTGCCGAATAATACGTCGAGGGCATTGTCAATGTCTTCCTGCTCTTCCGACTGGCTGCGTGGTATCAGGATGTCCTCGATGTTATCCCTAACCATTTCTTCATCGTCAATTACTAAGACTGATGTATTAACTTCATTCATTTTTAGTGGATACAATTGCTTTAGATTCAGGTGTTTCTACGGGAATACTTATATTAGGTTATAGTTAATTTAATAAAAAGTTTTCCACCATGTATTATTTACGCTCATTGCGTCAGAATGACAATCGTATGGGTGTTGTAACAGGTATTATTTTTGAGTTCAAAACCCCTGAATAATATTATTTAATACGCTAATAAGTGTTATTATTACAATTGCGTCGCAGCGCGATAGAGGAAGAAAATATTTTGATAATTTTGTTTGTAAACAAGCAAAAAACCTATGGACGGCTTCAATATTAAAGAGATCGTTTCGGTAACGATGATCCTGTTCGCCATCATCGATATTTTGGGCGCTATTCCCGTGATCATCGAATTGCGGCTCAAGGCAGGGCATATCCAATCAGAAAAAGCATCCATCGCTGTATTGGTGCTGATGATAGGATTCCTGTACGCCGGTAACGAATTGCTGAAACTCATTGGCCTGGACCTGGCCTCGTTCGCTATAGCGGGTTCATTCGTCATTTTCTTTATCGCGATGGAAATGATCCTGGGCATCAAGTTCTTCAAAGAGGAAATGCCGGAAACGGTATCCATTGTCCCGCTGGCCTTTCCGCTCATCGCCGGCGCCGGTACGATGACCACCTTGCTGTCGCTCAAATCCCAATACCAAACGCAGAATATTATCGTAGGTATTGTGCTGAACACGCTGTTCGTTTACTTAGTGCTCAAAAATGTGAAATGGCTGGAAAAGCTTTTAGGCAATACCGGGGTGAATATATTGCGCAAGGCGTTTGGGGTGATCTTGCTGGCGATCGCGATCAAATTGTTTAGGAGTAATACGCATTTGTGATGTGCGGATGTGCAAATGTGCGGATGTGCAGATTTGGAGATTTACTTTGATGTTGCCTATATTTAGTATTACGGGAATTAGTTTAAACCTTTGAGATGGACCATGAATTCGATGAAGTAATGAAGCAGCATAGCGATGCTGAACTCATTGAAATATTAAACAGCGCGCCCGGCGATTATCAGGATTCGGCTATGGAATCCGCACGGAGAGAATTTAAGTCGCGTAATCTATCCGCTGAAAAAATTAAGCAGATACAAGAAGCAATTGAGCAGGAAAAACGCGAAAGTGAGATCGAAGAAAATCCACTGCCAGACCACTTGCTACATTCTTTCAAGTACAGGTTTTGGAACTGGTTTCTATCAGACGGTTCTGAAGATTAGGAATGACCTATCAATAACTTATCACAATATGAAAAAGTACGTTCTTTTGACTTTTGTCGTTTCGGCATGTTGGGTCTTAATACAGGCATGTAATCGACCCGACAAATGGGCGCATATCAGAGCAGGCTTGCATGAGGAAGCGGATTCCTTGATGAATAATGACAGCGCGAAAAACAAGTGGTGTAATTGTATCTTAGGTCAATTTCAAAAAGATTACCCTGACGGCGAGAAATCTGTTCCGTATGATAGCTTGAGGCCGTTATCATCTAAATATGGTTTAAAATGTGCTACGCGAGGAAGCATTGGATTTAAAGTTTGGACGCCTTTGATAGTATCCACATTTAAGAAAGCCCTTTTAAGAAGCCCCGTAGTAAAAAGCCTTAACGAGCAATATCAGGAACCCTTTTGTGAATGTTATATACAGGAACTCAAAAAGAAGTATCCCAATGGCCTAACCGGACGGATCCCAGATGAAGTTGGGAATGAAATATCAAGTAAGTGCGTAAAGGCAGTCATGGGCAAACATTGAATATCAACCACAAAGCCGCTAATCTATCCAAGATATTCGCATTATTTATCCAGCAACTCCAGCCACTTCTTAATCGCCGCCTGCATCAGCGGCTTTTTAGCCGCTACATCATCCAAATTACGAAACATGGCCAGCCTGCGGCCGTCGGTATAATTGCCTTCCAATAGCTTACCCGAGCCGTCATCCACCTTTGCGCCGCTGGGGAATACCAGGCGGATGCAATTCTGTTGGTAAAGGTTAAACACGATCAGGTGCCGCTTATATTCCTTTGGATCGAAAGGGCGCATCGGTCCTAAATAGAAAAAGGCGGGTGCGTTCCATTTCACTTCTTCGCCTATTTCTTTGTCCGTTTCAAGGATGATCTGCTGTAAAGCTTCAACCACATTTTTTAGCGGGTGCTTCATGTTAGCGATGTATGTATCGACCTTATCGGGTTCGGAAGGTTTGGTGGTGAGTTCCTGCGATTGCATAGATAAATATAAAAAAGCAAAGTGATTTGAATCATTACATTGATGCTGCAAGGTCACTTTTTATGCCCTGTTGAGCGGGTAGTTTAGCGTCTCATTTCAAAAGATCAGTGTAATGAAAACAATCAAACCAACCTTATTAGCGGCGGCTATGCTATTAGCCGCCGCTTTAAGCTCGTGCCGGAAAGACGCCAACCCCACCCCGGCAGCATTATTGCAGAGAAATAATTTGAGCCTGGATTCACTCAGCCTATGCCATTTTAACAAAAAAGATCCGAAAAGAACGCTCTCGGAAGGATTATTGGCTTATTACCCGTTTTCAGGCAACGCCAATGACTGGAGCGGTAATGGCTATAACGGTGTAGTAACCGGCGCGACATTAACGAAAGGCAAGTCAGGCGGCAACAATTCTGCTTATAGTTTCAATGGTACTTCGGATTATATCACGTTCCCATTTTCTTATGGCAGTGATACCACTCAATTTAGCATATATGCCCGAATAAAACGCGGCGCCAACGGTACGATATTCAGTAAGGGCGAAAGGCGAAGAACAGACCAGGTAGTCATGAGCGTCTCTTCCGACAGCGCATCGGTGAACCTGAATATTTACTGGCAGCGAGCCGTTCCCAGTGTGGCGCATATTACCGTGGCATGGGTGAGCGGGACGCAAATGCTTAAGCAACATGACCGCTGGGAAGACCTAGTTGTAACGCTCAATTATCCCGAATTGAAAGCTTACATTAACGGCAAACTGGTAATATCAGGGCCGATGGGTGATTATTCGTTCCTTTTTGGGGACTTTAACGGCAAACCGCTGATTGGAGCTACCCAGGAAGGTTATATTCCATCCCGGGATATGCTGACCGGTGTAATAGACGAAATGCGGTTCTACACCCGGCCGTTGACCCAGGAAGAGATCGATTATTTATATAAGCATTAAACGTTATGAAAACGATCAAACCAGCCTTGTTGGCGGCGGCTATGTTATTGACCGCCGCTTTAAACTCCTGTCGTAAAGATGCCACCCCGGCCCCGGTATCCGGCATCCATAGGGACAGCCTAAGCATGGGCGTACTCGCCCTAAGGCATTTCAGATGTAATGATCCAAAGAAAACACTATCGGAAGGATTGTTGGCATATTACCCGTTTTCGGACAGTGCCGACGACTGGAGCGGCAATGCTTACAACGGCGAAGTAAACGGTGCGACGCTGACAACCGGCAAGTCCGGCTGCCCAAATTCAGCCTATAGTTTCAATGGCATTTCGGATTATATCACCTTGCCTTTTCTTTACGGCAGTGACACCACGCAATTTAGCATATATGTAAGGGTGAAACGAGGCGCCAACGGAACGATATATAGTAAGGGCCAAATGGTAAGGCAGAATCTGGTAATCATTAGCGTTTCTTCTGATAGTACATCAATGAACATAAATGTTTTGTTGCAACGAAGTGTTCCCAATATAGCCCATGTTACAAGAGAATTGGCAAACGGAACGCTAATGCTTGGTCAACAAAACCGTTGGGAAGATATAGTTGTAACGCTTAACTATCCGCTATTGCAAGCTTACATCAACGGCAAGCTTGTGATATCAACGTCAATGGGTTATTCATTCCTTTTCCCGGCTTTCTTCGGGCCAATGACCGGCGCTTTCATGTTTTATGGTGGACCATCGGGACTCCTGACAGGCGTAATAGATGATATGCGTTTTTACAAACGACCGCTAAGCCAGAGAGAAATAGATTATTTATATAAGCACTAAACGTTATGAAAACGATCAAACCAACCTTATTGGCGGCGGCTGTGCTGTTAGCCACCACTTTAAACTCATGCCGAAAAGACGCCAATCCAACTCCTGTATCCGGCTTTCAAAGAGATAGCCTGAGCATGGGTGCTCTTGACCTGAGACATTTTAAATGTAAAGACCCCAAAAAGACGCTATCTGAGGGATTGCTTGCCTGGTATCCATTTTCGGGCAATGCTGACGACTGGAGCGGTAACGGCTATAACGGCGTACTTACCGGTGCGACATTGACCGTCGGAAAATATGGCTGTAACAATTCGGCGTACAGCTTTAATGGAAATGCGCAGGACTATATTACCTTACCTCTGTCGTACGGCGATACCACTCAATTCAGCCTTTATGCCAGGGTGAAACGCGGTAGTAACGGCACGATATTGAGCATAGGTGATCTCTACCGCAACGACCAAACCGAACTGGATGTTTCGTTCGACAGCACGTCAGTCGCTGCTGGCTTATCCTGGCAACGGATATTTAAGGGGCCTCCGCCGCGGGGATATGTCCTGCTTATGGGAGGTGTAGGGGGACGGCTTACACTTGCACGCCAGGATTGCTGGGAGGATATTGCAGTAACTTTTAACAAGTCGGTTTTGGTAATATACATCAACGGTAAAATGGTAAGTTCAGCTGCGGTGACTTTGTCGCCGGCCTTATTTGGTCCTTGGTATGTCGGGATCAATTTTGCTTTGTACCGACCTTACAGTGGCTTTCTAACCGGTGTAATTGATGAAATGCGGTTTTATAACCGGCCATTAACCCTGGAAGAGATAGGATATTTGTACAAGCATTAATTTTACAGATACGCTTTCAACACCATCCGCAAATTATTCGCCCAATTTAAGCATCTTAGACGACGGGCTCTATGTCGTCGTGATCTTAAAATTTTGAATTGCCGCTCCTGCATCAAAAAAAAGCGCAAGACTGTTTCAACGCTGCAGGATTCCTCTGCCCGGGACGTTTCCCGGGGTCTTTGGCATCAAATGTGCATAATAAAACTGAAGTAGCCGGTTCCGGGTTTACTAAAATAGGCCAGGCACAAGCGGCGTTATGCGGCGCATCGCAGCTTAACATTGTTGCGCACAAACCGGAATAGGGGTAAATAATACATAAAAAGGGGATAAAATGAAACGGACATTTACACAGCAACCAACAATACCTACAGGTTATACCGGACGGGATTTTGACAGTTGGCAGAAATATCTGCAAGAGCAAATTGACAAGATCAGAAAGATGAGGGCAGCGAGGAATTTTAACTACAAAAGCTAAACCTTTTGTTGAATTCTATAAATCAGCTTTCAGCACAGCCCACACATTATTAGCCACGATCTTCGCCCCCACGGCGGTAGGGTGGATGCCGTCGTTCTGATTTAATTTCGGGATACCGGCTACATTATCGAGGAGGAAAGGAATGAGCGCGACATTATTCTTTTTTGCTACCTGCGGGAAGACGGCTTTAAAGCTCCCCGCGTATGCCGCGCCCATGCTGGGCGGTACCTGCATCCCGGCGAGGATGATCTTCGCAGCCGGGTATTTTGTTTTCACTTTGCTGATGATAGCCTGTAAATTTTTCCGGGTTTCTTCGACAGGGATACCGCGCAAACCGTCGTTCGCGCCAAGTTCGAGGATGAATACCGATACCTTTTGTTTCAACGCCCAGTCTATGCGGCCAAGGCCCCCGGCAGTGGTCTCACCGCTTACACCGGCGTTGATAACGTTATAATTCAATTTCAGCGAATCGATCTTATGCTGGATAACGGCAGGGTAGGCTTCGTCAGACGGGTCCTCCAAACCGTAGCCGGCTGTAAGGCTATCGCCGAAGAAAAGGATGTTCTTTTTGGCGGATGATGCGGAGGTTTCGGCGCTCGCTGTGGCGGATTTGGTATCAGTTGATGTGGCGTTATCGTTGTTACCGCAGCTTGCTAAAAATAGAACAACGCTGAAGATCATTGCCAGCCACGTCTCTGACTTCCGACTTCTGACTCCCGACTTCTGACTCACTTTGAAAATGCCCATGATCATCTAAAGTTAGCGAAAAGCACCAAACAACGCCTCAAACATCCCTTCTCAAAACCTCCAGCGGCGGTTTGTTCAAGGTGCCGCGGCTATTCAGCAGCCCGATGATGATCGTCAGCGCGGCTATTGCCAGGAATAACAGTATTGGCGGGATCGGGTTTGCATAAAAGGGCACCTGGAAGTTGTATTTCGCCAAAAGCCAGCTTGCGCCAAGCGCGATCAGTATCCCCGTAAGGGCCGACAATCCGCCCAGGAAGAAATATTCTATAGTCGTGATAGAGAATATCTGCCTTCGGCTTGCCCCCATGGTGCGCAGCAGCACGCTTTCCTGTATGCGCTGGTATTTGCTGATGCGTACAGAAGCGATAAGCACCACCACCGCCGTCACGATGCTGAACATGGCCATAAAGCTGATGATGCTGCCCACTTTATTCATTAGGTCCTCTAAAACGCTCAGCACAAAGCCCAGGTCGATCATCGAAACGTTAGGGAAGGCTCGTACCACGTGCTGCTGGAAGCGGGCCGATACCTGTTTTGACGGCACATGCGTAGCGAAGGCATAGAACTGCGGCGCATCTTCCAAAACACCTTTCGGGAACACGAAAATGAAGTTGGTTTGCATCCGGTTCCAGTTTACCTCGCGCGTGCTGGCAACGTAGGCATTAACGGGGATGCCCTGTACATTGAAGGCGATCTTATCGCCTATCTTCAGTTTCATTCCTTTGGCAAAACGATCCTCTATTGAAATGGGCACATCGCCGCCGGCCGGCGCCTTACCTATCCAGTCTCCGTCGGTGATCCTTTCCGTCGGCGTAAGGCTGTCGCGGTAGGTAACGCGGAATTCATTGCTGAATAACCATGTATTATGTTTCATCGCACTATCCTTTTTGGCTTGCGCTTCGGTCTTACCTTTGAACTTGTCGATGCGGACTGTCACCACCGGTACCTGCTGCAAAACGGGCAGGTGTTCCTTTCTGGTCAGTTCGGCCAACGCGTCTTTTTGCTTTACCTGGATGTCGAACAGGATCATATTTGCCTGATTGGCGCTTGCCGAAAGTGATACCTGTTTGATGAGCAGGCCCTGGATGAAGAATAGCGTGCAGATGAACGCCGTGCTTAAGCCGATGGATACGATTAGAATTATGGTTTGATTATTGGGCCGGTACAGGTTGGCAAAACCCTGGCGCCAGGGGTAGCTCCAGGTGCTTTTGATGAAAAAACGGGTGACATACATCAGCAGCCGGGCAATGAGCACCAGGATGTAGTAGGCGACGACAATACCTATAGTGAAGAACGTCGTAGCTTTCCAGCCGTCGATCTGGGTATGGGTGAATATAGCGATGAAGGCCAGTATGACCGCATAAACCAGCCAGCGGAACGGGTCGCGCAGCAGGTTGATATGCTCGTACGACATGCGTAGCGTATTCAGCGGCGAGATGTTGCGTATGGCGATAAGCGGCAGCAGGGCGAACAGGATAGATATGGTCACCCCCAGGATAATGCCCTGTCCTATCGCGCCCCACGAGATGTCGGTTGTTACCGAGATCGGCAAAAAGTCCTTAAAAACAACCGGCAGCATATGCTGAACGAAGGTTCCGAGTACCGCGCCGACAATAGAACCCAGCAGCCCTATGCCTATGATCTGTATCAGGTAGATCAGGAAAGCTTCGTAAGCCTTCACCCCCAAACAACGCATAATGGCTATCGAAGCTATTTTTTCGCGTACGTAGATATGTATAGCGCTGGCTACGCCGACGCAGCCCAGCAGCAGGGCGATGAAGCCGACCAGCGCCAGGAAATCCGTCAGGTTGGCAAAGGCACGCCCCGTATTTTGCTTGCGGGTTTCGATGGTTTCGTAACCCATGTTCAGTTTGTCCAGCTTCGGTTCGAGGCGTTTGGTGAGCTTCACCATATCCACCGGGTGGTCATATTTGTAGTAAAAGGTGTAATTGACGCGGCTGCCTTTTTGTACCAGGCCGGTTTGAGCCAGGTATTGCATCGGAATATAGACGAGCGGCGCAATGCTCGAAGCGATGTTGGCTTGCCCCGGCGCTTTGGTCAGCGTGCCCTTGATAAGGAAAGTGACAGTGCCCACTTTGACCGAATCGCCAACTTTGACATTGTATTGCAGCATCAGCGTTTGGTCCACTAAAGCTTCTTTCCCCCTGCGGAAATCGGTGCCTGCGTTTCCGGGGATAGTTTCCAGGCTGCCATAGTAAGGAAATTCGCCCTGCAGCGCACGAACCTGCGCCAGCCGGGTATTTCCGCTTTTCGGGAAATAGACCATCGAAGCGAAGCTGCGTTCCTGCGAACGGCGGTCGCCCATCGAATCGAGGAATTTTTGTGTTTTGGCATCGGGTAAAGCACCGGAATGAATGGCCATATCCGCGCCGATCAATGTCGCGGCCTGGGTATCGATATCCTTTTTCAGGTTGACGCCGAACGTATAGATGGCCACCAGCGCAGCGATACCGAATATGATAGACGACACGAACAGGAACAGCCTCGATCGGCTCCTACGGCTGTCGCGCCAGGCCATGTTGAACAGCCAGCGCAGGCTGACCTTGCGTTTATAATTTACCGGGCCGTCCATCAGTCGTTCGTATTAACCGGTTTGTCGCTTATTAAATGACCGCCCTTAATGCGCAGGATGCGCTGGGTTTTAGCGGCCAGCTCCAGGTCGTGGGTGACCAGCACCAAAGTAGTACCGGCCTCTTTGTTCAGGTCGAAAATGAGTTTTACAACTTTCTCGCTGGTTTCAGCGTCGAGGTTGCCCGTAGGCTCATCGGCGAACAATATTTTCGGTTGATTGCTGAACGCCCTGGCCAGCGAAACGCGCTGCTGCTCGCCGCCTGAAAGCTGGGCAGGGTAGTGGTGACCACGGTCGCTCAAACCTACTTTATCAAGCAGATCCAATGCCCGTGCCCGGATGTTCTTTTCGCCCCGTAATTCCAGCGGAACCATCACGTTCTCCAATGCCGTTAGCGTGGGCAGCAATTGAAAATTCTGGAAGATGAACCCTACATACTGGTTGCGTATCTGCGCGCGTTTGTCCTCGTTCAGGTCGTCGAGGTAAATACCGTTCAGCTGCACTTTACCTGATGACGAGCGGTCGAGCCCGGCGCACAGGCCCAGCAGCGTAGTTTTGCCGCTGCCCGACGGGCCGACGATCGCATTGGTCGAGCCGGCATCCACCGAAAAGCTGATATTGTCCAGAACTGTTAATGTTTTGCCCGCACTTTGATAAGTTTTGCCCAGGCCGGAGGTACTCAGTATGGTTTCCACGAGTTATTAAATGATTATGATGCTGTTTGATGATAAACAGCGATGAATGTTACTGATAAAGACTAAGGTATGACGATTTAGTTTCCCGTTTTGTGACGAAAATGATGTTGGGATGATAGACAGGAGTTCGGAAGCAACAAGTTGCTTATTTCAGATCAATGATCTTAGAAAAATGATGGCAGTTCGGGCACTCGTAAGTGGTTACGGATATATGACCTTCGATCTCGTGCCTGCCAATGACTGTTGCGGGCAGGCCGCAGTCGGGGCATAGTTCAGCAGACGGCTTTTGCGGAATATTCGACCGCTCGGGATGTGGTTTTTCAGGCATTGTTATAAGCTAATAAAAGCCCCCGAACGTTAATCCGGAGGCTGTAATTAATCTAAACTACAACCATTTTAGTGACCCGTAAAAGAGGGCTGTAGTACCTAATCAACCGCTTTTTGCAAAAAAAGGTTTAAAGAAAATTGTATTTTAGGATCGCGCCGTGGCGGTAAAGGTTAATTTAACCTATTATGTATAATCTCCAGGCAATACCATCGAAGGCGTAAACCGTTGAGCGGCGGCGTTGTTTATATTTGTGTCATGAAAGCAGCCGTAGCGCTCACCGGTCTCTTTTTGTTATTGACGTCTTACACGCCGGCTGATAACGATATCCCGGTGTACAGTCACATCATCATCGTGATGGAAGAGAACCATGCCTTTCACCAGGTAATCGGTTCGCCGAATGCGCCGTATATTAATGAACTGGCGAAGAACGGGGTGCTGTTTACGGATTCACATGGCGTCGGTCATCCCAGCCAACCGAACTATCTCGCGCTTTTTTCGGGCAGTATGCAGGGTGTCACGGGCGATGGCTGTCTTATCGGGCGTCAATTCAAAACCCCTAACCTCGGAGCGGCACTGATCGCCAAAAAGCTGTCATTTACCGGGTACGCGCAAACCATGCCAAAAGAAGGTTTTTTGGGATGCACTTACAGATTCCATAATCTGACCGTCGGTAATCTTTACGCCCGCAAACATGCGCCCTGGGTCAACTGGATCGGCACGGGGGAAAACTCGATACCTGCAAAGTATAGCCAGCCGATGACGGTATTCCCGAAAAGCTTCGATAAACTACCGACGGTTTCGTTTGTCGTGCCCGATATGGACCATGATATGCACAATATCGGCTTGCCGGGCGATGCGGCGGCGATCAGGCGCGGGGATAAATGGCTGAAGGAAAACCTGAGGGATTACGCCGAATGGGCGAAATCCAACAACAGCCTGCTGATCGTCACCTTCGATGAAGACAATTACGATACGAAGAACGACAATAAAATTGCGACCATTTTCTACGGCGATAAACTTAAGAAAGGCGAATACAACGAACATATCACACACTACGTGATATTGCATACTATCGAAGCCATGTACGGCCTGCCTTCTGACGATAAGGTTTCCGCAGCGCCGATAACGGACGTTTGGAAGAAAGGACCGGTGATCAAACTTTAGGCGTCTTTTTGTGACTGCGAAAACGATGGTAAGTGGTCAATACCGGGTTGAAAAGGGTAGGAAAAGTGTTTTTCTGAACAACGTGTCCCCGTTTTAGCACATTCTGTAATCATCTTTAAGCATAAATGAGATTGGCAGGGTTTTTTCATAGGTGATAGTAACCAACACATCAACTTATGAGATCATTATTGTATATCATCGCTGTCATCCTCGTAATCGGGTGGGCGATCGGCTTATTTGCTTATTCAGCAGGCGGCGTTATCTATATCTTATTGGTACTGGCGGCAATTTCATTTCTGCTGGGACTGATCAGGGGCGACACGGTAGCTTAAGTTTAACTGACTTAAAAAAAGCAGGGCCACCAAATTGGCGGCCCTGCATTCAATTGACCAACTTTATCAAATTCCCATCGACCGTAAGTTCTTATAGCTTGTAGTGATGCTCGCAAACGCATCTTTAGGCATATCATGCTCTACAAAATAGTGCTGAACGCCCGCAACTTTGGTATTGGCAAATATATCTTTGAAGTCAACAATACCTTCGCCTACAGGTTCTAACTGACCTTCTTTGGTAATGTCTTTAACATGCAGCAGGGGGAAACGCCCCGGATGCGCCTTGAACAGTTCAACCACGTTCACGCCTGCTTTGGTGGCCCAGGCCAGGTCGAGCTCCATTTTAACCAGCTTTGGGTCGAGGCCCTCGAGCATCAGGTGATAAGGCACCTTACCTTCAACTTCTTTGAATTCCATATCGTGATTATGATAGCAAAGCTGAATTTTAACCTTTTTGCAGGCTTCGCCGGCTTTATTCAGTATCTCGTTAGCCTCCTTGATCTCGTCCAGGGTACCAGTTGGAATATTGGCGCAAACCAGGTAGGAAATTCCGCCTTCGGCTGCCTGGTCAACCAGCGCCTGGGTATCTTCCTTCAGGTTCGGTATATGATCAGGAAAACCTGCGGGCAATTTTGCACCTTTCGGCAACTTAAGCGCGCCGCCCAGCACGTGGTGTGATCTCCACGACAAACCGGCGTCCTTGCACATCGCCGCAAAGCCTTTAGGATCTGTCCCGTAGTAATGCGGCAGTTTGCTGAAGGCCGATTCGATTTCGGTGTAGCCTATACCGGCAATCTTTTTCAAAGTGCCCGGCACATCCGCCTCAATAATGCCAAAAAAGGTGAAAAGCTGTACGCCGATAGCATGTTGTTTTGGCGCTGAAAATAATGCGGAGGCCATTTTGGGCAATAGCATAGTACCCGCGGCAGTCGCTCCTGCGCCTATAAGGAAATTTCTTCTATTCATATTCTTAGGTTTTTGAGAATGAGTTCTGAAAGATAATCAATCATTGCGTCAAAGCAACACAATAGACGAAAATATTTTCGACTTCCGCAAGCAAAGCCATGTCAAGTGCGTTTAGGTGTTAGATTTGTATTTAAAACCCCGAAAATGAAAAAACTGTTCTTGTTATTTGCGTTGATCGGCATAACGTATGCCAACGCGCAGGATTTTTGCCATCCGCATAAAGCGGTTTCTCCTATTGCCCTTACCAACGTGGGCAATAAGACCATCAGCGGCGATAGTATCAACGTAAACGGCGGCAGCGATATATGCCTTAGTCTTACGAATTGCCACGATATCCATATTACCAATTGCTGGTTCGGCAATTCAACCCATGTGGGTGTTTTCCTGTACAAGTGCGCTAATATTCGGATTGATAGTTGTTACGTGACCAAATTGGCGGCAGGCGTTTACGCAGTTGACAGTTATGCCATCAGCGTAACCGACTGCGAAGGAAAAAATATGATTGGACCGTTCCCGCGCGGGGAATTTGTGCAGTTTAACAATGTGAGCGGCCCGCGCTGCCGGATAAATAATAACCGGTTTGAAAGTATATTCGGCGAGAGCTACCCCGAAGACGCTATCAATGTATATAAATGTCATGGCACACCCAACGACCCGATACAGGTTATAGGTAATAAGATCCGCGGCGGCGGCCCCAGCAAAAGCGGCGGAGGCATTATGCTGGGCGATAACGGCGGCTCGTACATTACCGCGCAAAACAATATACTGGTCAACCCGGGTCAATACGGTATGGCCATCGCCGGTGGCGACCATATACGCATGGTCAATAATACCATCTATTCCAAACAGCGTGAATTCACTAACGTGGGATTCTATATCTGGGCCCAGGCCCAGGCTGCCTGTTCGCTCGATGAGATCAGCGGGAACCGGGTAAACTGGACCAAAAAGGATGGCCGCAAAAACCATAAATGGAATGGCGGCAACTGCGGCGATGTTAAGGGTTGGGAATCAAACGTGATCGATACAACGGTTGACGAGTCGATACTCCCTGAGCAATTACTATCGCCCTGCCATCAGTAAGTAGTTTATTCACACCTGTTTCTTAACCTGTTGTTTTGCAGCTGGATATTGCCTTTTTGCTCTACTAAAGGCCTGTTCTAAATTGCGTAAAACTACGTATGCAATTCCCGTAATGGCACTTCTGCCAATGTTTCCGGCGTTTCTCAACTTTGGCATAGGTAAGTTAAATAAATATGATAATCATTGCCGCGATACGTGATAAAGCTTTGAGGGGGGTGGTTAGCCTGAACTACACCTGTGCCGAGGTGCTTTATAAACTAACCGGATGATGATACATACAGTGCGGCATGTTCAGTGTAAGCGCTGCTATGGAACGCAACAGGATAATAGTTAGGGTCTAAAAGTCCTGCTTGTGTGGCAGCGGCCGTTGCTATCGCAACGGCCTTGCTGCCATCATATCGAGAAAAAGAATTTATTAACCTCTCAATATCATCAAACCCTGGGCCTGCCCGGGCAGCCTTCAGCAGAAAAGGTAAACAGGGATGATGGTTAATAGTTAGTTTAGTTTAGTGGATAATCAGCCGTTGCGCGAGGCAGCGGCTGCTTTTTTTGTTGAAGTCCGGAAGTCCGAATCCCGATAGCTATCGGGACCGCGGAAGTCCGGAAGATTAGTTGTGGAAAATGAAGTGGGTGCGGACAAAGTTCAATTGCCTTATAGTAATTCCCAATTCCGTTTCGGGTAATGACATTGTTTTCTGATCTCTGACATCCGACATCCGACGTCCGACGTCCGACCTCCGTCTCAGGTCCATTTTCCCACAAACTGGCTGAACGCCTCTTTATACTGATCGCCCACGGCAATATTCATCTTACCGATCTGTATGGTGTTTTTGGTCATAGCGGTGATCTTGTCCAGCGCGACGATG
>JAFDZL010000461.1 GCA_018266935.1 Bacteroidota bacterium | reverse complement strand
GAGGCCTGGCTAAAGCAGGGCATGCAGGGCGAAATGAGCTACATGGAAAACTACTTTGACAAGCGCCTCGACCCGCGGCTTTTGGTTGATGGCGCGAAGTCGGTGATCTCGCTGGGACTGAATTATTATACCGATCTGCAGCAAGCCGACCCATCAGCGCCCAAAATCTCCAAATATGCTTACGGGACGGATTATCATCATGTCATAAAGCATAAACTCAAGCAATTGCTCGAAGTCATCAATGAAAAGATCGGCGAAGTGAACGGCCGCGCCTTTGTAGATTCGGCGCCGGTGCTGGACAAAGCCTGGGCCAAACGGGCCGGGCTGGGCTGGATCGGTAAGAATACCAATCTCATCAGCACCAAAAAAGGTTCGTTTTTCTTTTTGGCTGAACTGATCATCGACCTGGAGCTGGAATATGATATTCCTTCCACCGCCGATCATTGCGGCACATGTACACGCTGTATCGACGCCTGCCCAACGGAAGCGATCGTCGCACCTTATGTGGTCGATGGCAGCAGATGTATCTCTTATCTCACCATCGAACTGAAAAATGAGATACCGGCGGAGTTTCAAGGCAAAATGGACAACTGGATGTTCGGCTGCGACGTATGCCAGGACGTATGCCCCTGGAACCGTTTTTCGGTATTAAATCACGAGCAGGCGTTCCAGCCCAAAAAAGAACTGCTGAACATGCGCAAAACCGATTGGGAAGACATCACAGAAGATGTGTTTCAGAAGGTATTCAAAGACTCACCGGTGAAACGCACCAAATTTTCGGGGTTGAAACGCAATATTGGGTTCTTGCGGAATAGTGATTTGTGATTAGTTATTGGTGAATCAGGCCCATCTAACCAATCACTGATCACAAGTTAACTAATCACCAACCTCACCCCTTCTTAAACTTCTCCTTCAGCATACTCAACATATCATCATCCACAGGTCTTGCGGGGGTATCGTCCTGTTTTTTGAAAGGGCGGTTTTGCTGGTTGTTATTGCGGTTATCGTGCCTGTGGAATTCCTTTTTCGGCTGGTTTGGTGCCGGTTTTGGCTGAAACGCCCTGGGCTGCTCAGCTTTTTGCTGGCTATCAGTTTTCGGTTGTTCCGCAGGCCTCGCTCCATTTTCAACCGGTCTTGGCTGAGCCGGCTTTGCCATACGCTCGGCGGTTCTTTTGGCGTTCCAGCGGGTGTATATTTCTTCGAGTTTGCGTTTGGTATATAAGGGGAAATCGCCTTGCATCATCCAGGAGTAGTAGCTCGGCTCCATGTTGAAAACCTCCTCTACTTTTTTCCCTTTATGTTTGCCGAAATTGAATACCTCTTCGCCTTTCTCGTTATAAACCATACGGCCTGCAAAATCAAGCGGACGGCTCAGGTTGGTAAATTTGTGCAGCGCCTCAACATCGTTTACGACAGGCTTGCTCACTTTACCGGCCTTATCTTCCCAATCGGCGCCTTCATATCTC
Organism: Bacteroidota bacterium; assembly: GCA_018266935.1. Lineage (GTDB taxonomy): Bacteria > Bacteroidota > Bacteroidia > Sphingobacteriales > Sphingobacteriaceae > Mucilaginibacter. Next base: position 31,245 of record JAFDZL010000461.1, on the reverse strand, counting down.
TCGATCTGAGCCAGCAAGACTTCCATTGTGGCGCGGGTATCCGCTTCCGCGGAATGCGCGTTTTCGATCTGCTTTTTGCAATAGAACAGGTAGGCTGCCTTCAGTGTCCGCTGCTCCATCTGGTGGAAAATGTTCTGCACATCCACGAAAAAGCGGTTCTCCAGGTCGAACTGTACATTCGCGCGCAGGAACTCCTCCATCAGCATGGGTATATCAAATTTGTTTGAATTGTAGCCGGCCAGGTCAGCATCGCCGATAAATTCGGCTACGGAAGCCGCCAGCTTTTCAAAGGCAGGTTCGTCCTTCACATGCTCGTCGTAAATACCATGAACCAGCGATGATTCGAGCGGTATCGGCATGCCCGGGTTGATACGCCAGGTTTTTACCTCCTCGGTTTGATCAGGGTTAAGTTTGATAACGGACAGCTCAACGATACGGTCGGAACCCACGTTCGTCCCCGTCGATTCGATATCGAAGAAGGCCAGCGGGCGTTTCAGGTTCAATTTCATTTAATATGCAGTAGAGCCAGCAAAGGTCTTAAAAAGTTTTCAGCGGATTAAATTTTTTAAGTTTTTAATATCCTGATTTAATTTTTTAATTTGAACGACCTGAATTTTATGACGAATATGAAAAGGATATTACCCCTCCTGATAGGCACTTTGTTGTCGGTTAGCGCTTTTGCACAGGATTTTACGTATGGCGACGTAAGCAGCCAGGAGCTTGACATGAAGAAGTATGATAAGGATACTTCAGCGCATGCCGTGTTTTTGAATGAGTATGGCACCACACATATTAATTTTGATAACGATTACAATGTAAAGCTGACCTTTCGGTATCACGCCAGGATCAAATTCTTCGACAATAAAGAGTTTGAGCGCCAGGGAACCTTTGAAATCCCCACATACTCGAGCGGTGATAATGATCATTACGAAGAGGTTCAGGACGTGAAGGGCACAACGTATTTTAAAGACGATAACGGCAACGTGCAAAAGGAAGAGCTCGACAAAAAAAATATTTTCATCACCAGGAATAGCAAACACTGGAGTACTGTAAAATTTGCCTTGCCCGGACTGCGGAAAGGTTGTGTTATCGAAGTAAGCTATAATCTGGTATCACCCTACCTATTCGATTTTCATTCCTGGGACTTCCAGGATGACATTCCGAAGGTCACTTCGACCTATGAAGTCCATATCCCTGGTTTCTGGTTTTATAATGCTATGCTGAAAGGCTACCTGAAATTAACCAGGAATACGTCCAATGTTGAGAGAGCCTGCATGACCTATGGCGCAAGCTCAATGGGCGCCACCGGTATTTCGGCTGATTGCTCGGATATCGTTTATGGTATGGACAATATCCCCGCGTTCATAGAAGAGGATTTTATGACCTCAAAGAAAAATTATTTATCCGCCATCTCGTTTCAGCTTGCGGAACGAACCGATCTGAATACCGGAGCTAAAATAAAGCTCACCAGGGAATGGAAAGATATTGATAAATTATTAAAGGACGACTACGGCTTTGGCTCACAATTGAAACGTACGAGTTTGTTAAAGGACCGTGTAACACCGGTCATAGCCGGCAAGACCGATGAACTTGCGAAGGCCAAAGCAATATATTACTATATCAATCATAATATCAAATGGGATGAGCAGAATAACGCACTTAGCGAGGATGGCATAAAACAGGCGCTTGATAAACATACAGGCAACTCCGGTGATATCAACCTGGCATTGGTTTCGGCACTAAATGCAGGCGGAATACGCGCAGAGGCCGTTTTGTTATCTACAAGAGCGCACGGCAACATAACCAGGCTATATCCGAACCTGGATGACTTTAACTATGTAGTCGCCAAGGCTGATATCGGCGATAAAAGCTACCTGCTTGACGCCACTGACCCTATGCTGCCGTTCGGGATGCTGCCCATGCGCTGCCTGAACGACCAGGGCCGGGCATTCAGCCTGGATAAACCTTCGGATTGGGTCGATCTGAATACCGCGCAGCGTCAAACCACCACTTACAACTTCGACCTGACGCTGCTGCAGACGGACGGCAAGCTAAAGGGAACCATTAAACGGTTTTCGGTGGGCTACGACGCTTATTTAAAACGCAAGGAGATCAAAAAATTCAATTCCACCGACGAATATGTCGAACACGTGGAGCAAGCGCTCGGCAAGGTTAAGATACTAAAATCAGATATCCAAAACCTAGACAGCCTCGACATGCCGCTTGAAGAAAGCTACGACGTGGAAGTGAGCTTATATAACAATATGAACCACGATAAGCTTGCGTTCAACCCGGTGCTGATGGACCAGGTGAAGACCAATCCGTTCAAGCTTTCTGAGCGCGATTACCCGGTGGACTGGGGTATGCCATCCGATGAGCGTTACATCATCACCATCCATGTTCCGGATCAATACACTATCGAGAATCCGCCACAAAATGTTTCTTTCGGATTACCCAACCAGGGCGGCCGGTTCCTGACCGACTACCAAAGCGAAGGCAATACCTTCACATTCTCTTACGTTACACAGTTCAACAAATCGGTCTATTCGGCCGAAGAATACCCTTACCTGAAGGAACTCTATAACAAAATAATACTGGCCGAGAAGAACGAAATGGTGTTTAAGAAGAAAGGATGAGGATACTGTTATTTTTTTGCCTGCTGCTGGCGGGCGGGGCTGCCATGGCGCAAAACAGTTATGACGCGAGCCTGATACCCAGGGACCTGCTGCCATACGCCGGCGCTGTAGTGCGCAGTGAAGAAATCACCACCGAGGTAAAGAGTCCCGACAATGTGATTTACCATGTGAAGCGGGCAGTGACCATTCTGAATAAAAACGGCGATGCCGAAGCAAATCTGGCGGTATTTTATGACAAAACCACCTCGGTAAGATCATTAAAGGGGGCCATTTATGATGAATTCGGTAAAGCAACGCAAAAGATATCCCCGGGTGATTTTGAGGATCTCGCCGCTACCGACGGGTTCTCGTTGTTCGTCGATGACCGGGTGAAGCATTATACCCGCGCTGTAACCCAATATCCTTATACTATCGAGTTCGAATACGAAGTAAAGACCAGGCAATCGTTTTATTTCCACGATTGGATGCCCAACCCGCGAAGCGGCGTCGCAGTGGAAAAAAGCTCTTACCAATTCATTTGCGATCCGGGTTTTAACCTGAGATACAAAGAGATCAATCTGCCGTCGAAGGCTGAAACAGGTACTAATAAGGATGGCAAGAAAACCTGCACCTGGACAATAAACCATCTGAAAGCGCGCCGCGACGAACCTTTCAGCCCTGAATGGAACAGCCTGGCCGCAAGGCTGATGCTGGCCCCGGAAAAATTTGAGGATCAGAACTTCAGCGGATCATTCACCAACTGGCAGCAATTGGGCAAATGGATAAACGATCACTTCCTGGCCGACCGGGAGGACCTGCCGCCGGCGACTGTTGAACACGTAAAAGAATTAACAGCAGGCATTACCGATCCAAAGCAGAAAGCGAAGAAGATATTTGAATACATGCAGCAAAAAACCCATTACATCAGCGTACAGGTGGGTATTGGCGGTTTCAGGCCTTTCCCTGCGTCGGAGGTTGACAATGATGGGTACGGCGATTGCAAGGCGCTGGTGAATTATACCAAAGCGCTGTTGAAAGCGGTCGGGATCGACTCATACTACTGTATGGTTGAAGCCGGAGAGGACTACAAAGTTAGCTTCGTAAGCGATTTCGCCAGCCTGAACCAGGGTAATCATATCATTTTGTGTGTCCCGTTCAAGACCGACACATTATGGTCCGACTGTACCAGCCAAACCATTCCATTCGGTTACCTGGGCGCATTTACAGACGACCGTGTAGTGCTGGCTTGTACTCCCGAAGGCGGCAAACTGCTCCGTACTCCCAGATATTCAGCAGCCGATAACCTTGAAAAAAGAAAAGCTGATTTTGTTCTCAACGATGCGGGGGCAATAAGCGGTGATATAGAAACAGAATTCAGGGGTATCGACTATGACGACCGCAGGCGGATCATCGGCGAAAGTCAGCCCGACAGGGTGAAAGATATCAAAAAGTACTATCCTATTAACAATATGGATATCAAGGTCCTGGAATACAAACAAGACAAAAGCATCTTACCCGTTACTTTCGAGACCTTAAAGCTATCCGCAAGGGACTATGGAGCCTCAAATAATGGGAAGCTATATTTTTTGCTGAACCCGGTCGATAGATATACGGAATATGGGATACCGAAACTGGTCCGCAACCGGCAAAACCCGGTTTACATTAACCGTGGCTGGACAGAGGAAGACGAAATCAGCTATGCCCTGCCCAAAGGCTACCAATTAGACTCGGACCCGCTGAATATCAGTATCGAGAAACCTTTCGGCAGTTTTACGGCGACCATGAGCGTCAATGGAGATAAGCTGATCTATACGCGAAAACTACAGGTAAAAGATGGCACCTATAGCAAGGATATGTACCAGGACGTAGTGGATTTCTACCAGGCCGTGGCCGATGCCGACAATTACAACGTGGTGCTGGCTAAAAATTGATCAGCCGAAAATGATGATGCCGAGGATAATGCCCACCACCATGATGATATAGAGCAATATTTCCGTTGTTGCGAAACGCTTGTATTTGGTCCAGAAACCGTAACCCTCTTTTTCTTCCTGCATGATACTGCAAAAATACGGAAAAGGGATTTTGTAAATACAATTATTTTATCGCACCGGGCACTGACCCGCAGGACATAAAATGCTCCTGGATTAAAGGATCCGTCAGGTTGTCGAGTACCAGGCCCATGTTTGAGGTAGCATGCACAAAATAGCCATTCTGCAAATAAACACCCACGTGATTAACGCTGGTGCCGCCAAGCTTCAGGAAAATAAGATCGCCTTCCTGCAGGTCGGAGACGTTTTTGGCGCTGACAAAATTGGCCTGCTGCAAAGTAGAGCGTGGTATGATAACGCTGTAAACCTCTTTTTCGATAACATAAGTGAGGCCCGAACAATCGACCCCTTTGACATCGCTTCCGCCGAATTTATAAGGTGTTGACGAAAACCATTCGATCAGTGCATAAAGCTTGTGGTTGGTAATGCTATCGACCGGAACAGCCAATAGTTTAGCGTATTTGTCGGCTATATAACTGTCGTTGGTGAGCGGAACCCCTTCCCTGTTTTGCAGCAGTTTGGTTTGGGCGAGGCTTGAAAAAGCCGACAGTAAGAATACCATGGCCAATGCCGAACGGATCAGTTTCATACGCTAAATATACGTGTTGTTGTTGGAAAGTTGGAAGGTTGGAAAGTTGGAAAGTTGCAACCGGTTCAAATATCAACATTATAACTTGGTCAAATCACTTGCCCGCTGTACTGTCCTGCACAGTCACGACCGACCCGCAGCGCGAGAAATATTTGTACATGTATGGATCGTGCAGTTTGGCGATCATTACGCCTTTGCTTGTGCTGGCATGGACGTAGTATCCATTTTGAAGATATATGCCTACGTGCCCGAATTGCCGGCCGCCGTAGTCGAAAAATACCAGGTCGCCTTCCTGCAGGTCATCTTCGTACTTCCGTTTGATCACCAGCACTTGCTGGCTCGTCGTGCGGGGCAGAGTGATCCCATAAACTTCTTGTTCGAGCAGTTGCGACAGGCCCGAACAATCGATGCCATTATGGTCTTGGCCGCCGAATTTATAAGGCGTGCCCCACCACTGGTCGATAAAGGCATACAGGCGGCCATTTTGTATCTGCGAAGCGCTTACCCCCATTATCTGCGCATATTTTTCGGCGATGGATGGCTGCGGCGCTACAACCTCACCCGGCTGTCCTTTCATCACCGCGCGTTTGGAATGGCAGGAAGAAAGAATAGCAGCAGCAAAAAGCAATAAGATTACGGAGTAACGCTTTACCATAACCTAAAAATACGGGAACAATGCTGTTTAGGTTACGGCTGATTTTGAACATACCAACATTGGGGGATGTCGAATTTCGGATTTACAATTTCGAATTTATAAGTGGAGGCAAAATCCAAATTCGAAATTGATCCCGATAGCTATCGGGACGAAATTCGAAATTTCCCTACCCTTTGATTACCCGCTGTATTTCATCGAGCTTCATCAATGCCTCAACCGGTGTCAGGGTATTTACATCGAGGTTGTTCAACGTATCGCGTATTTTTACCAGCACCGGGTCGTCGATGCTGAACATCTGCATCTGCACGGCCTGCTTTTGTACTTTGCGTATGCTTTCTTTGATATGTTCGCCGCCGGTGCGCTCGGCTTCCAGTTTTTTCAGAATTTCGGTGGCGCGCGACACCACCTTGTGCGGCATACCGGCCATTTTAGCTACATGAATACCGAAACTATGCTCGCTGCCGCCGGGCACCAGTTTGCGCAGGAAGATGACCTGGTGGCCCACCTCCTTTACCGATACGTTAAAGTTTTTGATGCGCGAGTGAGAGTTGCTTAACTCGTTCAATTCGTGGTAATGCGTAGCGAACAAGGTTTTGGCATGTGCGTTGGGTTGGTTATGCAGGAACTCGGCAATGGCCCAGGCGATGGAAATGCCGTCGTAGGTGGATGTACCCCGGCCTATCTCGTCTAACAGGATCAGGCTGCGGTCGGACAGGTTATTCAGGATGCTGGCTGTCTCGTTCATTTCGACCATGAAGGTCGATTCGCCTAAGGACAAGTTGTCCGAGGCCCCTACCCTGGTGAAAATCTTATCGACCAGGCCGATAGACACCGATTTGGCCGGAACAAAACACCCCATCTGCGCCATTAGCACGATAAGGCCTGTTTGCCTCAACAGCGCCGACTTCCCCGCCATGTTCGGACCGGTGATAATGATGATCTGCTGCGATTCGCTGTCTAAGTAAACATCGTTGGTGATATATTCTTCGCCCGGCGGCAGGTTTTTTTCGATCACCGGGTGGCGGCCGCCCTTGATATCGATGATGCGGCCTTCATTCAGTTCGGGCTTAACGTAATAGTTCTTGATAGCTATCGTAGCGAAGTTGAGCAGCACGTCGAGGCGAGCGACCAGTTGGGCATTAAGCTGTATCGGCTTAATGTATTCGGCAAGTGAATATAGCAGGTCGTTATACAACTGTGTTTCCAGCGCCAGTATCTTTTCTTCGGCGCCGAGTATTTGTTCTTCGTATTCTTTCAGCTCGGGCGTGATATAACGCTCGGCATTTACGAGCGTTTGTTTGCGTATCCAGTCGGACGGCACTTTATCCCGATGTGCATGAGTTACTTCCAAATAATAGCCGAACACATTATTGAAGGCCACTTTAAGCGATGGTATGCCCGTTTGCTCCGCCTCGCGCTTTTGTATCTCCAGCAGGTAACCTTTCCCGCCAAAGGCGATCTTGCGCAGGCGGTCCAACTCCTCGCTGACGCCAGAACTGATCACTGAACCTTTTACCAGCATGATGGGCGGTTCGGGGTTCAGCTCCTTTTCTATCTTATCGCTGATGCTTGTGCAGGGGTTTAATTGCTCGCCGATAGCTTTCAGCGGATCACTTTCCGATTGCAGGCACATAGCTTTGACGGCCTCGATGGCTTTCAGCGCTCTCTTGAGCTGAACCACTTCGCGCGGGTTGGCGCGCTGCAGGCCGATCTTGGAGATCAGGCGCTCCAGGTCGCCGATGTGGCGGATGTGCTGTTTCAGTTCCTCGCGTATCTCTTCATTAGCGACCAAATATTCCACCACGCCCAGGCGGTCGTTGATTGGCTTCAACTCCTTCAGCGGCATCACGATCCAGCGGCGCAGCAGGCGCGCGCCCATGGGCGAACAGGTCTGGTCGAGCACATCGACCAGCGTTACCGCGTTTTCGTTAGCCGAGCCGATCAGTTCAAGGTTTCGCACGCTGTAACGGTCGAGCCAAAGGTAGCGGCTCTCCTCGATCCGGCTGATGGACGAAATATGCTGAAGGTTACGGTGTTCGGTCTCGTTCAGGTAATGCAAGGCAACGCCCGCGGCCACGATGCCCAGGTTCAGTTTGTCGATGCCAAAACCTTTGAGTGATTTTACTTCGAAGTGCTTCAGCAGCGTTTCTTGCGCGTAGTCGCCGCTATAGGGCCATTCATCAATTTTATAGGTATAATAACGGTCGCCGAAAGCCCCAATATATTCGCTGTGCCGGCTTTTGGGGTAGATCACTTCGCTGGGGCTGAAACCCTGCAAAAGTTTATCAATATGTTCGGCACTGCCCTGCGCGGTTAAAAATTCACCGGTTGAAATATCGACAAAAGCTACGCCCATGCTATTTTTCTCAAAATACAGCGAGGCGAGGTAGTTATTACTTTTTTGCTGCAGGATATTATCATTCACCGCTACGCCGGGTGTCACCAGTTCAGTTACCCCGCGGCGGACGATAGTTTTGGTAGCCTTCGGGTCCTCCAACTGGTCGCAAATCGCAACCCGCTGCCCTGCGCGCACCAGCTTGGGCAGGTAAGTTTCCAGCGAATGATGAGGAAACCCGGCCAGTTCGACGTGCGTGGCCGCGCCGTTAGCGCGTTTGGTTAACACTATACCCAGAATACCGGAAGCCTTCACCGCGTCCTCGCCAAACGTCTCGTAAAAATCGCCCACGCGGAACAGCAGCAGCGCGCCCGGGTACTTCGCCTTTACCTGGTTGTATTGCTGCATTAAGGGCGTTTCTTTGGTGTCTTTGGCCAAGGGGATTTTTGAATAAACGGCTAATTTAAGGTATTGGGCGGTTAGTGAGTGAGTTGTTGAAAAGTTGGGGGTTGGTTGAAAAATTAGTCCGGAAGTCCGCAAGTCCGAAAGATGCTGTTTGCGGCTGCACAAACCACTACAACCACTACAACCATTACAACCATTACAACCATTACAACCAATCCCAAAACTCTAATCCTATTCTAATCCCGCGCATCAAATGTGCTTCCTACATTTGTAATATAAAAAGCAAGTGGCCGCGCTTGCATTTTTGTGATAAGGTTTAGGTTCGAAGTCCCCTATTAGTGATAAACAGGGGACTTTGTTTTTAGTCGTGACACCTCTATACACCTGTTAAATAACAATAGCGATGGGTCAAAAGCCCGTCGCTTTTTTTTGATCCTCACCCTAAAAACTTTTAACTAATATTTTACGATCATACCGAAATAGGCCACCCACAGGATGAAGAATACCTGCATGGGTATGCGCAGCCACAGGTAACCAACCCCATAGCCGCGGTTATTGGCCTTTTGAAAGTCAACGGTTTTTTGTGCGGCGTTGATATTGGCTGGCAGAATGAGGAGGAAAAAGAGTATCAGCAGGTCGGCGGCAAGGCGGCGCGCATCGGGTATGCAAAGCCCGGCAGCGAATACTATTTCCATAATACCGGTAAGATAAACCAGCTGTTTTTTTGCGGGGATGGCATCCGGCACCATCATCGCCATACCTTCGCGATAGACAAAGTGCCCGATCGCCGTAAAAAGCAGCATAGCTGCCATGGCGATATTGCCCGAAAGTATATAATCCCATGTCCCGCCTGTCAAGCGGGTTACGGACATCACAATACAAAACACGACGAGCAAAACTGCTAAAGGCTTCATGGCTGTCTCAAGGCGAAACCTAAGTTAACGAATTATTTGAAAATCAAAGTCTTTAACAAGGTTAATTCAACAAAAAAGGGACACGAGTACGTCGTATCCCTTTTATATGATGTTTTTTAAAATTGTTAATTGGATGTGAAAACCTTTACGTAGTCGATAGTCATCGTTCCGCCCTGCACGGTGGATGGGTCGAGGTTTGTATAATACAACCCGCCAATAGGCACAGCAAACGCTAGGTGATGCTGTTGATTGAAAAGGTTGGGAATGTATGAACTATTAGAGGTTTCAACCAGGTTGCCGTCAAGATAGGCTGTAAAAGTATTTTGCGTCCATTCCATCATATAGACATGGTAGCAGGCAGAGAGGTCTTCAGTAGTTGGGTTGAACATCAGCCCGTCGGTAACCTCATTTTTGCCCGCTGCAGAACCATAAAAGTAATCAACGGCATAGGTCTTGGCGTCATCCCCTTTGTTTTCCATGAAATCCAGCTCCCCATTCGTCGGCCAAACACTGTCGGCGAAACTGTAGAATGTCGAGGTAAGGCCCTTACCGGCAGCCGTTTTAAGCCTGGCGATAATACGCATTTTAGGAGCTGCTGACGTAGGCGCAAAGGTTGCGTTGCTTACGATCCAGCCCGAAGTGAAATTAAAATTTGCGGTGGTATCATTGCCGAAGGTTTTTGGACCGGTTACCGATTGCTGCTTCGCAGTGATGGTACAAACACCGTTCGATACCTGTACGTTGGCCGGCTCGTTGCATTCCAGTTCCTTTGCAACACCGCCGGTCACCGCATACCAGTTGCTAAGGCTGCCGGTAAACTCGTCGTCGAAAACCTTGGTCCAGCCGTGGTTGGTTAGCGAGGTGTCGCTTGAATCATAGTCGCAGGTCGCGTTAGCCGTTTGCGAGTTGGTGTTGTACTTTGTTTTAACATAGCCGCCATTGCCGCCATTGTTGTTATTGTTGTTGGTGGTGTTTGAACTCTTCTTACAAGCCCCCAGTGACAACGCTCCGAAAGCTACCGCCATGAAAGAAAATTTCGTATAAGTTTTCATAATTAATTAAATAATAAATGTTTTTCTGTAGTGAGAATTAAATTTCTTATGTATAATATAAGCTTCCCGAAAAATGTTTCGTTTATACGTAAAAAAGATTTTTTTAGATACGCAATCCGACTAATCATTTTTCAACATTTTCCGGCTTTGGGTATTACCCAAAAGCTAATAATTTAATTCAAAAACCGTGCTTTATTTAGTAACGACAGCGAAAAATTTATCGCCAGTTAAAAAAGATGGGCTTAATACTATTTTAACGCATTTTTTACTTTGAAAAAAAAAGTACTTTTAATAATTTTGTATCATGAACGTGGCGAACAGGAAACATTTCGTGGATAAAGACTCGGTTGTTAGGGAAATATGGGGAAAAGCTGATACGATACTATTTATTTTCGCGGGCGCCTCAGCCGAATTCGCGCTTAACCGTTCGGTCGACTGGCTGTACTTCACCGGTAAGCTCCCCGCCGACCCGTTGGGGCGCCTTTTCAGCACCGTAGGCTACGCGCGCAGGATCATTTTTTCGCGATACGACGATGCACTCAGCGCTATCAGGAATATTACCGCTATACATAAAGGTGTGGAAGCCAGCCGGGGCTTCAATATACCCGACGACGCCTACCTTGAAGTGCTTTTTATGCTGATCGACTATTCCATCCGCTCCTATGAGCTCCTGGAAAGGAAACTTAGCCATGCGGAGCGATGCGAAGTTTTTGATGTTTTTTTCCGCGTGGGTAAAGAAATGGACTTAAAGGGCCTGCCGCAAACTTATGCGGACTATCTGGCAATGCGCATTAAGCAACTAAATAACGATCTTACAAGCAGCGCGTTCACCATCGACCTCTATCGACAGTACCGCAAACACCTGGGAGCTATAAGATTCTGGGTGCTGAAACAGGCACAGGTGCTCGTAGCGCCACAGCAGGTGAACAGGCTGCTGGCGCTGGGCAGAACGCCCTGGTTGCTCCCGGTACTTTATTGTTATAAATTCTTCCGCCTGCTGCGGCTGCAAAACCTGCTAAAAAACGCTATCCTGCCGACGGCCTATATAAAACAGGTGCGCGAACTGGATGCGGCTTAACTATGTTCTATTTCTGTGGCTGACCATTTGCGGCAGGCACTTTTATACCGAGCGCTGACAGTCATTATTAACGTTGTTTAACAGCGTCTTTTCGCTTTGAGGTGTCCTGTTCCTTCACAGTCCCGCCCGAAGCGCTGTAATCCTTTGAAGTTACTTTACCGGTATCGATAGTTCTTTGGGCTGACCCATTGGTATCATTAGCCGAACCATACCTGTTGCCTACCGTATCGGGCTTCCCTGAATGTGCCCCATTGTTGCCGCATGCCGTAAAAACAAATGAAAACAAGGCAAAAACGGCGATCAAAAACCATTTTTTCATATACTCAATGAACAGGTGAAATGAGCTGTAGTTTTACTATAAATATATAAAATATAACGTTATGAGAAGTGTATATATCAGGCTCGACCGTGGCGCACGTCGGATTTAATATAATCCAGGAAAATTGATCACCAGGCAATAGCCAATTCAAACGCCTGCCGTAATACCACGACAGGCGTTATTTTTTATCGGGGGGAGCTGCAATTCCGCTATCTTTGCCCGATGGATGAATTCGAAAATGTTCAACCCGAAAACGAAAAATCGGCCATATATTCCAAGTGGGCCATCATACTGTTTTCAATATTTTTCTCACCTTTTGTGGGCAGTGTATTGCTCATGCTTAACCTGCGCCGTATAGGCAATAAAACAGCCGGTTATTTAGTGTTGGTTTTTGGGATCGCTTATGTACTTGTCGAAAATATAGTTATAGCTAAACTTACCGGGGGCGACATTGGACGCATTAATCTGCAAAAAACACAACCAAACGATAAGCTTTTATATTATACCGCTGCACTGAATGTCTTTGGCGGCGCTGTGCTAGTCGAGTATTTCTTCAGGCGGCATTTTAAGCCTAACAGCTATATCACCAGAAGCGCTCTTCCGGCATTAATCATAGTTATCGCAATATCATTCCTTTTGGTGAGCTTACTCGCTCCAATGATCAAAAGCTAATCGTAAACCCGAATGTGGTCTGCAGCTCAGTGATCGGTATTTTGGTTACCAGGCGACCCTCCGTTTCGGTGCGGCCCTGGTTCGTAACCGCAATACCCGGCGAGGCTATGTACGCCGCGCGGATACCGAAGGACCAGGTATCGCTAACCTTGTAGCGCAAACCGGCCGTTCCGCCATAGCCGAACACTACCCCGCTCGACCGGCGTTGATAAAATGTCGTGGTTTGAGCAGGTACTCCCGTCAACTGAATGGACGTTTCGGGCGTGGAAGTAACGTCGATCGCACCGACTGATGCCCGCAGGTCGAGGATAAAATCTTTATAAGTGAACGAATATTGCGGGCCGACCAGCAGGTTCCAGCTATGGAAACGGTCATAGCCGGTCACCGTAGCGTTATCGGCAGAATAAGAGGCGACGTAGCCCTGCGCCAGGGCATTGGCATCAGCAGCGCTCAGCTTGCCCTGGTCCTGGAAGGATATGGCGCCGCCGATGGCAAAGTTCTTTTTGATATAGTAGGCGCCGTCGACAGCGAAGGTTACATTCTTTTTCGCAAAGCCCGACTGGTTGTTGTTATAATCGGTGCTGGCATAGTTGCCCAGCGGGTTCGATACGCCGCCGTATAAAGAAACATAGCTTTTCACCTGCGCATTTGCGCTGAAAGCCGTGCATATAAGAACCGATATAGATATGATGGTGTAAATTCTTTTCATGTTATTGCAATACGTCTTTTTCAATTGGGGTTAATTGCTGGTATAGGTATAAGGCACGGCGGTAAATTCGCCGCCCGTGATATTATCGACCACGATGGATATCACGTTGCCGTTGTTATCATAGTTGGTCGTCCGCGAATAAAAGGAGAACGTACCTGTTATCTGCTTCTTTACCGAGTCAACAGCCGTTATAATGATCGAACCGGCGCCGGGCTCAACCGTTCCCCTCGGAGCGAACGGGCCGTTGGCTACTGATTGCGTATTGTACTGCGCCGTCACCGATGATCCATCAATGGTATAAGTACCCAGCGGAAAACCCGCAGTGTTGGTGTTGGGAAGCGTTACATTAAATATCACCTGTTTGGCTTGCCTGGTGCCCTGCACCACCAATGTTTTTATACCTGCCGCCTGGCTATAATTTACAGCTATGCTCGTCGTGTCGGGCGCCCATACATTACCGTCGATATTGGCCTGGAAAGCCGCGGTAGTGTAGGCTGTAGATACGACGCTATCCTTATTGCAGCTTTGTATGATGAATGACAGTGATGCTGATAAGATGATAAAAAGTGGTAGTCGAAGTTTACTCATATATGGGATTTGTTTACGCTGATAACGGCTTTTGACTTTTTTAATTATGCCGTCATAGTTATTTTACATTGAATAGGGGCTTGATCTAAAAAACGCACAAAAAAATTACTTTTTTATTTAAATCGATAATTAATCGGGTAAAAAATTTTAAATATCTTCATACTCCGTATCAAATTAACAAAATGGCAATTCCCCCTGTTCAACCTTTTTCACCAAAACGGGGCAGCGACAAGCGCTTGCTGATCACTATTTTCGGTGGGATTGCCGGCGTGATCCTGCTATTCTTTGTTTACCATTGGTTCTTCCAGAAGCATACCATCACGTTCAGGAACTATACGCTCACTGCGATCTCAATCGAGCTTGATGGCAAAATGAATATTATACCTGCCGGAGGCTCGTTCGATTATAAGGCGAAAAACCATTATCGCCTGCAAACCGAGGCAAATACTTATCTCCTGAACACAAAAGCAGGTCTGCTCGGCGAGCGTATGAAATGGGACATCGATACCGTGGTACGCTCCTGGGGTAATTTCGAATACCCTTTAACCATCGGCCCAAACTATTTTTTGCTGCGAGTGGTAAACACCAGCCCGTCAAATATCTACTATGTTACCGTCAGTGCCGACGAGTTCAATTACAAATACAATTACAATATCAACATCCCCAACGACGGCAGGTCGTACGATATGGGTTATTACCATATTTATCCCGATACCAAAATAGACATCTGGAACCTCGGCAAAAAAGAACTGTACTGGAACAACGGCAGTAACCTCACGTTTTCCAACATCAACAACCAGTACGTTAGCGTTGCTTTCAAATAAACCCTTGTCCGGACAGGGTTTTTCCGGCGATTTTGCGCAGAATGCAAACAGCGCAAAAAATTCGCCCGTTCAGGTAAAAAAGCCTGATTTCTCGTTAGTAAAGCCTGCGCGCACTAAAAATTAAATCAATTAACCATTGATTTATATTTCTTACCTGGAAGAAAAGATATTAATGAATTGAAGATTAAGCACTTAATCTTGCATATTTTCATTATTGTTTGGATATTTATGGGACAGGGAACTTCCTTTGAAAACAAGCAAAAAACCGTTACCGCCATTGCGTTTTTAGCTGTCGTATAACCATACATCTGTCCCTGGATAGCGAATTTTAAATCATTATTTAAGGTATGAAAAGAGTTATTATACCCATTGCATTCGTTGTTATAGGTCTCGTCGTACTCAGCATGTACTTTTTCAATTTCGGGAAGAACGACCTGAACGTGAAGATCAGCAACACGGCCTATGTGATGCCTTCGGTCTATAAGGTGTATGCAAACCCTACGGCACTTAATGGCGAGTACTATTTTTTTAAAATGCTGATGACCAATGACGGCGCCGGCGAGCTGCATGACGTCAAAGTGTCTTACGATATACCCGGTTATATCGACTGGACCGAACTGCAAACCATTCCGGTCATTTACCCGGGCCAGCATGTGGTGATCAGGTGTTATCCGCATTTTAAGGACGACGTGGTGAAGAAAATGACCCAGTCGCAGGAAACGGGCGAGATCAAGATCGAGTACAATAGCGGCAAGGTGAAGAAAGAAAACTTCAGCTTCAATATGATGGGCCGCAACCAGTTCGTTTACACCGATATACCGGCCGACGAAGTAACCAGCTACCCCGACATGATGCACAACACGCAGTTGTTGCCTTGTTTGGTTACCCCGGAAGACCCGATAGTAAAATACTACACGGCCCAGGTGCAGGACCGCTGGATGAAAGGCGAGGCCGCCTCGGTTGACAACACGCCCGCCGAGCAGGTAAAATTCCTGATGGGCCTTTACGCCGCTACGCTGAACAGCAAAATGGTATATAGCGGCACCGAAGGGATTCCGCAAAAAATAGGTGATATTAACTCAACCGTGCAAAGCGCACGCCTGCCGCGCGAGGTGATCACAGGTAATACCGGTTTATGCATTGAACTATCGTTAATGTATGCAAGCGTGCTGAAAGCGGCTGGGCTTCATCCGGTAATATTCCTGGTACCCGGCCACGCTTATCCGGGCATACTGGCAAGCGACGGATATTATGCTATCGAAGCTACCGGTATTGCCGGGCAGGGCCTGAGCAGCGTTACTAAGATCGAAAGTCCGGCTGAAGCCTTGCAGGATGGCATGACGAAATTGAAAAACTTTTTTGATGGCCTTCAAAAAGGCGATACCAGGAACATCATGATCGATGTGAACGACCTGGAGGCCAAGGGCGTGGTGCCGATGGAACTGTCGGACGATGATTTCCTCAGGAAAAAGGTTGACGATATTGCAGCGGGCTTCACGGGCGGCGGAGTATCAACTCCGGCTGCCACTAACAACAATAACAATACAAACCGCGGCGGCAGCAGCAATACGCGCCGACCGAACGAACGCAGGAGTGGCGGATCGTCGGGTTCAAACGTCGCCAGCTATAGCGGCTCGATATTTTTCAATTACCCCGCTTCGTGGGGGCGTCTTGATCACCCTTACCCTCAATTGAATACGCTGGAAGCACAGGTCGGGACGTCCGACCGGCAGACCGGCATCAGTATATGGAATGTGTCGGCCCAGAACCCGGACCAGGCGCTGTTTTATATTCGCAGCCAGCTGGCTGCCATGGGGCAATACATCACCTACCAAAAGACCGCCCAAAACAACGGTTACACCATGTACCAGGGTGTTACCCGTTACCAGGGCGGATCGAGACAATGGGAAGGCGTCTTCCGTAACGGTGGTAACGGCGTAGTAGGTATTACCCTCGGCAGCCCCAACTTTAGCGGCAACCAGGGTTTGTTCAATCAAATTATTTCAACTGTAAGATAGTCGGCGATATGAAAAAGGCATTGATCATATTAATAGCACTAATAGTCTTCGCATACGCCAAAGTGAAGGCGCAGCAGTCGCAGCAGGTTGACCCGATGAAGGTTAACGTCACCATGAATATTGATAATCTTGGCGACGGCCATTTTGAAATGACTAAAAGTTACAATGCAAGCCAGTGGGAAAACTACACCCGGATATACGGCTCAAACGCCCTCGATATGCTGAAGCGGGAAATGGAACGGTCATTGCCTTCATGGTATCTCAAAAACTGGAACTACAAGGACGACGGCTCGAACCATACCTGGACGCTTTCGTTCGACGCGCTCGGCGTGGCCAGGATAAACGATGATGGCAACTGGGTGATCGACCTCAACCAGAAAAAACCGGATATCACCAAGATCAGCGACCGGAATTACGCCATGACCAACACCTACACTTCTTACGGCGTATTGACCCAGGAGCTATGGAAAATTAACCTGCCGAGTTCAGCCAGCAATATCAGCCAGGACAAAGATGCCTTCGGCAAAGCCATTTTTACTTTCGAAATGTCGCCGGGGCACGGCGGAATGCATATCCTATTCCTGATCGCCGGCATATTGCTGATCGCCGCCGGTGTTATTGCGTTCGTAAAACCCGAACTACTGCCCTGGGCCGCCAAAAAGGAACAGGTGAAGCCGTTTACCGTGGTAAGCGCTCAAGCAGCACCTCCTGCTCAGCAGTCGCCTGCGGATCCCGACCAAAAAATTGAAAAACAGGCATAACACGTCAGTAAGCAATATTTATAACCAGCGAGGCGGTTTAAGGGCCGCCTTGTTTATTTGTCCGCTATTGCATCTTTGAAACCTTGCGTGTTTCGGATATTTTCGAGGTCGGGATCAACCGATGCATATTTCCTGGAGTATCCGTTATCAATACAGTTTTTAAGATAACCGTTGGCCTCGTCAGGCTTGTTCATCAGCGCATACATACGCACCAGGTGATAATAACGGGCCACACGTAATAGGTTATTCGGGGCATTTGCAGCAGTGGTTTTCATGATAGCTACGGCCTGCTCCTGTTTGCCCGTACAGAATAGCGCGAACGCATAGGGAGTTGAGTTTTTGTTAGTATCAAGGTTCAATATTTTGTTAAAGTCGGCGGCAGCCAAATCATTGCCTGATTTTTTCTGGTAAGCGCGGCCCCTTAGGATATAGAGCCCAAATGCCTGGGGATTAACCGCAATGGCGGCATTACCCGCCTCAATCACTTTGTCGTAATGACCCAGAAAAAATTCCTGCTCGGCAATTGCACTGTACACATCGGTAATGGCTTCTTTATTACCCTGGCAATATTTTAACAAGCTGTTATAATGTTCGATACTTTGCTGTAACTGCCCGTTTAACGCGTATGCATGGGCCAGGGCGCCGAACGCATCCAGGTTTTTGGCGTCATATATTGTTGCCAGCGAATCGTTGGCGATCTCCTTCGAATAATCGTGCCTTGCTTCCTCCATGCCAGCCCAGTCCAGGTATAGCCTGGCAAGATCATGGTCATCTTTACCTTTTAAAAGACTTGCCGACCTGGCAAAGTTGTTTTCAGCAAGCAGGTATTGTCCTGTCATACCGTAACTGGTCGCCAATCCCCAGTAGCAATCGGCGAATTCGGGTAGATATTTCAATGCCGAATTGTAGTCGGCTATGGATTCGGCATACTTTGCCATCAGCCGGTATGCGTCCCCTCTATTACGGTATATTGCTGCTAATTGCTCAGGGCTGGATTGAAAGCCTTTCATACCCTCGGTAAAATCATCCGCCGCCTGCTGATATTTACCCAGGTGCAAATTGGCCCAGCCCTTGTTGGCATAAGCCATCGAAAATTGAGGCGCCGCCATAATTGCCGCCGAATCCGCTTTTGCCGCTTTTTCATAATTGCCGAGCGTAAACTGGTTGCCTGCAATAAGGTTCCAAACAAATGCCTCGTTGTTCTTATCACCCTTAATGCCGGGCAGCACTTTTTCATATTCGATTATGGCTGCCTTGTAACTTCCCATAGCTTCATAGACCTGGGCGCGGCGCAAATACACCTGTTTCAATGCCGGGTCAAAAAATATGGCCTTGTTATAATCGTCTATGGCTTTGCTGTAGCGTTTCAGGCGCGCTTCGGCATCCGCGCGATCAACTAATATCGCGGCCATGGATTTATGATTGTAGGTGAGGCCCAGATCCTGAGTGGTGCGTTCGATGGTTTTCAACCATTCTTTACGCATTTCAGCTGAGTCGGGCATACCCAACACGCGCTGCGCGGAAACTTTGCCTGCTATGCAGCACATCATCATCAAACTGGCTGAGTAAGTAAATCTATTCATCAATAAAGCTATTATTTAGCGGTCATCATTGCGTTAAAATCGGGTGTATTGCGGATATTCTCCAAATCGGGGTCCAACTGTGCGTATCGCCTGGAATAACCCAGATCGAGACATTTCTTCAGATACGCATTGCTTTCGTCAGTTTTATTCATCAAGGAATACAGGCAGGCCAGGTTATAGTAATGACTGATCAGTAGAGCCGGGTCAGTAGTATTGACCGCATTTTTCTGCATTACCTCTATGGCTTTATCCGCGTTACCCGTATAAAAAAGTGCGAAAGCATAAGCAAAGGCCCTTGTGGTATCCAGCGTCAAAACCTTTTTAAAGTCCTCGGCGGCCTTATCGTTTTTACTCAATCTTAAATAGGCGCGGCCACGATTGAGATATGCACTCCAGGCCTGTGCATTATATCCTATGGCTTTTGTTGCGGCATGCACCATCTCGTCGTACTTCGCGAGGAAATAATCCGCATCTGCGATGTCATTATTGAGTAGCGACAAAGCAGCCTTATTGTAATCATTGTCGTCATAGAGTTTTATGGTCTCGTTGTACCAACGGATGCTTTCCTGAAAATTACCCATCGACGAATAGGCGTCTGCCATGCCCCAATAGGCACGTGCGTTTTTACCAAAAGTGAGTATTAGTGAATCATCGCGCAAAGCCTCTTTGTATTTCTGCTCGGCGATTTCCATTTTGGCGCGATCGAAATACAACTTGATCAGGTTTGTATTATCGCCGGCAGTATAAGTAATGGTTTTGGTGTATTCGGCATCGGCCAACTCATAATCACCGTTATAATTATAGCATGCTGCGAGGTTCCAGTGTGCATTGCGGTTATCAGGCTTAATTTTTAGCGCCTGTAAGTAATCACTTATAGCACCCTTATATTTTTTGAGAGCCTTTTTTGCATCGGCCCGTGCGAACAGGTTTTCTGCTAAAGCCGCAGGCGGAGCAGTTGGGGTTAGCGGTATCCCCGCGTCAAAGGCTTCGATGGCTTTTCCATATTCTTGCAACGCAAGGTGTGTCCAACCGCTACTGATATAAGCAAGGCCGTTATTCGGATTCAGCGCTATGGCAGCAGAGTCGTCTTTTAATGCCTGATGATAGCTGCCTAACACCCGATACAAATAAGAAACACGGGTGTACAACGTTGACGCACGCATAGGGTCATTAGGCAAAAGTGATATGGCCATCTGCAGATCGCCCACAGCGTATGCGTATTTCTTGATGTGTTGAAGTGCTGCTGAACGATATATGTAGATATTCGGCAAGTTCGGATTCAGCTGAATGGCGGCGTAATAATCATAAATAGCGCTGTCGGGATGTCCAAGTATGTCTTCCCCTAACCCACGTTTAACATAAAGGTTTATTAATGATTTTCTATCCTGCGTTTTTTGAATAGCGAGGGTGAGCGTATCGACCCTGTGACGTGTCATCCCCAGCAGCGCCGCGGAATCTACGGTAGTCCTGCTATCATCTGACGTTTGCCCGGAAGCGCTGACGGACAACATTGCAAATACTGCTGTTATAAATAGAAGGGGAAATTTACGCATGATATGGATAGGTTGCTTTCCGTTTTATAAAATTAACAAAATAGTTTGAAAGAACAGCCCTTAAAGTAACTTTTCATCACGGGCGATCTTGTACAGCACGTGCTCTTTGACAAAGCTTCCGTCAGAAACCAAAGGATGTTCGAACGTCCCCATCTTTTGCATGCCGATCTTCTTCATCACATTTTCCGAGCGCTGATTATGGACCGATGTAAAGGAAAATATCTCCTTTAAACCTAAGTGCCCGAAACCATACCTAAGGGATGCTTCGGCGGCTTCAGTAGCGAAGCCCTGTCCCCAATTCGTTTTGCTGAGGCGCCAGCCAATCTCAGTGCAGGGTGTAAAATCACTCTTGAAGGTCACATAACTCAGCCCGGTAAAGCCGATGAACTGCCGGTTATCTTTCCGTTCCACAGCGAAAAAACCATAACCATTCCCGGCGATAAATCCGGTAATGCGGCTGATCTGCGCCATGGTCTGCTCCCTGGTCATCGTGGACGGGAAAAACTCCATCACCTCCGGATCAGCATTCATAACCACGTAAGGTTCATGGTCGCCCGGTTGCCAGTCGCGCAGAATGAGGCGGGGTGTTTCGAGGAAAATGCGGGCCATACCTATTACTTTTTAGCGTATTGAACGGTCCAGTCAACCACTCCGCCGTTCTTTGAAAGCAAGGTAATTTTCCTGACCGGGCCATTCTTTTCATCAGCAAAAAGAGACGCGCCTTTTACCGTAACCTTATCGGGCGTATAAACGGCGCCCTCATATAAGTAGATAATATACTTATCATTCGCCACAAGCTCACTTTGGCCCTGTAAAGCATTGTCTTGCCATTTCATGTCGCGTATTTCAAGGCCGCCGCAGGATATATGCCTGTTCGTTGCCAACAGCTGCGGGTGCTGTAATTGCTCGCGGATACAAAATGCCTGGCAGTTGAAAGCGGTATCGATACTGCCCGGAGTAAACTGCGATTTGAACGAACCGCGAAATTTTTTGCTCCAAAACTCAAATACCAGGTATTCTTTTTTTGCGTCGAGACCGAGGTCTTTGAAGGGTATCACCTTATCGCGGTCGTCCAGCCGGCCCAGCACCACCCAATGCTCAAAGGGCTTGTTCAACTCGAGTTCAAAAAGCCCGGTTATGGTATTACTGCTGGCATCAAATGGCCGCGGACCGCTGCCGCTCATTTCCACATCAGCGCCGTCTATCAGCGCCGAACGGGAAGGATCAACGTCGTACACCTGCCCCGGCTGGGTATATAGAACAGGGATGGTCCGCCGCGCGGCTTCTACCAGTGGCGAATTGTGATATTTTTCAGCTTTATCCGTCAGCATAAACAACGACCCGGTAAGCGACGTGGCCGTGCAGCTGCGATATGCCTCTTTCGCACTCAAAACAATATGGTCTGGATCGTTGCGCCAGATGATATTGTTATACGAATTGAATTGCGCAAGCCCGGCGTAGCTGAATCCATCGTTACCGATACGACAGCCATCGGCAATACCCACCAGCTCCGGCCTGATGCCCCAGCAGGCCAGCAGGAATTTGTCCCGTCCAGCCTCCGTGCGCACTTCTTTGGCCACATTCCTGTAGGCCTCGTTCCGGTCGGTACCTTTTTGCTCAAAATAATTCTTAAAGGAATTATAGCCCTCATATTTCAAATGCCGTATTGCGTCGAGCTTGAAATAATCATAGCCATCGTCGTTCAAGCCTTTATACACAGGTTTTATAAGTTTTTGTATCGTTTCGGGATTGCTGCCGTCCATCACGTAACCTATCCAGTTACCCAACGCCGGCCGGCCCTGTTCATCCTGTACGAACAAACTCTTGTTCGCATAAGCGGCGGCCGAATCGGCAAAGGTGACATTCGTCCAGATACCGGGCGTCAGTCCCCTTGAACTGATATAAGACGCCAGGCCCTTTAAACCGGCGGGGAATTTATTATTGGCATGCAGCCAGGTATCTGGCAAACCGATAGGCAGCTGCTCGTAACCGTCGTCGATCTGCAGGTACTGCAGCCCGAAGGGTTTAAGCTTTGCGCTGATGACGTCGGCGGTCTCTTTAATTTCTTTCTCATTCACCTGGTCCATGTAAGCGAACCAGCTGCACCAGCCGACGACCGGTTTCTTCCACACCTCATAACTTGACGGATCGAACCGGGAAAGACCCCGGTGTTCGCGATAGTATCTTGGCCGGAACCGAACGACTATCTCCCAGCCCGTCACATCGATATCATAATCGTTATCTTTTACCGGGGTCACCTTCACCCTGGAATAATAATTATCCACCGACAGCAGCCAGTCGTGCCGGCGTTCATACACCGCGTTATTCAGCAGGCTGTGACTTCGGCCTACCATCTGGCGCACCACTTTTAATGGGCTTTCCGCCGGGTCGCTTTCACAGGCGATGGCTTCATCGCTTCCTGTTATATGCCCGTCCAGCCTGAACGGCTTTAGATTTTCTGTCCTGATCGTTATAATTTGCCAGGTACAACCCTTAACTACCTGCGTTTGCTGACGCAACACATACCCGTTCTTGCCGGTTTCGATATTGCCCGAAAAAATAGTGGTACCGGCATAAACAATGTTCAGCGAATCATTTTTATGGATGATAGTTGCGGCGTCCTGGGCAAAAGAGCCGATTGAAATAAATAAAAGCAGGGTTGTGTAAAGGTATTTCATTTCGAAAGTGGTGACGGTCAAAAATAGAATTAATCGGCTACTTTGTTTTATCTTGTAACATTATCATAAAGCCGATGGCTACTTCCCGATTCACCAGCCTGACCACCGAACGCCTTTTCCTGCGCGAGCTACTGCCCGAGGACGCGGAAGAGATATTCCGCCTGCGTACCGACGCAAGCGTCAACGCACTTACCGCCCGCCAGGGCGCCGTGACGATGGACGACGCGCACGATTTTATCCGCATGATACAAGCTAAAGCAGCAACAGATGAGGCGGTATTCTGGGCGCTGACCCTGATAGGTGAAACGAAACTAATCGGCACAATCCTATACTGGCATATTGACTGGGGCAATTTTAAAGCCGAGCTCGGATACGAAATGCTACCGGAATACCAGGGGCGTGGGCTAATGACGGAAGCGCTGCAGAAAGTAATTGAATTCGGCTTCGAAGAGTTGAAATTTAAAGAGATAACTGCGGAGTCAAATGAAAAGAATGAGAGATCGATAAAGCTGTTGGAAAAATCAGGGTTTGAGCTCGCCGGAGCGAATGGAGAATATCTTGTTTATGCTCTCAGCCCGCCAGCTAAAGCAGGCGGCAATGAATAAAATTTATGCCATATTTGCACTATGTCTAAAATCTGGCAGAAATCCGTCAACGTAAACGAACTCGTAGAAAACTTCACCGTGGGGCGCGACAGGGAATTTGACGCCCAGATGGCCGCGTTCGATGTGCTGGGCTCCCTTGCGCATACCCGGATGCTGCATAGTATCGGCTTACTTGGTAAGGAAGACCTCGATGCTGTTCAAAGCGAACTGAAAAACATTTACAAAGACGTCCTCGCCGGCAAATTTTCGATCTGGGAAGATGTGGAGGACGTGCATTCGCAGGTCGAACTGTTACTCACCCGCAGAATTGGCGATGCCGGTAAAAAAACACACAGCGGCCGTTCGCGCAACGACCAGGTGCTGGTTGA
Organism: Bacteroidota bacterium; assembly: GCA_018266935.1. Classification (GTDB taxonomy): domain Bacteria; phylum Bacteroidota; class Bacteroidia; order Sphingobacteriales; family Sphingobacteriaceae; genus Mucilaginibacter. Next base: position 6,876 of record JAFDZL010000461.1, on the reverse strand, counting down.
CCTGAAGCTCTTCTTCCGCAGCGAGTTGAAGGATGTTGTGGAGGCGACCGAAGCATTGTTCCGCTCACTGATCGCGCTCAGCGAAAAACATAAAGATGTGCTGCTGCCCGGTTATACGCACCTGCAGGTAGCCATGCCTTCGTCGTTTGGCTTGTGGTTCGGCGCTTACGCCGAGAGCCTGATCGATGATCTTGAGCTGACGCTGGCAGCCTATAAGATCACCAACAAAAATCCATTGGGGTCTGCGGCAGGATACGGTTCGTCTTTCCCGCTCGATCGTACTTTGACGACGGAACTATTAGGGTTCGAGCGGTTAAATTACAACGTTGTTTATGCACAGATGGGCCGGGGAAAAACGGAAAGGGTCATCGCCCAGGCATTAGCTTCAATTGCGGCCACCTTAGCAAAATTCGCGATGGATCAGGCCCTGTATCTCAGTCAGAACTTCGCGTTTATAAGCTACCCGGATGCCCTTACTACGGGCAGCAGCATTATGCCGCACAAAAAGAACCCGGATGTTTGGGAGATCATGCGGGGTAAATGCAACCGCCTGCAGGCGCTGCCTAATGACGTGGCCATTATGACCACTAATCTGCCTTCAGGATACCATCGCGAGCTGCAATTGCTGAAAGAATTGCTGTTCCCGGCTTTTACCGATCTTAAATTATGCCTGCAAATGGCTGACTTCATGCTGCAGCATATCGAAGTAAAACGGAATATCCTCGACGATCCGAAATATGCTTACCTGTTCAGCGTCGATGAAGTAAATAAACTGGTTTTGAGCGGGGTTCCGTTCCGCGATGCTTACCGGCAGGTTGGCCTGGCCATTGAACAGGGTAATTTTAACCCTGAAAAGACCGTGCAGCACACCCACGAAGGCAGCATCGGTAATTTGAATAACGACAAGATCACCCAAGCTATGGACAAGCTGATCAAGAGCTTCGACTTTGAAACGGTAAGGAAATCGGTGGAATCACTGCTGAAATAATCGGTGGAATCAAATAATATGAACGGCCAGTACCGCAAAGACATCTATCCCGGCCTCGAAGTGGATATCATCCTCAAAAAGGACCAGCGCAGCGGCAAACGCACCCGCGGCGTTGTTAAGGACCTGTTGACGAGTTCGGCTTTTCACTCGCGCGGAATTAAAGTTCGGCTTGAGGATGGGCAAATTGGACGTGTGGCGGAGATTTTTGAATAGTCCGAAAGACCGAAAGTCCGCAAGTCCGAAAGTTCTCAAAATATCCTATATTCACATCATCTTTCGGTCCGGCTAACTATCGGAACTTAACCTGCTTTCGGAATAAACCAATGACTAATATCAACCCCAATCCCCACTTATTTATGAAAATGGACGCGCACCACCGGGCAATGATCAGCCTGGTTGCCGGTGTCATCACGTTTTTACTGGCCTATCCAAGGCTTTCGCTCCCGTCCGCCTTATTATTCGCCTGGATGGGATTTGCCCTGATCGCGATCATTTTAATGTGGATCACCATCGTATCAAGTCATCCCCGCGAGGTGCAAAAAATAGCCAGGCTGCAGGATTCGAGCCGTACCATGATCTTCGCCATAGTGATCATAGCATCTGTTTTCAGCTTACTGGCAGTGTATTTCCTGCTGAAATCGGCTAAAGGTCATAGCCAAAATATGAGCGATCATATCCTGTTATCTATTACGGCCGTATTCGTTTCCTGGTGGCTGGTGCACACCATCTTCACCCTGCGCTATGCGCATATGTATTACGACGTTGCGCATGATGACGGTACTCCCAAAACCGGCGGCGGGCTGGATTTTCCCGAAGACGAGCACCCTGACTATATGGACTTCGTTTACTTCGCATTCGTCATTGGTATGACGTTCCAGGTGTCAGACGTTGAAATTTCTGCAAAACCAATACGGCGCCTGGCCTGGCTTCACGGCCTTATCTCGTTTATTTTCAACACAGCCATTGTAGCGCTCGGCATCAATATTATTTCAGGTTTGGTATCGTCATAAAATGATTTATAATTATTTGATTTTTAATAACCTTTAAGATTTATTTAACGTATAAAAGCCCGTATGTGAGCTACAGAGTTTATGAAGAAGCTTTTCTACCTTGTTCCTGTATTGACGCTGTTTATTTTCAGCTGCAAAAAAGATACCAGGCAACCTATCAATCCGCCGTCCGGGGGGCTGTATCTCAAAATCGTTAAAGGCAGCAACCAAACCGACACGATCGGCAATCAGCTGAAGGATTCTATCGTCATTAAGGCCACCAATAACGGCTCTGCACTTACGGGCTATACCGTACAATTCAAACGTTCGGGCTGCCAGGACCTGGTTACCAGTGAGGCTACTGTTAACGCAACAGGACAGGCATCTTACGCCTGGTACCTGAGCGGCGAAACGGGCGCACAGTCGCTAAAAGTTATCTTGTTAGACAACACCGGCGCTAAAATAGATTCGGTATCAGTTGCAGCCACGGGCTTAGCGCCGGCAGGCGGATGGCATCGCGGGGGCTGCCTGCAAAACTTCCCGGTGAACAATGTAACCGCCTTAAGCTCGGGCCGCATACTGGCCTCGGTCAATCGCACAGCGTACCCCTACTACTCGGATGATAACGCCAAAAGCTGGCATCCCCTTACCGCCTTTGGGAACACACATTTTGTAAACAAGATACTTTCTACCGCGGCCGGCATTTTCGTCGCAACGCAGAATGATGGCATATTCCTCTCGGCCGACAACGGCCAGAGCTGGAGCAGCACAGCCAACGGCATCTGGAGTGTGAATTTTTCGGATATGGCTTATACTGCCTCAGGTAACCTGATCGTGACCAATTCAAACGGGCTGTTTATTTCAACCGACAAGGGACAAAGCTGGAATGAAAATGACTTCGGGCTCCCGATGGGGCCGGCCACCTACCCTGTCGAGCTGCCGAACGGCAACCTGTTTGTGATCGGCTCGGATAATTCTGTTTATATGCTGCCGCTGCATACCAGCACCTGGCAAAACATCGGCGCTAACGGCAACTATATCCTGTCTAATGTCGAATCGCTCTTTGTTGACAATAAAGGGAACCTGTTTGCCGGCACGCCGCATGATGCACCGGACGGCACCGCCTATATCTACGAGTCCATTGATGGCGGCACCAGCTGGTCGCCGGTGTTTACGCAAAGCCTCATCAGTACGCTTACAAGTTACCCCAATATCGACAACATTAGCCAGGTGAAGGGCGTTTATTATTTTTCTTATGCCGGTATCGGCGTTTACCAAACCAGCAACTTCACCTCATTCAGCCAGGTAACCTCTCAATTAGGCAACATCGGACTTCCGACCTATACTATCGGGCAAAACTCGGTCTTTGTATTGGGCAGCCCGGGATTTGGGGTTTATTACAGGATACCGTAAGCTGGATTTTCCGGGAGTTTTAGTAATCTTCCCGTTCAGGCCACCATATATAGGCTTTTCTTTCACAGTTAATGCAATAAAAACGTTTAATGGGCAACCAGAAAAACAGTATTTTAAACCAAAGAGGCCGCCGCACACGGGCGCTGAATTTAAAACCGCAACGCTTACAGGTGGGTAAATCCGTTTTTATCGGCATAGGGGCTATTGAATAACTAAATGTAAATCGCCCATTAAGGTAACAAATTTTTTACAAATTTTCGCATCCCCTTAATTCACTATCTTAGGCTGATGTTTTTCTCCGAAGACTTTATCCATTACATCTGGAAATTCCGGTTGTTCAACCGCGACAACCTGCAAACCACTACGGGTGAAAACCTCGAAGTGTTTTCGGCGGGATTGCCTAACAGCGACTCGGGGCCGGATTTTCATAATGCGCGCATCCGTGTCGGCGATACCACCTGGGCCGGGAATGTGGAAATACATATCAATTCGTCCGACTGGCACAGACACGGGCATACGAACGATAACGCTTATAAGAACGTGATCCTGCATGTGGTTTATCGCGACGACGAACCAATCGTTTTACCGGATGGCCGGCAGTTGCCGACCCTTGAACTGAAAGAACGCATCCCGGACGACCTGTATAACCGCTACCACCGCCTGATCTATGGCACCCAGCAATTTATCCCCTGCGAGGGCAGTATCCGCAGCGTTGACGATATGACGCTGCGCAACTGGCTGACACGGGTGTTGGTCGAACGGCTGGAAAAAAGATCGGCCACGGTGACAGCGGCGTTAGCGAAAAACAAAGGCGACTGGGAAGAAACGTTTTACCAGTTCCTGGCGGCGCAGTTCGGGTTTAAAACCAACGCCCTGCCTTTTGAATTATTAGCGAAGTCATTGCCGCAATTGACTTTGGCGAAACATAAGAATAATCCATCGCAGATCGAGGCGCTGATATTCGGGCAGGCGGGATTTTTGGAGGATGAGTTTCAGGACGAATATCCCAATAAGCTGAAGGAGGAGCATAATTTTCTGCGAAAGAAATATAACCTCGTGCCAATTGAAAAACACCTCTGGAAATTTATGCGGATGCGCCCGCAGAATTTCCCGACGATCAGGCTGGCGCAGTTTGCCGCGCTCATTGTGAGATCGAACCACTTGTTCTCAAAAATGATCGAGATCAGGGACGTCACGCAGTTGCGAGAATTGTTCACGCGGCTGGAAATAAATCCTTACTGGGACACGCATTATCGTTTTGATGCGGAGTCGAAAGCTTCGTCCAAAGCATTGGGGCAATCGTCCATCGATATTCTGCTGCTGAACACTTTTGCACTATTTTTGTTCTGTTATGGCAAACATAACCAGCAGGAGTATTTTATCAACCGAAGCTTAAAATTGTTGGAAAAATTACCTGCTGAACAAAACAATATTGTAACTAATTTTGATTCTGTAGGTATAAGCGTAAATACCGCATTTGATTCGCAGGCGCTGCTCGAGCTAAAAAATAGCTACTGCAGCCATAAGAAATGCCTGCAATGCGGCGTTGGAAATAAAATACTAAGAACTACCTGATATGCTGCAACGGATAATTACCTTTTTTGAACGTTACTCTTTCGGCGTTTGCACCTACCTCGGCGAGCGCTTCAATATCTCTATTTCCAAGATCAGGTTGTTTTTTATCTACTCATCATTCCTGGCTGTGGGCTTTCCGCTGATCTTTTACTTTTTTGCGGGTATCGTGCTGGACATCCGTAAGTATGTGAAGAGGAAGCATACGAGGGTGACGGATTTGTTTTGATTTTCGAATTACGATTTTAGATTTACGATTTGTCATTGCGAGCGCAGCGCGGCAATCCCGTCGGCTTTCACATCCCACAGGAATAGCTACGAGGTTGCTTTCCCGAAACGAGTTCGGGACAGGCGTCGTTCCTCCTCGCAATGACATAGTTGATTAGTTGGTTTTATAAACCCTCATCACCTGTCCCCCACTGGCAACCAATTTGGTGTCGATAACACTTTGGTTGGTTACCTGCTGAATAACTTTGGTCAAATGATTCGGGTCGGTATCTGCGTCCGGTGCATCGCTGTAGATTTCGGCGGTATAGTTTCCGGCTGGTAAAAAAGAAAGTGAGGTTTTGATGTCGTGCGCTGTATTGTTACTGATCGTGCCGATATACCATTCATTGCCTTTACGCCGCGCGATGGTGACATATTCGGCCACTTTTGCGTTCAGCACTTTGGTTTCGTCCCAGGTGAGCGGAACCTGCTGCAAAAATTCGAATCCCGGCTGACCGATATAAGCATCGGGGTTATCGCATATCATTCCCTGTTCGTTCTCGAGCACCACGTACATCCCCAGCATGTGGCAGCGTGTTCCCAATACCATCGGCCTGGTATAATGCGCCCTGAACGTCTTTTTGTTCGCTGCGCGAAATCCACCCAAATGGTAGTCGGTCGAACCGGCCAAAGCCCGGGTAAAGGCCACATTCAGGTCGGCGTCGGGGGTTACCCAGTCGCCCCATTTATCGTTCTCGTAATTCAATGTGCCTTCGCGGGTAAACTCATTGGGATAAGTGCGGGCTAAGCCGGTCGGTTTATACGCGCCATGAAACTGGATATGCAGGTGATGCTGCGCGGCTTTTTCCAGTATCTCCACCTGGGCGTTCACCATTTCCTGGTCGTCGCGGTCCATAAAATCGCACATCAGGCCTTTGATGCCCCATTTCTGATACTGGTCAAAGGTTTTGTCTAAATTGGGGTAAAGCGCATAAAAATGCACCCAAACTCTTATACCAACACCTACCTTAGCCGCCGAGTCGCACAACTGCTGCATATCCAGGCCCGGCACCGCTTTCCATGGCTCGGCATGAGGGCCGGGTTGAAAACCGGCGCCGTCGTTCACATACCATTCGTGCAAACCGTACTCCACTACCGAATGATAAGCAAGCCCATACTTCGCGCAGAAATTGACATAGTACATATTGAAATCGTAATTATTCCCCGGCGCCCACGAAGTATCCGGGGATACATTGCCATTCCACCACGGGAAAGTGGTTTTACCGGGCTTGATCCAGGAGACATCTTTAATTCGGCATGGCTCTGCAAGATTGGTCAGGATATTTGACTCGATCAATGCGCCCACCCTGTCGCTGATCATCATTACCCGCCAGGGGCTGTTATGGGGCAATTTTGCCTTGACTTTGATCTCGGTTTGATGTGGTAACGGCGACAGGCTGCTCTGCAGCACGCCGTTGTGTTTGATCAGATACATTCCTGCATAATCCAGCAGGTTGGCTTCAGTGATTGCCATATAAATACCTTTGGGATACTCAAACAATGCAGGCAGGTCCATCAGCGTATCGGGTTTGATCCTGCTGACGGGCAAATGGTCGTACAAGCCTTCGTGCGAGGTGGTATAATTCTGCCTGAAAAGCGTCAATGCCGTGGGATCGCCGGCAAAATTGAATTGGTCCGACTCGTCGG
>JAFDZL010000460.1 GCA_018266935.1 Bacteroidota bacterium | reverse complement strand
GGAGCAATTGATGGTTCAACGCCTCGTAGCCTAAACTGTCCACGCCGTGGATAACCAGCACCAACCAGGTATCCTTACTGTTGTAGGCGGTATCCACCCACGATTTCATCATCGGCAGCGGTGTTTTGGTGGTAGCGCCGCGCTGCCATTGCACATAATCCTTGTCGGTTGGGTGGGGTAACTTCCTGCTCGCACGGTCTATCTCTTTCAGCCAGGGCTCAGGCATACGGTTGCGGAATGCAGGGTAGTAGTGGTAAGCAATTTGCATCACCCGTTCATTTTCATAACCGTAAGGAACTTCGCATGAGAAGGTATATTTCGGCCCGAGGTGATTCAGAATTTCTTCCTTGCTTTTTTGCAGCTCATAAACAATGTTCACCGAATCGAGTCCGGGCATAGTGGCATGGGTGATAGAGTGGCTTGCTATCTCGTAGCCCTCGGCGGCATCTTTCTTAAAGTCGGCCCAACTCGAACCTTCTGCCTGTAAATATTCCGGGCAGGGTTCATACCCCGGCTGAAAGTCGCCGTGCCGCACTCTGGCGTACAGCGAATCCATCAGCTTAAACGCCCGTTCCTTATGCCCCGAATCGTACGCCCCGCCCGCACGGGTATGGTAGGAGATAGTGCCCTTGTAGCCCAGGTATCCTGCTGCCGAACACCTTTCCAGGAAGTTCTGATCGTTGGTTGGTATAGTGGCTGATTCTTTGATGATGTCAGCCACTGGCCGCCCAATGAATTTGCCATGATATTTTGAACCCGTTATAGGGCCGGTGATCACGAAGAAAGTGGCCGGCAGTTTCAGTCTTTCCATTATCGGGAGCGCCCTTGTGAACTGATGCCGCGAAGCATCGTCGTAGGTCAGCGATACAGCTCCGTTTTTGCCGTTTTGCCATTCAGTGATCGTAGTAGTGCCGGTTTGGGCGGTGGCTGTTCCAAGGTTCGCGCTGAAAAGAATAAGTATTGGCAGATATTTCAGGTTCATGATTTTAATTGGTTAGCAACCAAATATAACCTGAATGAAATTGTTGGGAAAGTTTCCGGCGAGTAAGTATCGGTATTGTTACTTCACGAAATAGGGGCCTGTGGCCCCCGATCAGTAATTTTCTCATGTTGCGGGTTGAAATCAGTTGTAAAAGAACTGCGACTTAATAATCCTGCCGTCCCTTACCTCAAAAACGCAAATCTCATCCATTACGTTTCTGCCGTGCTCCTTGTAGGTAGCATCGACGTTCATAGCGCAGGCAAAAAAGTTACCGCTCACTATTGGGTCGGAAATGTGCGAACTATGCAATTCCTGCACCGAGTCATACCAACGGTTCGTGCCGTCTAATACAGCCTGTTTGCCTTCGGTTTTCCCGGCCATCGGCGAACCATCCGGTTCAATACTGACAATGTTGTCGTCATACAACTCGGTAATGGCCTGTGCGTTTTTACCTTCGCGGCAGAGTTCCACCAGCCTGTGGGCAACTTCCTGTGCTTTGATTGTTTCTACCTGAACACTCATGACTTAAAATTTTATAGGGTAATTAAATGGGGTTAATTACACGAAAAACAACCGGGTCGCCGGTTGAGTTTTGTCATTTTTGTTAAATTTTAATTAAGAAATCAGTGTTGCCGGGGGCGGGAGCCCGATTTAAGGCGCTTACATGTTGAAGATAATCCCAACCCTGCGGCCGTCGAACGAGATAGGATGTTTTTCGAGGAAATTCCTGAGTTTACTGCCGTTTGCCTTTTCGGATTTGTACATCAGGCCATCGAAGATCAGCAAAAAACCGCCTTGCATCAGGATCGATTCGCCGTAGCCCCTCATCATAACCGAATTGCGCGAATCGCCGGCAAGTTTAAGGTATAAGCCCGCGCCGATATAAGCCACATCGAGGCAGCCATTCACAAAGAATATTTTTTCTATGCGGTTTTGCCGCTGCAGACTCTCGGCAGCTGAAAGATTTTTCCTGATGTCTTTTTGCGCGCCGGTATAACCTAACAGCGCCGTCACGAAATCGACGCTGCCCCAGATCGTATTCATCTGTGCGAAATACTTTAATTCAGGGCTGATCGTACTTACTCTTGCCGGAACCAGGTTCTGTCCGTCAGTAACTAAAACGGTTTTGCTTCCTGTACCCCAATTCAACCAGGCTCCGGTACCAAGGTTCACAAGTCCCCATGCGCCCAAAACGTCCATGCCATTGGATGTGATGCGGATACGGTTTGTATTATAGGCTTTTAATGAATCCTGCTGCGCGAAAGCTTTACAGCTGATGATGACCAAAAGGAGAATGAGGACTTTCTTCATAAACAGTAACCCAATCGGTTTTAAAAGTAAAGAATAGCCGCGAGAATTAATAGTCAGTTGTTTCTTTTGTTAGACCCGTGCATATCATGACCTGCGTAAACGGTCGAAGATTTCCTGTTCAGCACCCGTAAACGGTCCAGGTGACTCCATTTTGAGGCTTGCCATAGCCGCCGCAAATTCGCCCGACTGCTGAATCGCAGCGCCTTTAGCACGCATATACAGGTAACCTGCCATATAGGTATCACCGCACCCGGTGGCGTCAATAACATTTTCAGGGACATAAGCGGGGATCTCGTAATATTCCCCTTCGCTGTAAATAAACGAGCCCATGCTGCCATTGGTAATCACCACTTCCTTTACACCACGGTCTGCCACCATTTTTGCCCCATACCTCACGTTTTCTATACCGGTTAATACACGCAATTCGGTCTCATCAGCTTTCAGAATATCGATATATCGCAGGGCTTCCTGTTTTTCGGGCCATGTTACCGGATATACCTTCTTATGGGCGACCTTTCGCAAGTAGCCCTGCACATCGAGTGAAACCTTGCCTTTTGAAGACAGGAACCTGATCAGTTCCAGCGGAATATCGCCGGCGAGCAGGGGGCCGAGGTGAAAGACCCCGGCGTCAACGTCCTTCAATTGCTCAACGGTAAACGGGTCGGCTTGCTGTAATACGTTCTGTTCGCGGTTATCCGGATTATCGCCGTAAATATTCTCAAAATACACCGTATGCATGCTGGGATATGCCCACACCTCAATGCCTCTTTCGCGCAGCGCGTCCACATACGCCATTTCGCTTTCAGCAACAGAGGTAACCAGGAGATATTTGGTGTCCATATGCTCAAGGGCAGATGAAAAATAGAAGGCCGTTCCCCCGGGCATGTGCATTTCTGAACGGGGGGTAACCACCTTGTCCAGCGTGATATGTCCAATACAGCAGATGTCGTACATGAAACTCATGATATGAGCGGGGAAATATAGTGAATGATTTTATTTTAGCTGGCATCTGATCGATTTTAATCAGGTGCTGCAGCCTCCTTTAGCAACAATCACTACTAAATTAATTCTGAAAATACCGTTAAAATACCTGTAGCATTTTAAAAACATAAGGTTTACCTTCAATACACTTAAACGGACTAATATTAAAACCTTGTTAAAAACGAATAGTAAATTATGATTTCTAAAAATGCACCCGACTCGAAAATTGAAACCGGCTTTAAAACACTTTTTGAGCAGGTACCGGGATTATATCTCGTTCTTCTGCCCGATCTGTACATCCATGCGGTGAGTGATGATTATGCTGCAGCCACCATGACCAGGCGCGAGGATATCACAGGAAAACATTTATTTGAAGTATTTCCGGACAACCCGGATGATATAGGCGCCGATGGTGTTCTTAACCTTAAAACGTCCTTGAATTCGGTACTTAAAAATAAAGTTGCCCATACTATGGCCGTGCAAAAATATGATATACGCAGGCCAGACGGGACCTTTGAGGAACGATATTGGAGCCCGCTGAACAAACCCGTACTTGATTCGAAGAATGAAGTGGTTTTTATCATTCACCGTGTAGAGGATGTTACAAATTTTATGCTGCTGCAAAAAGAGCAAATTGCAAAAGATAAAATAACGGACGATCTGCGGGCGCGCTCAAGTGCGATGGAAGTTGAAATAATAAAACGTTCGCAGGAAATACAAAAGCTTAATGCGGAGCTTGAGTGGAAAGTGACCGAGCGCACGATGCAACTGGAGAGTTTAAATAAGGATATTTCTGATTACAAATTTGCGCTTGATACATCCAGCATAGTTGCTGTAACCGATCAAAAAGGTATTATACTACATGTTAACGACAACTTTTGCAAGATATCAAAATATAGCCGGGAAGAACTGATCGGCCAGGATCATCGCATCATCAATTCAGGATTTCATACCAGGGATTTCATCCGCAATTTGTGGGTAACTATTGCTAATGGAGAAATATGGCGCGGCGAGTTAAAAAACAGGGACAAGGACGGCAGCAATTACTGGGTGGATACAACTATCGTCCCTTTTTTGAATGAGCGCGGCAAGCCATACCAGTATATCGCCATTCGTGCCGATATCACCGCACGTAAACTCGCTGAGGAACAAATACGCGGTTTGCATGCCGACCTGGAGTTGAAGGTACAGCAGCGAACTCAGGATCTGGAAGCGTTTTCCTATTCCGTATCGCATGATTTGCGCGCACCGCTCAGAACTATAAATGGTTATGCAACGATGCTACAGGAAGATTATGGGCAGATTCTTGATAATGAAGGGAAGCGATTGCTTAATATTGTGCAGGACGGCGCCAAAAAGATGGGTATGCTTATTGACGACCTGTTGGCTTTCTCTAAATTGGGCAAAACCGACCTGACAAAATCGAAGATTGATATGAGATCGCTAGTTGAAAAGGTGTGCAATGACCTTACCCGTGCGCCGGGTTTTAAAGCGAAAATAGAGATCGGTAATTTGCATCCTGTTATCGCAGACCCTGCGATGATGAACCAGGTATGGGTAAATTTATTATCGAATGCTATAAAATACTCTTCAAATAAGGAGAAGCCTGCTGTTAAGATCGCATCAGAGTTGAGAAAGGATTCTGTTCATTACAGCGTCATCGATAACGGCGTGGGCTTTGATATGCGGTATGCTGACAAACTGTTCGGCGTATTTCAAAGACTTCATTCAAGCGAGGATTTTGAAGGCACAGGTGTCGGATTAGCTATCGTTCATCGCATTATATCCAGGCATAAGGGCAAAACATGGGCTAAAGGAGTGCCAGATAAGGGCGCATCTTTTTATTTTAGCCTGCCTGCGGAAAACGGTTAAAAAAAAGGCCGGGATATTTGATCGACCCGACCTTTTGTTCTTACTGAATTACGCTATCGCCAATCAGCCCACGTGCTTTGAGCCGCCCAGTTGCTATCGGGTGCTATAGCCCCGCGATAGGCCGTTTGGACAAAAAACGAATTGGAAAAGTCGGCACCTGTAAAATCGACACCGCTTAAGGCGGGCGAGCCCGAACCCGGTGTCAGATCCGGCGCGCCGCTGGTCGGATATAATGAAACAAATTTAAAGTCGGCCGAAGTGTTTAAAACACTGTCCTGGTTGACTGAATTAGTCATAAATGTCGTCATATCAGGGTCGGGCACGGCGATGATCTGGCCCTGGTCCCAGGCAAATGTGCGGTCCACGGTATCCGTTTCTACCAGGTTATGCCTGAATTCAGCGTCGTCATCGGCTAATATCACAGGGCGGGTTCTTGGGCAGTCCATAAACGCGCCCTTAGAAAATTCAGCGTCAAGGGAATTCCTGATCGCAAGCCGCGTTCCCTTGCGCATGTAAACCCCCATCCAGCTATTGGTCACAGTGGCATCAGTGCCTTCAGGGCCTATGATGGTCATGTTGGAAATAACTGGTCGGGTTAACGGCGTATTGGTGGTGGGAACCGAGTCGTTGTAGCTCTCGACACCGTTTGCGCGCAGCGCCTGCGAAGATGCGTGGGTGCGGTAGCCTACCAAAAATTGGAGGTTACCCTCGTAGCCCATATCAAAGTCGAAGTCGTCGTCTCCTGCGTTGTAGCTGATCAGGTGTGTGGCGTTTACTGTGCCGCCAACCCATTGGAAACTGTCATCATTGGAATATTTCACCATCACATGATCGACGGTCGTTCCCGAGCCAACGCTCAGCAGTGCAAGGCCGCTCACTTTATCGACAGACCATTCGTTTTCAGCCGGGGGGTTTAAACCGCCTGTATATTCAAGGCGCAGGTAGGTGATCGATCCGGAATTGTCGGCTGCAACATTGCCGCCGTACTGGGTATCACTTGTAACGGGCAGTCCTGCTGCATTATTTCCTGAAGCTGAATTCGTCGGGGCTTTGCCTAAAATCACCAGCGCGCCCCAGTCGCCGGGTTGTGGTGTTGACGATGCCGATGTGAATACAACCGGTTGAGCGGCGGTGCCATTGATGTTGATCATGGATCCCTGGGTAATGATCAATGCGCTTTTTGCCGAGCGTGCCTCATTTACCTGCGCAAATACCGTAATACCTGCCGGAATGGTCAGCGTTGCATTGTTTTTAACATACACCTGCCCCTTGAGGTAGTAATTTTTTGAAGGGTCGAGTGTCATGCTTGCAGTGATGGCTCCCTGCAGCGTGTCCATTTTCTTATTTCCGGAGTGGTTTCCGGTGATGTGGTCTTTTTTACATGCCGCAAAAAAGAAAATCGCCATCAGCGTTAGTAAAGAAATCTTTTTCATAGAAATATGGTATTTTAATGGGTTATTAAAGCAGTGGAAATTGAATGGATAACAAAGTTGATGCCAAGAGGTTTCTTTGAAATTAAAAAACTTATTCAAAACGGTGGGTTGATGAATAGTTGATCCCGGTCCGCCAACATGTTATCCCCACGATTGTTATTGATCGAAGGGCATGGGATCAAGATCGTTCATATATGTTTCCGTAGCTGTCGATCTGCTGATAGCGGTATCTAAATTTATAGCGGCGGCGTTCACCGGGAGTTCGGCAATGATATCGGAGGGGATTCACTCGGTAATCGACAGCATCAGCCAACTGCTATTAGTGTGGGGTATCAAGATCAGCCGGAGGCGGGCCGACAGGTACCGTCCCTTCGGATATGGCCGGGAACTGTATTTTTGGTCATTCGTCGTATCACTCATCATTTTCATTGTTGGCGGCTGCATTTCTTTTTACGAAGGTTTATTGCGCTTTCGCCATCCCGAATTTGACAGCAGCATCACCTGGAATTATGTCGTGCTTTTGATTTCGCTTGTATTTACCGCTATATCCATGTTTACCACCTTAAAAGTATTCAATCTTGAGCGCGGCAGGATAGCTTTCTGGACTGCCATCAAGCAAAGCAAAGACCCTTCAGTTTTTATTACGCTGCTGGGCGATGCGGGTGACGTTTTGGGGTTGTTTATCGCCTTCCTGGGCATTTCATTGGGGAGATATTACCACGATGCTCATTTTGACGGCGCGGCCTCGATGCTGATCGGGGCGATGTTGATCGTTATATCCTTTATCCTGGTACGGGAGAGCAAAAGCCTGCTGATGGGCGAGACCACCAGCCGCAAAACGCTCAGGCGTGTGGTTGCCATTGCCGAGGGAGATACTTCCGTCATCAGGGTCAAAAGACATTTTTCCATGTACTTGTCGCCTGACGAGGTGATCTTACAGCTCAACGCTGTATTTGAAGATGATCTGACGACGCAGCAAATTACCGATGCTATCGAAAGGATCATCAAACACATCCAAAAGGAGTTCCCGCGCATGAAACAGATATTTATAGAGCCGGTGAAGGGGTGAGGACTGTGTTATTGTTTTATTGCTGGATTGCTTTATTGTTTTGGATGGTCAGGTGGATAGCATCCAGCATTTGTTTTGCTTTTTCTTAAATCAACGAAATCAGCAGGTTAACCCACAAATTCAAATTTTTTTGATTTGCCGCTTGCGGAATAGTCAATTCTCTCTATATTTGCACTCCGCAAACGCGAAAGTAGTTTGCAAATGCGAAAGTAGCTCAGTTGGTAGAGCACGACCTTGCCAAGGTCGGGGTCGCGAGTTCGAATCTCGTCTTTCGCTCTCCGGTCCCTTCTGAAAAGAAGGGATTTCTTTTTAATAGGTAAAGCACCTGCTCGGGTGGTGGAACTGGTAGACACGCAGGACTTAAAATCCTGTGATCCTCAAAGATCGTGCGGGTTCGATTCCCGCCCCGAGTACTCAAAGTCAAAAGCCTTTAGTCGTAAGTCTGAAGGCTTTTTTTATATTCACATTTGCGATTCGCCTGACCTAAAACGAATATGTGCAAAGTTTATAATCAAGTTGGCTGTTTAACGGTAATAAAATCGCATTTGCGCGACCACAATTTGAATGAATACAGGTCGGTAAATGAGTTAATCGCCTTTCAAAAAAACTACTTTACTACACGAGAGCACATCCATTCCCATCATAGAATTCTAATTGAGCAGGAAAAGAATAAACTTGGTCATGAAGTAATTCAATTAGATCAAGCTATTATTATAGGGAAGAATGAAGCTAAACAACAGCTTGTATCCAAGTTGGAGCTATTAGAGAATCGGTTATACGACTTATCCAATCCTAATCCTAATTTTGCACGTTCAGTTGTAAATTTTGTTAAAAGAACCAACCTCAAGGTAAAAATCAAAAATGACAAACGTACTCTAAACTCCAAAGTAGAAGATTCGGTGAGGCACTTAGCTGAAGAGTATAACGTTAAGCACAAACGTCATGAATATATTCTTTCAGATTTTGAAAATGCTGTGTCTGAAAGCAGCTTTTCTCAATTACAAGAACTTGATCGAAGGAAAAGAATTATTGACGAGCTAAACAATGCTATTTACGGAGCACAGGGCGAGCAAAAGGTAGTAAAAGAATTAGAAAAACTATCAGATGATCATATCTTAATTAATGACTTTGCTCTAAATTTTCAAGATCCGATTTATAATCAACAGGAAAGGGACTACATATATTCAATACAAATCGACCATATTTTGATAGCGCAATCTGGTGTTTTTTTAATCGAAACTAAAAATTGGAGTCAGCAATCTTTGGAAAATCGTAGCCTGCATTCGCCTGTTCATCAAATTAAAAGAACAAATTTTGTTCTGTATAAAATACTGAAGGGCGAGATTTTTGAACCGGGATTGTCGCTAAAAGAACATCATTGGGGCAACAGAAAAATTCCAATAAAAAACTTAATTATTTTAATAAATAATAAGCCAACCGAAGAGTTCGAGCATGTAAAAGTTTTAACTTTGAGCGAGTTACTCGGCTATATTCGATATTTTAAACCTTGTTTTTCCATTGAAGAGACGCAAACTATAGCTGATTATTTGCTAAGCCTTCAATAAATCCCAACGCTTTCCTTAAGTAGCCTATGCAATCGGCGCTTATTAATTTGTTTCACCAGAAGCCTCCGTCGCCAGCGCCCCAACATACCGATACGTATTCATTATCACCCCCGATTCGCCAACCTTTGTATCAACGAGCTTGAATTCCTGAGGGTAGGCATTGTCGGAAAAGAAGCGTTTGCCCTTGCCCAGCAAAACGGGATAAACGATCAGTATAACCTCGTCAGCCAGTCCGTTTTCAAGCAGTATGGACGTGAGTGTTGAGCTTCCCCAAAGAAGCAGGTCGGGGCCATCCGTTGCTTTTATTTTGCGGATACCTTCAACAATGTCCGCGCTCAGGCTTTCAACCGGGCCCCAGGTGAGGCTGTCCGGACGGTGGGTTGCCACGTATTTGGTCGCCACGTTAAAGCTGTTAGCGATCATGCCTTCGTGGACATTCGGCCAGTAGCCTGACCATATATCGTAGGTATGACGGCCAAGCAGCAGGTCGAAACTTCTGTCGTGCGCCGCAACAATGGCGTCGCCAATGACCTTATCCTTATACCGCATAGACCATCCGCCGTGCGTGAAGTCGCCATCCGGATCTTCCTGCCGTCCGCCGGGCGACTGTACCACGCCGTCCAGCGAGATATGTTCCATGATCGTTAGCTTTCTCATTTGTTTACTATTGATTTTTATACAAAGTTAAAATGCATGAGGCAGACGCATGACAGGTAAAAACGACAATACTAAGGTATGTTTGCGGCAGTCCGGCGTTAAGAGCTTGCAGTTAACTTTTCACGTACCGCAGCAAAACGCTGCCTGATTCAAAAACCTTTGTGTCAACCAATTTTAATCTTAACCGCTCGGTTAGACTTGCATGTTCAAACAAGCGTTTCCCTTTTCCTCCGAAAGTGGGATAAATGAGAAAAAGATATTCGTCAACCAGGCCAAGCTGTATCAATTGCGATGGAAGATCGATACCGCCGGTCAACATATAATTGCCTTCCTGTTGTTTCAATTTCAGTATTTCTTCCTTCAGATTCGTGTGAATGATCTGCGCATTGTTTCCGTCGGCTTTATCCAGGGAGTGTGAGACGACCACCATTTGGGAGACTGCACAAAATGCCTCAGCATATTCAACCTCCTTTTCTGATGCCGACTCGTCTTTGACTACGTCGGGCCAGTAAGGAACCATTAATTCATAGGTTTTACGCCCATAGACGAAAGCGCCGGCGCCCCGCACCAGGTCTATATAATCTTGAAATACTTCTGCATCAGGAGGGCCTACGGCGGTGTGTTCGAAGCAGCCATCGAGGGTTAGGTTGATGGCGTAGATCAGCTTTCTCATTTTGCTTGCTTTTGGTTGATATACAAAGTTAAGACAGATGTTGTGCTCGAAAAAAGGTAAAAAACGACAACATGAAGGTTTTTTTGCGGCATTTGATCAGCCCACTTCCTCATCCCTCAAAATATCCCCGATCAGGTCGTTCTCAAAACCACGGCTTAAAGCATATTGATGCACCTTGTATTTGCGTTTGTAGGATTCTTTTTCCGTGATGGAACTTTCCTTCTTTTTGATGATCTTCCGCAGCATTTCTAAATACTCATCCTCGTCAATATTCCTGAGCGCCAGTTTGATCAGCGGTTCGGATACTTTTTTCAATTTCAGGCCCTGTTTGATCTTGTTCTTTCCCCAGCCTTTTTGCCTGAATTTGCCTGTGGCGTAGGCAATGGCAAAACGTTGTTCGTTCAGGTAATTGCTTTCGATCAGTTTGGTTATGATCTGCTCCACAGATTTCGGATAAAGACCCCATTCGTACAGCTTATCCCGTACTTCCTGCTGAGAGCGTTCTTGGTAAACGCAGAAGTGTTCGGCCTTGGCAAGGGCCGTTTTCTCGTCGATTTTTTTGCCTGTTTGGGGCTGAGCCATCAAACCAAAATTCGTTAAAATTCTTCTATTGGCGGAATTATAAGCAAATTCGTGGCATGGCCGATAACCATTACCCTGTCAATGAAATAAAGCGGATCATCGGGGCTTCGGGCACGATCGTAAAAGACGATATTGTCAGCGTTTTGTTGACTGATAGCCGGCGTATTACCAATGGCGCCGAGGGCTTGTTCTTTGCCTTGAGCGGCAGGCGCAACGGTCATGAATTTATCGCCGAGGCCTATGCCGCTGGTGTACGCAATTTCGTGGTGACGCACCAGACAGAGATCAAGATGCCGGAGGCCAATTTTCTTTTAGTGGACGATGTGCTTGCCGCATTACAAAAACTGGCCGCGTATCACCGAAGCCGCTTTAAACTGGAAGTTATTGGTGTAACAGGCAGCAATGGTAAAACCATCGTAAAGGAATGGCTTTACCAGTTGATGGCTGCCGATAAGACCATTGTCCGAAACCCCAAAAGTTATAACTCGCAGATCGGTGTGCCGCTTTCGGTTTGGCAGATCAGCAGCAGGGACGAGCTGGGAATTTTCGAGGCGGGCATATCTACCGTCAACGAGATGGGTAAACTGGAAGCTATCATCCGGCCGACCATCGGTGTGCTGACGCACATCGGACCGGCGCATGACGAAGGTTTTGCCGACCGCAGCGAAAAGGTGCGGGAAAAGCTGAAACTATTCAAACACTGTAAGCTGCTTATCCATAATTACGACCAGATGATCGGGTTTGAAGAGGATATGCCGGTACGAAACCGTTTCACCTGGAGCCGGAATTTTAACCAGGCCGACCTTTACGTTTTTGCCGGGACCATCATTTCGCGTAATTACTATTTGCGCGCTATTTACAAGGGAAAAGAGATCGAATGCCTGGTACCTTTTATGGACGAAGCTTCTGTGGAGAACGCCATCACCTGCTGGGCGACTATGCTGGCTATGTGCTACAGCCCGGTAGAATGCGATAAGCGCATAGAAAAGCTGGCCCCGGTGAGCATGCGCCTGGAGCTGAAGAATGGGATCAACGACTGTTCAGTGATCGACGATTCATACAACTCCGACCTGCAATCGCTGGAAATCGCACTCAATTTCCTTAACCAACAGAACCAGCATCCGGTGCGGACGGTGATCTTGTCGGATATTTATCAATCAGGTTTGGAGCAGGATGTGCTGTACCGGCAGGTGGCTGATATGCTGAAAAACAAGCATGTGGATAAGTTTGTCGGGGTGGGCGAGGCACTGCAAAAACACGAAAAGTATTTTGATCTGCCCAAAAAATATTTCTACCCCGATACCGCTACGCTGCTGCAGCATTTGAACGAGCTTAATTTTGATAACGAAACCATCCTGATCAAAGGCTCGCGCAGTTTCGAGTTTGAGCGCATCAGCCAGGCACTGACATTGAAGGCTCATGAAACCGTGATGGAGATCAACCTGAACGCACTGTTGAATAACCTGAATTTTTATCGCTCCAAACTAAAACCCGGGGTAAAGGTCATGACCATGGTGAAAGCCTTTTCCTATGGCAGCGGTACATTCGAGGTGGCCAATATCCTGCAATATAACAAAGTTGATTACCTCGCCGTAGCCTATATCGACGAAGGTGTCGCGTTGCGGCAGGCGGGTATCACGCTACCTGTCATTGTCCTCAACCCCGAATCATCAGCCTTTGATAAATTGATCGAATTCAAACTGGAGCCCGAGATATTCAGTTTCAACCTGCTGGATGAATTTGTTCGTTATGCGCAGAAACATGGGCTGAGTAATTATCCTGTTCACCTGAAGATCGATACCGGTATGCACCGTCTCGGTTTCGAGGATTTTGACGTCGATATCCTGTGCGAACTGCTCGAAGAGAACCGGTATATCAGGGTGCAATCGGTATTCTCGCATTTAGTGGCCAGCGACGCTGCGGAGCATGACGAATTTACCAAAACGCAGATCAAACGGTTTGAAACCGCCTGCAAAAAGATAGAAAAGACATTGCGATACAAAGTGATCAAACACATTGCCAATACGTCGGGCATTACCCGCTGGCCCCAGGCGCAATTTGATATGGTAAGGCTGGGAATTGGTTTGTACGGCATTGATCCGGCTATCCAGCAAGGCGGCGGCCTGCAGCCTATTGCGACCTTAAAGACCAGCGTTTCGCAGGTTCGTAAGGTGGAGGCGAACGACACCATAGGTTACAATCGCAGTGGTAAGCTAAGCAGGGCCGGCAAAATCGCAACGGTGAGGATCGGTTATGCCGACGGTTACCTGCGCGCGTTCGGAAACGGTGTGGGCAGGATGCTGGTGCGCGGCAAGCTGGCACCCACGGTGGGCAACATTTCGATGGATATGTGTATGCTGGATGTGACCAATATCGATGTTCGCGAGGGAGACGAGGTGATCGTATTTAACGATGAGCTAACGATAGAGGAACTAGCGCGCGAAATAGGCACCATCCCCTATGAAATATTGACCAATGTTTCGCAACGGGTAAAAAGAGTGTACTTTTATGAATAAAATACCTTTACCATGAAACGACTTTTCACGATCCTGTTCACCTATTTTCTTAAGGGTATAATCGTAGTAGTGCCGGTCGGCGCTGCGGTTTTCCTGATGTACTGGGGTGTTTACAAGCTCGACAGCGCACTGAACCTGAGCGGATTCTTTATAACAGATACTAAAGGCCGGCCCGTTTACGTGCCAGGGCTGGGTATCGTGACCGTCTTTGTCCTGATCATGATCGTCGGTTTGCTGGTGACGAATGTGGTGACCGACCCGATCAAACGCTGGCTGAACCGCTGGATAAACAAGCTGCCTGTCTTTAAGTTTCTTTATTCATCCATAAAAGACCTGACGGAAGCCTTCGTAGGCGATGAGAAAAAGTTCAACGAGCCGGTATTGGTTGAGGTGAATGAGTTCGGTCTAAAAAAAGTAGGATTCCTGGTGCAAAAGGATCTCAAAAAAATAGGTCTTCCCGGCGATGTCGCCGTTTATTTCCCCTGGTCGTATTCTTTCGCCGGGCAGGTGATCATTATTTCGGCCGAAAAGGTAAAACCGATAGACCGCAGCGCAGCCGACATGATGAAATTTGTGATCTCGGGCGGCGTCAGCGGTTTGGATTGATGTCTTTTTTAAAACTCCGGATCACCCAAAAAAAGCTGATCAGCATCAGCACGGATCCGAGTAGATAAGGAGCCCCGGGGAAATAGACATTCGACCCTTTTTTAGTAAAAAAGAAAAAAACATAGCTAAATAAAAGCGGCCCGATGATAAGACTGGCACTGTTTAATATAGCGAAAGCGCCCTGTAATTCGCCCTGCTCGTTTTTTTTCACCTGGCCTGATGCTAACCCTTGTAAAGCCGGGCCCGACAAGCCGCCAAGACAGTAGGGAACCATACACAGGTAAAGCATCCAGCCTTTGCCCGCAAAAGCGATCAGCAATAAGCCCACGGCGTAGAAGATCAAGCCTGCTGTAATATTTTTTTGCTGGCCGAATTTAGGCACCGTATAGCGGATCAGCCCGCCCTGGATAGCAAACAAGACCAGGCCAATGAATAACCCCAAAGTACCTACGCTTGCGGGGGTCCAGTTGAACTTTTCGTAGATAAACGTCGATAACAGATACTCGACGGCTTTTTGGGCGACGTAAACTACCGCCGTAGCTCCCAGTAAACCGGCCAGTACAGGTTCTTGTTTATATATCCTTAGTAAGGACAAAAAGGGGTTAGCGCGGCTCCATTCAAACTTCCTGCGGTGTTCCTTGGCCAGAGATTCCGGCAATACGAAAAGACCGTAAAGGGCATTGCCAAAAGCGAATGCCCCGGCCGCCATGAAAGGAAGGCGGATATTGATCGCAAAAAGATAGGCGCCGAGCGCAATGCCAAAGATCAGGCCGATTGCTGACGCAGCCCCGACCAGGCCAAAATTCGCCGCTCTTTTATCACCGGTACTTACGTCGGCGATATAGGCAGTTGCGGTTGACGTGCTCGCACCGCAGATGCCCGCAATGGTCCGGCCTGCAAAAAGCCAGGCGATTGTTGGCGCAAATGCCATCACCACGTAGTCTAAGCCAAAACCAACCAGGGATATCAATAAAATAGGACGCCGCCCGTACCGGTCACTCAAATTGCCCATTACGCTGGCAAATATCAGCTGCATCGAGGCATAGACAAAGGTTAGCCATCCTATATATTCAGACGCCTTATTGACGTCGATATGCCCTAATATCTGCAGCAATTTCGGAAGCACCGGGATGATAATGCCCAACCCCAGTACGTCGATAAAAATGGTGACAAAAATAAAACCGAGCGCGGCTTTTTTGTTGAGTTTGGGTGTTCGTGGCATGCGGCAAGATCAAATATCTGAAGTGACTGTGTTTTCAACGGGGGCCTTATTTCTCCTAAAGGAAAGCACCGCCAGAAGGGCGCTTAGCAGCATCAGCACTGCGCCCAGGATAAAGTGAGCGCCGGGGAAAACTAATGATGCATCTTTCCTGGTAAAGAAATGGAAAATTGCGAGCATTGTCCATGGACCAAATATGGCACTCAAGCTCGCGAGGCTCGTAAGACCGCCTTGTAATTCACCCTGTTCATTAGCCGGTACGCTATTACTCATATAGCCTTGCAACGCCGGGCCGGCAATACCGCCTAAACAGTAAGGTATCAATATAACATACATCATCCAGCCCTTGGAAGCAAAGCCAAACATCACCAAGCCAATACCATAAAGCAGCAAACCTACCCATATACTTTTTTTGTACCAAATTTAGGTATGATAATTCGGGTTAGTCCACCCTGCACAACGGCATATACCAAACCGACAACACCCAACGAAAGACCTACGGCGCCCTCATTCCAGTTGAATTTGTACATCGTATAGAATGTCCAAACGCTTTGTACCGCTTGTGCTGCGAAATAAATCAGGAATAACGACGCCGCAAGACCCAGAACAGCTTTATATTTACTAAGCTTCATCAAAGTGCCAATCGGATTAGATTTTTTCAGTTCCAGCGGGCGCCTGTTTTCAGAGGATAGTGATTCCGGCAGGATAAGATAGCCATATACTGCATTCAGAAATGCCAATAGCGCCGCTGCTATGAACGGATAATGTAAATCAATTTTGCTGAGAAACCCGCCAATGACAGGGCCTAAAATGAAACCCAGGCCAAAGGCGACCCCGACTAGTCCAAAATTCGCTGCTCTTTTTTCAGGCTCGCTTATATCAGCAATGTAGGCAGTTCCCGTCGTAAAACTTGCCCCTGTTACACCTGCCAGCAATCGCCCCAGGAAAAGCCAGCCGATCGTAGGCGCAAAAGCCTGGAATAAATAATCGGCACAGAAGCCAAGCAACGAACATAACAATACAGGCCGCCGCCCAAAACGGTCACTTAAATTACCGATAAGCGGTGAGAAAATGAATTGAGTCCCCGCATAGGCAACAGTAAGCCAACCTGCATACGGCGACGCGTCGCTCAAGGTACCGCCAATTAAGTGTTGTATAAGCTTTGGGAAAACGGGTATTACGATTGCCAGTCCCATCACATCGATCAGCAGTGTTGCGAAAATAAAACCTAAAGCAGCTTGTTTTTTGGGGCGGTGCATAAGGGCAAGATAAAAAAATAATAATATGAAAATATTACTTACCTTGTGGTACCCTAAACATTTATTGTATTGATAGAATCTCAGTTTCTATTCACAAACCTTATTGTTTACTTTAATCCAGCCTGTAAAATGAAAAACATGAAAAACTTATTAATGTTACCCGTTTTGGTGGCGGCCCAAAGCTTACTCGCACAAACCAATTCTCACTTGCAATTGTCCGATCAATATCCTGCTGCAGGGGAGAAGATCACATTTTCGTATGATCCGGCCGGTACGCCGCTCGAGGGCAAAACAAATATCGAAGCCGTTGTCTATTTTCTCGATAATAAAAATTACCCTGCAGACGATATCGGTCTCAGGCAGGATGGCAAGCTTTTGAAGGGCGAATTTACGATACCTTCAGTGACACAGGCATTTGTCATCAAGTTCAGCAGCGAAAAGATCACAGACAAAAACGCTGACAAGGGCTATGTTTCCATGATCTATAAAGACGGGAAGCCCGTTGAGAACGCTTATGCTTCGACCGGCGATGTGTACTCGACGTTCACCGGTTACCGTGTCGGTGTAAAATCGGACAAAACTGCTGCCATTGCTTTATACAAAAAGGAATTGGAACTGTACCCCGGCAATAAGGCTGTTATAAATACTTATTATACAACAATTGCAGGAATGCCGGCTTATAAATTTGAGTTCGATAACAAGCTGAATTCGCTGAAAAAGAGCACGAAAGAAGATGACTTGATGCTTGCTTATTATATGCTCAACCGAACAAATAACGCGAATGAAACTGAAGCATTGGCAAAGGATATCAGCACCCGTTTCCCAAATGGGGGATTAGTCAAAAATGAACTTTACAACAAGCTCATGAGAGAAAAGGACCTGCATAAAAAAGATTCCCTGTTTACTATTTATACTGCCAAATGCCCTGAATTAGCTTCTGACCCTGGAACGTCGCTTGATTATCCCAGGACGGTCATGGCAGATGCTTTTGCGCAGGCTGATGATATGTCCAATTTTAAAAAATATGCCGGGCAGTTAAATGACAGATCGATGAGGGCTGGACTATATAATAATGTTGCATGGAACTGGGTGGTCGCCGGTAAACACCTGGATGAGGCAGAAAGGCTAGCGAAGGAATCTGTTGACATATACGCCGGGAACATAGACAATCCAAAACCTTCGCCTTACACTTCACCAAAAATGGCAAAAAAAGATGCGCAGGGATCATGGAATGCTTCTGCCGATACTTATGCCTATATTTTATGGAAAGAAAATAAATCGGACCAGGCGCTGCCCTATATGAAAAAGGTTTATGACCTGACCAGCGACGAACTCAATTCAGCAGAACATTACTCGGAAGTATTGGCCGGCACAGGACAATATGATAAAGCGATGCAGGTGATAAACGATGGGATGAAAAATGGCCAAACATCAGATGTGTTAAAGGATGAATTGAAAAAAGACTATATTAAAGTAAAAGGGAGCGATAATGGTTACGCTGATTATCTTGCAACGCTTGAAAAAGCTGCAAGGGCTAAAATATTAGCTGATCTGGCTAAAACTATGATCAACCAGCCTGCGCCAGCTTTCTCGTTAAAAGACCTGGATGGTAATACAGTTTCTTTAGCCGACCTTAAAGGAAAAGTTGTGGTAGTGGATTTTTGGGCTACCTGGTGCGGACCGTGTAAAGCATCATTCCCAGGTATGCAAATGGCGGTAAACAAATACAAGGATGATCCCAATGTTAAGTTCCTGTTTATAGACACCTGGGAAAACGGTAAGAATTATGAGCCAGGTGTGCGGAAATTCATCAGCGACAACAAGTACACTTTTCATGTATTGCTTGATGAGAAAAATGATGAAGGCCGGCAGGCCAAGATAGTAACAGCTTATGCCGTTGATGGTATCCCTACCAAGTTCGTTATTGATCAGAAAGGAAATATTCGTTTTAAATATGTCGGTTATTCCGGCTCCTCGGATAAGGTGCTTGGCGAAGTCAATAATATGATCGAACTGACGGAAAACGCCGGTACTGAAACAGCAGCCGCGCCGGGAACCGGAAGTGGGAAATAGAACAAAACGGCCGGTAATTTCGGCCGTTTTGTTCTATTTCAGAAATTTGGTTTCAAAACATACTTGTTATAGAAGCGGAAGATGTGTTCACAGGCTTCTTCGGCAGTATCAACAAGGCGGTACAGGTTCAGGTCGTCGGGGCTGATGGTATGTTCCTGGTCGAGCATTTTTTCCTGCACCCAATTGAATAACCCGCTCCAATAGTCTATCCCGACGAACACGATCGGGAAGCGCGCGATCTTGCCGGTTTGGATAAGTGTGATCGCCTCGAACGATTCGTCCATTGTGCCGAAGCCGCCGGGCAATATGATAAAGCCCTGAGAATATTTCATGAACATTACCTTCCGCACAAAAAAGTAATCGAACTCCATTAACTTATCCCTGTCGATATATTTATTGTGGAACTGCTCGAATGGCAATTCAATGTTCAGGCCGACAGATTTGCCGCCGGCTTCGTAGGCGCCCTTATTTGCTGCTTCCATGATGCCCGGTCCTCCGCCCGAGATCACGCCATAGCCTCTTTCCGTCAACAGGCGGGCTATTTCTTCGGCCAATTTGTAATACTTGCTGTCGTTGTGCACGCGGGCCGAACCGAACATGGAAACACAGGGGCCTATTTTGGCTAATTTCTCAAAGCCGTCCACAAATTCGGCCATGATCTTAAATATCTGCCAGGAATCGGTCACCTTGATCTCCTGCCAGTTCTTATTCTCAAATGCTTGTCTTATTTTCTCGTCACCGGTCATCCTAAATTATTGAATTAGTGAGTTAGTGAATTAATGATTTACTGCATGTGCCGCCGGTTTAGGGGACGATGCCGCCAGTAGTCCAACAAATGTAATTAATCCGTTCACAATTATCAGTTCGTTGTCGAAAACATAACCGCCCAGCCACTGCGCCGAATGGATGCTCAGGAAATAGCAAACAATGGGCGAAATGAGACAAATGAATGGCGTCAACTTATCATTCACCTGCCTGTTTTTCATGAAGATGCCGAACGAATATAAGCCGAGGAGCGGCCCATAAGTATAAGAGGCGACTTTGAATATCGCGCTCACTACTGCATCATTGTTAATGGCGTTAAAAATGACGATGGTGAGCAGCATTAATCCTGAAAAAGCGATATGGACATAATGCCGGGTGTTCACCATCTTTTTGCTGTTCAGGTCCTTGTTTTTGGTGAAACCCAGGAAGTCAACGCAGAAAGAAGTGGTCAATGCCGTCAAAGCTGAATCGGTAGTGGCGAAAGTAGCGGCGGTCAATCCGAGCATAAAAACTACCGCCGGGATAACCCCTAAATATTTCAGCGCGATGGTGGGATAGAGGTAATCCGTTTTTTCGACTTTGATGCCATATTTGGCAGCGTACAAATAAAGCAAGGCGCCAACACTGAGGAAAAAGATATTGATGATAACAAACACCGTCGTGAAGCTGAACATATTCTTCTGCGCCTCTTTGATGTGGGCCATACTCAGGTTTTTCTGCATCAGGTCCTGGTCGAGGCCGGTCATACCGATGGTAATGAAGAGTCCGCCCAGAAACTCTTTACTGAAGTGAAAATGGCTGCTTAGAAAATCATTGAAAAAGAAAATTTTTGAATAACTGCTGTTCTTAATGGCATCCGCTGCCTGGAAGATACTCATGTCCAAACTACGGCAAATGAAAAATATCGAGAGAAAGACGGATGATACGAGGAAAAAGGTTTGCAGGCTATCGGTAATGATGATCGTTTTTAGTCCTCCCTTGAAAGTATATGACCAGATCAGCACGAGGCAAATCAAAACGGTAACCGCAAAGGGAATATGATAACTGTCGAAAATGAACTTTTGCAGTACGATCACCACCAAATAAAGCCTGAAAGCCGATCCAATGGTCCTGCTGATCAGGAAAATACCGGCCGCGGTCTTATAGCTCCAGGTGCCCAAAGTATGCTCGATATAACTGTAGATCGAGGTCAGCTTCATCCGGTAATATAGTGGCAACAGCACCGTAGCGATAATGATGAACCCTGCGGCGTTACCTAAAATGAACTGGAAATAAGCGAACTGATCGCCGGTTGGTGCGCCCACTTTTCCCGGAACGGAAATGAAGGTCACACCGCTCAATGCCGTGCCGATCATTCCAAAAGCCACCAGGTACCATTTGGCGTTGCGATTAGCTACGAAAAAGGTATCATTATCCGATGATTTGCGGCTTGTGAGCCACGAAATGAAGATGAGTACTAAGAAGTAACCGATGATGAAGGAAAGCAGTACTGATGGCGACATAAATTTATAATTATGTCATTGCGAGGAGGTACGACGAAGCAACCTCGTAACTGTGCATGCCGTTCATGCATTTGCGACGAGGTTGCCGCGCTATCGCTCGCTATGACAGGTATGTTTAAAGGGCAAGTTATAAATTAATTGCGTATTGCAGCTTTCGGACTTACGCGGACTTCCCGACTTTCAGACTAAATTGAGTAAATTCGCAACATGAACTTTTCGTCGAAGTTGCTGGAGAATGCGGTTGCCGAGTTTGCCAAACTGCCCGGAGTGGGGCAGAAGACCGCGCTACGGCTGGTACTGCATCTGCTGAACCAGGACAAGGCCGACGTGGAGCAATTCAGCCATAGTATCAGCAAATTACGCAATGAGATACAGTTCTGCCGGGTATGCCACAACATATCCGATCAGCCGGTATGCGAGATCTGTTCTTCCCCAAAGCGCGACCACGCAACTATCTGTGTGGTAGAAGATACACGGGATGTGATGGCTATTCAGAACACTGACCAGTACAATGGGATGTATCATGTGCTGGGCGGACTCATTTCGCCGATGGATGGCATAGGTCCTTCAGACCTGCAGGTTGACACTTTAATTGACCGCATTAAGTCGTCTGATATTAAGGAGATTATATTTGCTTTAAGCGCCACCATGGAGGGTGATACAACCTTATTCTATCTGCATAAACGACTAAAAGATTTCAACATAAACATCTCAACCATAGCACGTGGCATAGCTTTTGGAGGTGAATTAGAGTACGTGGACGAGGTTACCTTAGGACGATCTATCGTGACCCGCGTTCCCTACGAAAATTCACTTTCGAAGTAGAGATGAAGTTGTCCGTAATCCTTACCTGTCACGATTCACAACATGGCCTGCGCCAGGCGCTGAATGCCATTTTCAAAGAGAAGATTAGGATGCCGTTTGAGGTGATCGTTGTTGACAATGCAGCGGGCCCCGTGGAAACGCTTAGTTTCGAGTTTCCAAAAATTCGTGTAATTGCCAATAGCGCCGGACAAAATATTTCTCAGGCCTACAACAAAGCTATCAGAGTCGCCAACGGGGACTACGTCCTGCTGCTGAGCCCCGGTATATTGACCACCTCTCAAAGCCTGGCAAAACTTACCGACTTTATGGATCAGCACCCCTTAGCCGGCGGCGCGAGTGTAAGGATTGTGAACCACAAGGGCGAATATCTTTCCGAATCGAAACACTGCCTTGACAGTGCATGGGCGTCATTCCTTAAGCTGACGGGTTTCTCATCCTATTTCCCCAAGTCCATGCCGGTGCATAAGAATGCCGACTGGATAGAAGAGTTTGAGACATCGGAAGTGGATGTGCTGAATGAAGATTGCATGCTGCTCAGGAGATCGGCCCTGAACCCGACCGGTTTGTTCGACGAACGTTTCAGCCATTGCGGCCATAATATCGACCTGTCGTACCGTCTTCGCAAGCAGGGCTTTAAAACATATTACTATTCCAAAACCTATATCATTCAGTTGCCGGGCAGGGAATTGAACAAATATAGCTGGGAGTACATTCGCCATTATTATGGCGCTATGTTTATCTTCGCGGCGAAGTATTTGTTTAAACTGCCTGTGATCAGCATAGGCGAAATTCTCCCTTCGTCGTATGAAATGGAATGATAAAGTAGTTGTTATCACCGGAGCATCATCAGGAATAGGCAAGGCATTGACGATAGAATTTGCAAAGCGCGGGGCCAATCTGGTCGTAGGCGCCCGCAACTACGTCGCTTTGTGTGAACTCACCGAAAGCCTTATTAAAGAATATAATATCCAGGCAGTAGCTGTTCAATGCGATGTATCTATCGAAGACGACTGCGCTCACCTCATCAAACAAACCATACTGACCTTCAAGCGCATCGATGTGCTCATCAACAATGCGGGTATCAGCATGCGCGCGCTGTTTAAGGATGTGGATGTTGACGTGATCAAAACCGTGATGGCTATTAACTTTTGGGGAACGGTTTATTGTACAAAATACGCTTTACCGCATATCCTCGAAAGCAAAGGCAGTATTGTTGGGGTATCCTCCATAGCGGGGTATAAGGGTCTTCCGGGTCGCACGGGCTATTCAGCTTCCAAATTTGCTATGAACGGTTTCCTGGATGTGCTGCGCATGGAAAACCTGAAAACCGGGGTGCATGTGATGGCAGCCTGTCCGGGTTTTACCACCTCCAATATCCGTAATGTTGCTTTGAATAAAGATGGCGTTCAGCAGGGCGAAAGCACATTGGAAGAAGATAAAATGATGAGTGCCGAAGAAGTTGCATGCATCATTGCAGATGGGGTAGAGAGCCGTAAACGTACCATTATCATGACCGGCGAAGGCAAGTTGCTAGTGTTACTGAGTAAATTCTTCCCGGCCTGGCTGGATAAGCTGGTCTATAATAAGTTTACGAAAGAAAAGAATGCTTTGGTGAAGTGACGGTTCTGCCGTTAGTGGTCTTGTTTTGACAGTTTTTTCTTCCAAATTCCATTGATTTTTTTATATATTGTAATAATGCGTGTCTGTTAGTGCCCGCTAAACCCGAAAAAGCCTAAAATTTTGATTTTGACCTTGCTGTCCGTTTTTTGCGAACGCAGACTCAAATAAAATAGCACGACTGAAATCTTTTACGGGGATAAAACGTTATTATATAACATTAATAAATCTGTCATGAGCCAAAGTGAGATCAAATGTCCGAATTGCGGCAAATGGAGCAAATGGACAAACAGGATAGACGAAACATGCCCGCATTGCGGCGCTTACCTTGATCCGGGGCGCTTCATGTATGCCGAGGAACAAAAAGGCATTAAAGAACGGGCCAGGACAACCGGGTTCCTGGTTATTAAGAAAGACGATGACCCGGTAATCAGGTTGTTGAAGGAAATAGGAAGCTGGATCAGGTGGACGACATTCTATGGAATATCGGTAATCTATATCATTATAGCCGTTATGGTGATACTGTACGGTTTGGTGATGCTTTAACAGGTCCGGCAGACCTGTTGAACGAACAGGTTATAAAGCTCTGCGGCTTGTCAGCGACAATGCCGGCAAGACATTAATTCCGGAGTTATTGTCCAGCGTGTGACCGCTGATGACTATTCAAGACTCCAGTATCTTTTTACCTCTTATCACCACGATAGAGATGATCAATACCAGCGGAACGCCGGCTATTATTGACCCGATGATCGAATAAGTATTCATGGCTATTTTCTTTTTAGGTTATTAAAATTAAATAAATTTAACGTGGAAAGCAAAAAAATGTCATACGTAGTTTTACGCATTTTTGGATGTATATCAGCGTAATACTACTGGTATTCAGTATTTCAGTGAAGCCAGGCTCAAATCAGCCAATGAAACTTCATTAATTAAAAGTAAATCCGATTTGTAAATTCAGTCCGAGTGTCGGAAGTTGAGAATTGCCAAAACGCGCCGGAAGCGACACCGCCACGAAATAGTTTACATCCTTTGTACGCGCATATACCTGGTTAAAAACCGGCGTAACGCCATAGCGCCCCGAGGTTTCAAATGCGAGGCGTGTGATTACGGTGAAACCGTGATCGAACCGGAACATGGTGCCCGGATCGAATAAAAGATTGCTCATCTTACTCGTGCCACCTGCCCATTTGATCGTCGGGGTAAATTCATAGCTGAACCCGAACCGGTTACTGTACAGCACATTTACTCCGACCGGAAAACCGATGCTCGTCCCGTCTTTGAAATTGGGAGTTATGGCCTTGCTGTTCGCAGTAACAAACGGTATGATAAAACTAAGGTAGCCAACCGGCTTTGGGTAGGAAATGCTCTTTTCGGGAACCTGGTTGTTCGTTTTCTGTTTTCCCGCGGTATCGGACGCCGCTTTTTGCGCACGCGCGTATGAAACTGAAAGAACGACGGCAATAATAACTCCAAAGAGCGGCAGAGCGTTCTTGCCTTGTAGAATTTTTCTCATAGAGGGAGAGTAGGGTTGATGGTGCAAGATAATCGTTATATTTTCAAATATATAACGATAGGTAAAAAAATACTTTTCACCAGTTAAAGGGTTAACTTTTTGCTTTCATTTTCCAAAAATGCAGTGAAACTTTTCCTGAGTTCCCGGTGATAACTGATCAGTTCCATAGCCTCGGGTGTGAGTACCGAACCGCCGCCTTTTTCGCCGCCTGCCTGGGGTATCACCGCCGGAGTCGCCAGGTGAGCATTTAAATTGTTGATCAGTTCCCAGGCTTTTTTGTATGACATCTTCATTTCTTTTGCGGCGGCGCTAATGGATCCGGTTTCAGCAATGCGTTCGAGTAATTCGATAGGGCCCGGGCCCAAAAATCGGCCGTCTGCTGATTCCAGCCACAGGCTGCCGTTCACCTTTGTGCCGAGGTTTTTTTTCAGGATGTCTTTTATCGATTTGGCCATATTTCAAAACGTTTTTGCAAATGAAAGCCCCGCCATGCCATCCTGGTAAGTCGGCATAATGAACGCACTTCTGCCTGTTTTATCGGTATGCGTAAGCCACCTTTTGATCGAAGGGTAAACAAGATAGGCCAGTCGTGTTGACGCTATACCGAAACCCGCGCCGGCCACCACGTCGCTAAACCAATGGTTATGCGTGTACATGCGCATGCCGCCAACCGCAATAGCAACAGTGTAACCCGCGATGGTGTAGGCCGGCGATCGGTCTCCGTATTCCTGCGATAAAAACTCGGCCGCAGCAAAAGCACCGATAGTATGGCCTGAGGGGAAAGAACTGCTCTCAAATCCGCCGGGACCGGGCCGGCGGACCAATTGTTTAAATGAAACGTCAACGACTCCGCCAAAGCATGCTGAAAGCGTGATCAAAGCCGTCCGATCGACAAAATTATTCCTGCCCTGCACACCCGAAAGGTTCAGCCCATACACCGCCGCGATAGGTGTAAAGATCAGGTAAGTGGCTGCGGTAGTTTTAATCCCCGGCCTTAGTTGACCGTCCAAATAATAATCAAACCGGCGGAGCGGGTGCACCGCAAAGGATAAGGAGCCATAAGCGACCAGAGCCGCAGGCAGAATGAACGATTTAACCTTAATTGTATCGCGTTTTGCGTGAAGTGCTGTATCCGTCAATTGCACGGCACTGACCCGGAGCGAGAGCAGGCATAGGAGTAAGAGTACAAGTTTTTTCAAATCGCAGTATGTTTTGGACCGACCTGGTTATCTGCCCAAAGATGCGAAGATTTCTCAAAAATCAGTTGAAAATGCGAAACCCAAAGCGCCGTTCTGCATGGTCGTCGGCATCAACTGCGTGTTGCGGAACCTGCTTTTTTTCCTATGTGCCGAATTGTCCATTCCTTTTTGAGTGGCCTTCTGGTCGCCGTGCGTTATCCAGTTGCGGATAGAGGGATAGACGAGATAAGCTAGTTTGGTTGATAATATGCCGAAACCGGCGCCGGCAACCACATCGCTGAACCAATGGTCGCGGTTATACATCCTGAAAACGCCAGTGGTAGCGCCCATGGCATAACCCGCCACACCAAACCAGGGCGACCGGGCATCATACTCCTGCGCCATGAATTCGGCGCCCATGAAAGCCAAACCGGTATGCCCTGATGGGAATGACAAATAATCGGCTTTGTTTGGCCGCAGGCGATGCGAAAGTTTTTTAGTAAGCCCTTCGGTCATCCCCAGAATACCGGCTGAAAGCCCCAGCAACGCTGTCCGGTCGATAAAACGGTTTTTACCTTCATAGCCCGCCAGGTTTAGCGCATAAACAATTACGATTGGTGTAAACTGGAAATAACTTTCAGCCTTAGTGCTGAACGTCGAGTCGCTTTTTTTGATAGTTGACTGAACATAAAAATCGAAATGCCTTATAGGGTGTACAACAAAAGACGAGAATCCGTAAGTGATCATCACAGCAGGTGGTATTAACGTGATTGGTTTGCTGTGCAGCTTTTTAACGGTATCGGGAGCGGTTAAAATATCTTT
>JAFDZL010000459.1 GCA_018266935.1 Bacteroidota bacterium | reverse complement strand
ATTTGGCATCATTTGCCAAACCGATAATGCTAACCGGACCATCAACTTCAATTCACTGCGCGATATCGTCAATAACATCCCCGTCGCCAAAGACTGGAGCGGTAAATGTATCGACCAGGGCAAACAGGTATCGTTCCGGCTTGGCAATTATGCGCAGGCCAATTATATGAAATGCAAAGAAGATGATGGTGTATTACCGTTAGATTTTGCCAACTCGCAGATCAACATTGCCGATACAACCCTGCCGGCAACTGCCGACCTTTTCCAGAGCCAGTTCGCGCCAACGCTTAACAGGCCATTTTACGGTGGCACCATTGCACAGATCTTAAAAAAAGATCCTAAAAGTGATGAGAATGATTTCTCTATAGGTACACAGCCGCGCCTGCTTGTCGATCAGAAATTTGATCTCAGAACCATAGGCAAAACCATCACTTTTAATGATGGGAGTACAGCGAACAATATTGTGGTAAATGATTGGATATCGATTCCTTATTTTTACAAGGCCGATGGCGAACACAACCTGTGCTTCGGCGATATGCCATCAAATACCGCGAAAAAAATTCCCGGCCTTCAAACCAATTATTATGCTGAGTTCCAAAAGGTGTTGAGGCAAAGCAAAAAGGTTACCCGTTTCATACTGCTAAACCCGCGCGATATTCTTGAACTTGACCTGATGATTCCCGTTTATCTGAATCAGGACAATGCTTATTACTACATCAACAAGATCGACAGCTGGCGAAAGGGACAACCATGTAAAATCGACCTAATAAAACTATGATAATATTATGCCATTTGGCATTTATTTCATATATTTATGAATCGACCTTTACCGACGATCATAACTCATAAACCAACCTTATCATGGCAGACGACATTAACAAAAAAATCACTATCGACGTCCAGGTAAACTCAGACGGGCTCCAGGAAATAAACAAGTATTCAGGAGCGGTGGCGGACCTTGGAGCTTCTTTCGGCGGGCTTTCAGAAGCATTATCTAAAGCACTGAGCGACATTACCTCAGTAAACAAAGGAGCGGCAAAAGCTGCTGCCGCAGTAGACGCCGGCATAAAAGCAGCTACAGACGGTGCCAAAAAGATTGAAGAAGCAAAATCAAAAACAGCTGTAGGCGTCGCTATTCAAACGGCCGGAAAAATTTTAAGTATCCGCCGCATATTGGCTAAATCTACCAAAGCGTTAGACGATAAGGGGCGCGCCGATCAGTTAAAAAGCGAGTTAGACAACGTCCAAAAGATATCCGACGCCACTTTCAATATTATAACCAAAGGTATTGACAGGCGGCGCGATGCCGAAGTTGCCGGAATGGAGGAAAGGCGGAAAGATATCGACCAGAACCAAAGTATGAGTGCGGCCGATAAGAAAAAGGCTGAGCAAAAGATTTACAATGATGAGTACCAGGTAAAACTAAAGGCATTCAAACAAGATCAGCGCGCCAACATAGCACAGGCCATTATGAACGGGGCGCTAGCCGTTACCAAATCCGAAGCCGATCTGGGTCCCATCGCCGGTACAATAGCTATTGCGGCGATTGTGGCGCAAACAGCCGCACAAATCGCCACAATTAAAGCGCAGCAGCCGCCTGTCCTTCAGCGAGCTGCAAAAGGAGGGTATTTTAAATCGGATGGAAAGGGCGCAGTTCTTCCCGGGTATAGTAAAACAGATAATGTTAATGCCTATATCCGTTCGGGCGAAGCCGTGGTAGTATCCGAAGCCATGCGCGACCCATGGGCGCGGAACCTCGTCAGCGCTATCAACGTCGCTTATGGCGGGCGCGATTTTTCGGTTCCAAACTTGTCAAAAGGCTATGCAGTAGGCGGTATTTTTACTGATGGCGGCAATGCCAACCGGTATTATAATCAGCCTATGAATGATAATAAGAACCTGGCCAACACCATAGCTTACCAGATGATCAACAACTTTCCGCCGGTATATGTCGATGTAAAAGACATTAATAACCAGCAGAATATCCTTGCCCAAACCGTAAACAGGGTAAACTTATAAGAGGCCGCCGAAAATATCCAGGACTATTTGGCGGAAGCGATCAGCAAAACCATATTTTGTAAAATAGCACGATCTCCGGAATTAAGGTCCATATCAATATTCGACCTGTCAGTCGGAATGCGTACTGCGGTTACTTCTACTTTTGATAGCCTTTGCAAGTTCTGAGTTGATAGTTCAAGACCGATATCAACCGTCCAGGTAGAAATGCCCTGGTTAAATTGTCCGCCCTTTTCCGCACCGGTTACCGAGATCAGATCAGCCGGACTTCGCAGGGATATCAAGGCATTGTCCGCCAATTTTAAAAGTATTGCGCTGCCTGCGGCAATGCGGTACCTGTAATACTCACGCTGGGGCAGATCGACAATAAGGTGTAAGGTTACTTCTCCTTGCGTTTTGGAGCAATATATCTCCAATTGTTGGTAATAAGCTCCCACGTCCTTTTTTGCAATACTCGCCCTGGTGGTTAAAAGTGTCGTATCGTTAGTGAATTTATCTATTTGAGGCTTATCCATTTTTTGGGCCAGCAAAACAGATGGAATAACCAATGAAAGGCAGGAGAGGCTGAGGAATTTTAGAGTTTGTGAAAACATGATAATGACAGGTTTAATAGTTGCTAAATATATTAGTTTTAATTAGGATAACAATAATTCGCAAAGGTTTATTTAACCGACCAGGTATTTTTATGAACATCACATTAGCCAACACCTTATTCAACGACGGCATTTTTTCAGAAATGTACAAAGCCGGTTTTATTACCGACAAGATATTCATTTACCGCGAAATGTACCTCTGGGTGCAGGCGCAGATGCGGACGCGCGGAATCACTAAAAACCAGGCGGTGCTGGAAGCCGGCGGTAAATTCGGCCGGGATGAACGTACGATATGGCGGGCGCTGAATTGCTTTGAGGAGGAATAAAATGGTCAGTATTTCTGCACTAAAACGTCAGTAGGAATTTGCAAAGCATCGTGCAGCTTTCGTATCATACCGATGGAAAGCTTCCTCTTTTTATTCAGTATCTCGCTAACACGGCTTTTCAGCCCAATTATTTGCGCCAGATCACTATTGCCGTAATTAAGCTGTTCCATTCTGAATTTTATCGCTTCAATAGGGTCCGGCATATCTATCGGGAAATGGACCTGCTCATAATTATCGATCAGCATTCCTAATATTTCCAGTTCATCGCCTTCTGCCGTATTGGGCTCCGAATCAAAAATAATTTCGAGCCTTGTAAGCGCATCTTGATAATCTTGTTCTGTCTTTATTGGTTTGATGTCCATAGCTTATATATTTTCCGCGTTTATCTTATCGTATTCGGCATGGGTTCCGATAAAACGTATCCATACCATTTGATATTTATAATTCATTTTGACAATCAGCCTGTAATGATTGCCTTTAATATTGAATACAACCCTGTCGTTAGCTAAAATACTCGCGCTTGGATATTCCATTTTGATATCATTTGGATGCTTCCACACGCTTTTGCCAGCTTCCAGGTACCATGACTTTAATGCTTGCTCGCTGTCAGCGTGCTTACTCCAAAAATCACGCAATATACCTTTAGCAATAACCCGCATTTAACCAAAGATAAGTAAAAGTTCCCGAAATGGGAAATGTGTGTTGAGTTTTTTTTTCTGAACGCACGATCTGGCGGGTGCTGAATTGTTTGAGGACGATTAATTTTTCAAAAAGTCATCATCAGTTTCTTTATTAGTATCCCACAAATACAGCTTGCGCATATCGTCAACCCACGTTTCCAGGTATTCGCCGCTTAAACCGCCGAAATGATTTTTAAATGCTCTAAGGTAAGTTCTGGCGTTCTGGCTACCTGATAGCGCACTTATAAATAACCTGTCCGCTATTTCCATATTGACATTATTGACACGATTTGGGTTCGTTGAAGCTGCATCGAGTTTCACAGCCTGCTCATACTGTTTCAGGGCAGTTTGTATCTCCTGGTCATTATATTTAGGTATTTCCCGGTTGACCCTGAAATCCTTTACCGCCTTGCCGTTTTTGAAATAAATC
>JAFDZL010000045.1 GCA_018266935.1 Bacteroidota bacterium | reverse complement strand
TGGAGGTAACCTTCCCTGAGGCAGGCAATATAGGAGGGGGCGGATTTATGGTTTTTCGATCTTCAAAAGGTGAAGCCGCCACGCTTGATTTCCGTGAGAAAGCACCCGGTCTCGCTACCGAAAATATGTTTCTCGATTCGGCGGGCAACGTGGTTAGGGGGATGAGCCTTTCCACCCGGCAGGCATCAGGTGTGCCGGGGTCGGTTGCAGGCATGTTCGAGGCGCACCGGAAGTATGGCCATTTGAAATGGGCCGAACTGGTGCAGCCGGCTATCGAGCTGGCGCGGAACGGGTTCAGGATAACCAAACGCTGTGCCTCTGATTTCAACTATGCGTCGGCAGAGTTTAAGCGCTTGAACCCAGGAACGGGCTACCTGCAAAAAGACTCGCCATGGAAAGAAGGCGACCTGCTGGTGCAGGAGGATCTGGCCAAAACGCTGGAGTATATCCGGGATAAGGGCCGCGACGGTTTTTACGATGGTGTTGTAGCTGACGAACTGGTGGCTGAAATGCAAAGCGGCAAAGGGCTTATCACGAAACAGGACCTGAAAAACTATCATGCCATCTGGCGCAAACCGCTCATCGGCAGTTATAAAGATTACAAGGTGATCACGATGCCTCCACCGTCGAGTGGGGGAGTGGCTTTATTGCAACTGCTGCAATGCGTAGAGAAATACCCGTTAAGCCGTTGGGGTTTCAATAGTGATTCGACGGTACAGCTTTGCGTGGAAGCCGAACGCCGGGTTTACGCCGACCGTTCCAAATATTTAGGCGACCCGGATTTTTTCAAAGTGCCTGTCGATAGCCTTTTGAATCCTGCTTACAATGCCTCGCGCATGAGCAATTTCAGTTGGGCAAAAGCCACACCGAGCTCGGATATTTTGCCGGGTAAATTCATTGGCTACGAAAGCGATCAGACCACACACTATTCCATCGTTGACAAGGATGGCAATGCAGTGGCCATTACCACTACGCTGAATGGCGGGTTCGGGTCAAAAATATTTGTAAAGGGAGCGGGCTTTTTGCTGAACAACGAAATGGATGATTTTAGTTCGAAACCCGGTGTACCGAATATGTTCGGGCTTACCGGGGGCAAGGCCAACAGTATCCAGCCCAATAAACGCATGCTTTCCTCCATGACGCCAACCATCCTCGAAAAGAACGGCAAGCTGTACATGGTTGTTGGAACGCCCGGCGGATCGACCATCATCACTTCGGTATTTCAGACGATCCTGAACGTTGTGGAGTTCAACCAGGACGCGCAGCAAGCAGTAACGTCGAAACGTTTTCACCATCAATGGCTGCCCGATGTGGTGAATGTGGAACGTGGCGGTCTGGACAGTGCTACCCAGGCGAAATTACAGCTCAAAGGCTATAATATCAGGGCCGGGGGACCGAGCGGCAGGGTGGACATCATCGTTAAAACACCATCCGGCTACCAGGGCGGCGCCGACCCGAGGGGGGATGATACCGCCGTGGGTTATTAGTTCACGGTTGATGGATCATGGCCGATTTATCAAAATTTATGACAATTTGTGCCATGAACTATGAACTATGAGCCATGAACTAACTATACTTGCAGAATTATTTCGCCCAATGGCATCGCATATCAAGCACCAGGAAACGATTGACTACTTTTTTAAGATAGTTTGGCAAACCATGGCCAATCGTTACAACCAATTGGTTACTGAATTCGGCATTACCCAATCCATCGGTTACTTGCGTATCAATATCGATGAACAGGAGGGAACCACGGTGTCTCAGGCCGCGGCGTTGCTCGGTTTGAAATCAACCAGCCTCTCGCGGATGCTAAGCCAGCTGGAAAAATCGGGATTGATATACCGCGAATCAAACCAGGGCGATAAGCGCTCGGTAAAAATATTCCTGACCGAATTGGGTAAGGAAAAACGCCACCTGGCGCGCGTTGTGGTAAGGCAATTTAACAACTATCTCAATAAGCACATCAGCGAGCATGACAAGCAGTACCTCATAGAACTGATGAAAAAGATCAATAAGCTCACTATCAACTACAAACCCGAGCAAAACTGAAATAAAAATTACCGCCCGCCGTTGTATCTCCGTACCGAGTTGTTAAAAAGTGTTAACCTGTCGTTTTTGAAATTTAAAACGATAACTTTGCCGGTTGAAATTAATGAAGAGGTGTTTTTTTTTCATATTACTGGTAGCTGTTGTGATGGCGGGATGCGGAAAAACACAGAGCAACGTGGCGCAATACAAGGCCCAGGCTGCAATTGACGATAAGATAGTGACGAATTACATTTCCCAGAATAGCCTTACTGATACGGCGCATAAGGTCTCGGATACCAGCGGCGCCTATTATATCGTAATCAATCCGGGCTCGGGTAATGATGTTTTTACTTCGTCAACGCAGATTACAGTGACCTATGTAGGCCGGCTGCTCACAACAGGCAAAATATTTTCCCGGACGGATACTTTGGCGGGGAGCCAGAACATGTTCACGCCGTCATACGTGCTGGGCCAAACGATATTAGGCTGGCAACTGGGGGTGCCGAAAATTAAAAAAGGCGGTGAAGTGCGCCTGCTGCTGCCTTCAAGATACGCCTATGGGCCTTATGCACAGTCGCAGTTTGGCTTGCCGGCAAATGCGATACTTGACTTTGACATAAAACTATACAACGTTACGAATTGATAAATGAGACGAATACTTTTTACCCTTACACTGCTTTTTGCCATTGGTTTATCAGCCTGCAAGAAAAACGGTTCTCAGCCCGATATTAAACAATATGACCAGCAGCAGATACAGGCTTATATAGCTGCCAACGGCTTAACCGGGTTTCAGCAGGACACCACCGGAAAATATAAAGGGCAGGACACTACGGGTATCTGGTATAAAATACTTGCACCAGGCACAGGCAATCCCCAGGACAGCCTGGGTTATACAAGCGCAGTATCGTATGTGTTTACCGAGAGATCATTCGATGGTAAATATACTGTTTCGGACACCATTCTTGATCACGCCCAAACTTTCGTAGGGCACATCGCCCCGCTCGGCCTGATGATGGCTACGCACAACATTGCGAAATATAAAGGAGCTAAAGTGCGTTTGCTGATACCGTCGCACCTGGCGTGGGGCGTGAACGGCTTTGGAACAGGCAGCACCAGCGTAAGCAACGGCCGCATAGCGGGTAACCAGTGCCTTGATTATACTATAAATACGATCGTGGACCAGGGCGCTTATGATGATATGGTGATACAGAACTATATGAAGACTAACAACCTGACCGGCTACACCAAGACCGCCGATGGTTTATGGTATAAGATCACCACTGCGCCTACCGGAACGACCCCAATCACGATGAATTCATCTGTTACCCTGACCTATACCGGGACAATGCTGAATGGCACAGTCTTCGACAATCTTAGCGCTACAACCTCCACCACATTCACAGACCTGACTCAATATGCTGCCGGCTTTGTTGAGGGGCTGATGACATTGAGTAAAAGCAACGGTTCGATTTCTCTAATTATGCCGTCTGCATTAGGGTATGGCATCGCCAGCCAGGGTACGTCTAACGGTACTATCCCGGCCAACTCGTGCCTGCGCTTCGAGGTGAATGTGACAACGGTAACCAATTAAACTATTGGGTTAGCGCTTCTTTAAAAGCTTTCAGGCAGCGTTCACGGGCAAAAGCGTGATCAATTACCGGTCGTGGGTATTTGCTGAAATCAGCATATTCGGGCACCCACTTTTTGATATAGGCCAGCTCAGGATCAAATTTTTTAAGCTGCGCATCGGGGTTGAAAATGCGAAAGTAAGGCGCTGCATCCGTGCCAGAGCCTGCTGCCCACTGCCATCCGCCCACATTGCTGGCCATTTCATAATCCAAAAGCTTGTCCGCAAAATAACGTTCGCCCCAACGCCAGTCGGTCAGCAGGTCCTTTGTTAAAAAACTGGCCGCCACCATACGCACCCGGTTGTGCATATAACCCGTAGCATTCAGTTCGCGCATGCCTGCATCTACCAGGGGATAACCAGTTCGGCCCTCGCACCAGGCCTTGAATTTTTCCTCGTCATTCACCCATTTGACGCGGTCATATTCCGGTTTGAAAGCTTGATCTGCCGTTTTGGGAAAATGATACAGGATCATCATATAGAACTCGCGCCATATCAGTTCGTTCAGCCAGCTTTTTTCCTGTTGGGCGTTGGCTTTTGTAGCCAGCTCCCGGACACTTATCGTACCGAATCTTAAATGCAGGCCGATACGCGTTGTGCCCGTTGTCCCGGGAAAATCCCTTGTTTTGGCATAGTCTTTTATTAAGCCTTCGTAATCTTTTCCCGGAAATTGTCTCTCGTTTTTTTCAAAACCCATCGATCTTAGCGATGGTATTGAAAAACCCCGGTGCCGGTAAAGGTTCTCCAGGTATTTTTCTGTCGGATAGGATTTTAGATAGAACGGCTCGAGTTTCTGATGCCACTTACGCATGTACGGAGTATAAACCGTATAAGGCCATCCGTCGTCCTTCACCACTTCATCCTTCTCAAATATCACCTGGTCTTTAAAGGTTTTAAAGTCGATCGCCTGATGTTTCAGCCTTTCAGCAATAACCTGGTCGCGCTTGATGGCGTAAGGTTCATAATCATGATTGGCGTAAACCGTGTTAACCTGGTATTCTTTCAGCACTTCGCTCCAGGCATCATCCGGCGCGCCATATTTCACCAGCAGCGCGCTGCCGTGATTTCTAAGGTCATGGTGTAACTCCCCGATGGTTTGATAAATGAAAGTAACACGGGCGTCGTCCTTATCCGCCAGTTTATCCAGTATTTCCTTGTCGAAAATGAACAGGCATAAAACCGGGTTATCCCCTTTCAACGCATGATACAGCCCGGCGTTATCATGCAGGCGCAGGTCGCGCCGGAACCAGAAAATATTGACAACCGGTTTTTCAGCCATATATCTGCCTTAATGCGCTCTGTAGTTCAGGGTATTTGAATTTGAAGCCATCGTCGAGGATCTTTTGTGCCGATACGTTGGCGCTGCCCAATACCATAATGCTCATTTCGCCAATCAGCAATTTGAAAACGAACGATGGAACATTGAAGAACCACAAAGGCCGGTTCAACTGCTTTGCGATCGCTTTCATCAATTGCCGGTTGGTTACCGGCGCGGGGGCTACCATATTATAAACGCCGGCCAGGTTGATATTTTCAATAGCTGCAAGGTACATATCCGCGGCGTCTTCCCAATGTATCCAGGAAACCCATTGCCTGCCGCTGCCAAACCCAGCCCCCACGAAAAGCTTTACCGGCCGGGCCATTTGCAGCAGTGCGCCGCCTCTTTTATCCAGCACTATCCCGGTGCGCAATTTTAGTATGCGTAAGCCAAGCGCTTTGCCTTCGTCAACGGCTTTTTCCCAGGCTATGCAGCATTCCGGCATAAAACCTTCGCCTGGTGCGCTCTCCTCGGTGAGTAATTCGTCGCCGCGGTCGCCGTAATAGCCGATCGCCGTTGCTGAAATAAATGAATTCACTTTATTGGGGCGATCTTTCATCAGTTTGTATATCAGCCTGATCGACTCCGTCCGGCTGTCGATGATCTCTTTCTTGCGCCCGGTCGTCCATTTTTTGTCGGCGATACCTGCACCGGCCAGGTGCACGATTATATCGATCCCGTCAATGCACTGCTCGTCGATCAGGCCCCGGGCGACATCCCAGGTGAAGTTTTTTACCCGTTTATCCCTGCCCGGTTTGCGGTTAAGGTGGCTGACCGAATAACCTTTGCTGAGCAGCAGATCAGTCAAGCGCCTGCCAATGAGGCCGGAACCGCCGGTGATCAGAATATGTGGATTCGCTTTCGCCATAAAGGAAGCAAGGTAACAATTCAGGCCAGTACTTTTTCACCCGACTTGTCGTGTATCAGTATGAGCGATTGTTTAAAGGTAAGGCTTTCGGCAGGCATGATAGCCGGGTTGATGTTTTCGCAAACGGAGTCTTTGTCCAGGTTCTGTATCAGGGCCTGGGCGTCGGGATAGCTGATGGGCGACAGGAAGTTGACCAGGTACGACGCCAGTTTTGAATTCAGGAACGGCAGTATAACGACACCCGGTTTCTCTTCTTTATTTACCGCAATATACAACAGCATCATTTGCTTGAAGCTCAGTTGCTGCGGCCCGCCGATCTCAAACATATGATTATAAGTGCTTTTATTCAGCAGGCAGTTATGCAGGATGGTCAGCACATCGCCGATATAAATGGGTTGCAGGAGTGTTTTTGCCCAGGTTTTGGTGATAACGATCGGCGTGTTTTGTGTAAGCGCCTCGAAAAGTTCCAATGCAATGCTGCCTTCGCCAATCACCATGGAAGTCTGCAGCCCCGTAAGCGCTGCTTTCCCGTTTGCGAGGATATTTTCAACATGTGTGCGCGCCGCACTGCCAACGGCGCCGATGGTGATCACCTGCTTGCATTGGGTTAGGTTCAGCCTGTCCATAAAATTTTGGGCTGATAAAGCCTCGAGCGCAGCAAAGCCAGAGGTTTGGGTAAGCCTGTTTGCGAGGTAGAAAGCTGCGTCGATATTTTCGGGGAAAGCTTCAATGCTTTGCCGCCGCAGCAGGTCGCCGTTCAGCACCGTTATGTTATTATATTTATTATGCCCCGCAAAATATTGTTTGTCCCTGGCGACATAAACAATCTCGTGCCCTTTATCGAGCAAAAAGGGGAGCAGCCGTGAACCTACATAGCTGTTTGCGCCAGCAAGCAAGATTTTCATTTTATGCTCAACAATAAAATTGTAGCGGTGTTTTTACAATCTTAATTTATGTGCTTATTTTACTAAAATAAATAATGGTCTCTGTCTCCCGCCTTAAATTCCAGCCTTGAAACCCAGTC
Source organism: Bacteroidota bacterium (assembly GCA_018266935.1). GTDB lineage: Bacteria > Bacteroidota > Bacteroidia > Sphingobacteriales > Sphingobacteriaceae > Mucilaginibacter. Next base: position 10,119 of record JAFDZL010000045.1, on the reverse strand, counting down.
CGTACATTCGCCGGTTGTCGGTGATATCTGAGCTTTGGTTTTGTGCCAGATTATGGCCGTTGGCGTAAAGCTCGGCGAATTTCAGGTGCGGAAGTTTGAACCTTACACCGAAAAAGATATTCTGGATAACAAATGAATTGTTGTTCAGGTTCTGCACCACCGGGATCACCGTTGGTCCGGCACTAAGTGCATTCAGCAGATCCTCCGGCCGCTCGCCGGTCTGGTACAACAGATCCACGCCGCCGAAATAGTTCCCGTACGTGAAACGATGGGTCATGCCGCCGCTCCAGCGGTGGCCCTGGCTCAGATAGGTCGAATTAAACCTGTTTCCGAGAGCGGTATCCACGGCCTGCATATGTGATTCTGTTCCGGTTAGCGTGGTCATCCAGGAAAATTTGTCTGTTCGTACGCTGTAATGGGCGCTCAGGTGGGTAATGGCAAGCCTGCTGTTAACAGGTATAACGTTCGTCACCGGCCCGCCGTCAGTGAAGGCAATCAGATATGTGTATGTGGTGTAGTATTTGTATTCATAATTATAGCTGACTGCGAAGTTTTTAAACAAACCTACCCCCATGCCCGCCTGGTAGCTATCATTATTGTGCGGTAAATTCGGATCTCCGGCAACTAAGCGTACACTGGCCGGATTAAGCGCCGTGGTAAAATTGTAAAGCGAAGTTGATTCATCACCCAGTACCGCGCCCTGCTTTGAGTATGACGCGAAAAGCTGCCACTTAATGAATGTAATACCGAGCGCCTTTGACAGGTTCAGTGATGTGGAGACAAAGGGGTAAACATGGCTGATGTGAGCCGCAGCCGAAGTATCCTTTATCGAATTTAGCACGGTGACAAAGCCGGTGTTTACGTCTAAGATCTCTTTGAAATTGATATCTATTGCCGGCGTCATCATGAACCGTCTCGCCAGGGTACGTGCATGAGACACATAGTCAAGGTTTTGATCGGGAAAGCCGGTGTACTGCGAGAGGTATGCGTTCAGGTAATGGGTCGAGTCCAGTACATTCCGGTAGGTAAAGCTTACGGTGGGCTGCACGTCGAATTCACCTAGCTTACCGGTATAGACCAGGTAATCGCGGAAAAGGAGGTTGTGGGACCTTTTAGCATTCGTTATCGTACTGTCAACAGAACTGGTTGCATTGTTGTAAACAGTTGAGCTTCCGAATAAGTCTTTCTCCAGGTAATTTGAATGAGCATAGGCAATGGAAAGCCTGTTGGTGAGGCCTTTGGCGATATTGCTCTTAATGCTCAGATCAGTATTGTATAAATGTTGTGCTATCTGGCTGTTATGCACATTATGGTATGGCGATGCGCTATACGCGTCAATCGTATCCTGCGTGAACGAATAATGATTGTTTTGCGGCAAATAACTCGCGCCAAAGCTTAACGTCGTGCCTTTCCACAGGTTAGCATTGAGATATGCATTCACCTTAAAGCGATTAAAACTGGCGGGTTGAAGGAATTCGAGTCCGTAGCCGTTGTTCCTGGGATCCACATCACGCTGATACTCCGTTGATATGCCCATCCGTACATTATTATAATTTCTATATGCGGAAACGTAATAATTATCATACGAACTGCTGTTGCTGCCCGCAGTGCTTGCCAGCGATGGCGGCTGTGTGTTGCGCAGGTCAACAAGACTATTCTGGCCGTTCACTTCTATGCCGCGTTTACCATTTCGGTCTGTGCGCAATTTGATGAGCACCATTTGGCGGCCCGGCCCTGCGCCGCTGGCCTGCGAAGTGGCGTTTTCCACCAATGTCAGTTCCTCGATATCATAAATGCTGTAAACATTCACATCCGTAAGAATATTGCCATCGACAACATAAACGATCGAAGCCGAATTGCTGTATGTGCCGTACAGCCAGACATTGATAGCGTCGGAAAGATTACTGGCCTGGTATTTTTCCAGGTCAACGCCTTTAATAGTAGTGGTTTTGGTATTGCTTTTCCTCACTAATACGCGACCGAGATCATAATACAATGAATCATCCTGGGCTTGGGCAACGGAAAACACTGAAACGGCCAAAATAGCCGAAAAGAACAATTTTTTGAACATGTTGTGATAACTGGTTGGGGTTGAACGATATTAATCTTATATCATATTAGCATATAAATGCGGGTTGCATTCCAAATTTCATGCCAGCATTCTATAATAAATACATAATAACGCTTTTCATAAGGACATGAGCGGCAAATAATACAGAAAGAATTACGGGAATTTGCGGTAAAAGCCAAGAAGCAGCCGGTACAGCCGTCAAATTACCCTAAATCGTCCTTGTGATAAGAGATTAACTAAAGATAATGTTTATAAATCAAATATTTACAGGAAAGTATATGTTGGCGTATCGTGAATTTCCCCATATTGTGGAAGGCCGGACGAAATGCTTTACCAATTGACTTTAAATCCAAAACCATAAAACCGTCGCTCATCCGTAATATCCGAAGACTTATTTTGCAGCATATTGCGCGTATTGATATAAACTTCGGCATATTTCCAGCTATTGATCTTCAGGCGTGTGCCCAGGTAAAGGCTTTGCATAGTAAATGAATTCCGGTTTGATGATGGAACGTATGTTGGGTATATCGAGAGCCAGTTTTGAAGACTATATGGGCGTTCGCCGACCTGGTATAAAATATCAAGCCCTGCAAAAAGAGTTTTGTAAGTAAACCTGTTAGTGAAGCCGCCCGTCCAGCGGTGACCGGTATTGAGGTAGTTATTTGCCTGGCTGCCCGGCTGATCCGTTAATTGTAATTTGGACGTTGTCGCAATGAGCGCGGATCTCCAGCCGAAGTTGCCGGATTGAAGGTCATAATTCAGCGCGATGCTATTCGTAACGGCTTTGGCTTTTTGATTAACGTCTGCTAAGCTTACGCTGTTCGCACCCGACGGCACCTCGTATTCAGCAATAATACCATAATAATTTTCGCGGAAATTATAGCTCACACTGAAATGTTTCCCAAGGCCCAGTATAAGTCCCGCCTGATAATTGTTATAGGATTGGAACAAGTTGAACTCGGATGGCAGGAACGGGGTCGAATTGGTCGTGTAAGTACCTGTCGCATTGTCAAAACCCTGCAGCGTAAATGTCGCCAGCGAAACATAGGGGTCGTCAAGAAACGTGTTTTGTCGCGAAAAAGACGCAAACACCTTCAGTTTTACAGCTTGCAGCGCTGCCATCTCTGAAATGTTGACGGATGTTGAAACAAAGGGCGAAAGGTGATTAACCGGGAAGATGGGCCCCAGGTTTTCCTTGTTCAAAATAGCTGTAAAGCCCCCCTGGATATCGAATATGTTCTTATAATAAATGTCTATCGACGGGGTCAACAGCGATAAACTATAATGTGCCGATTGAAAACCCGCGGATGTGTAAACGTTATTGGGTATGGTGTCCTGATAAACCAATTCGTGAAGGCTCAGCGAATCGCTCACATGCCTGTACATGAAATTGAGCGAGGGATCTATGCTCCAGTCACCGGCCTGCTGATGATAAGTCAGGTTATCTTTTAAAAGCACGGTGTGGCCATGCTGTTGCCAGGCTTGCAGGGACGTAGTGGCCGATTGGTAATACTGGCCGTTAACCGACTGATCCGACACGCCTTTTTCAAAGTCGTTATAATGATTGTATCCTGCCGAAATCGTGTTCGTTAGGCCGCCCGCAATATGACTGCGAAGCCTGATGTCAGTATTCAAAAGGTGCTGCGATTCGTGCGATGTCCCGGCAAAAAGCAATTGGTTATTAGGCGTGGAAGAATTTCCCGTAAAACTTACATTGGCCGTTTCCGGCGTGTAGTTGGCGTCGAAACTCAAAGTTGTGCCTTTCCAGAGTTTGGCATCCGCATAGCCGTTAAACCTGAACTGGTCGTAGTGAAACGGATTGAAAGCGGTATAAGTGGCTGGCAAATCCTCCGGCGAAATGTTGTGCATATAATTCGCCGAAATGCCAAAATCGGCGTTTGCGTAGTTTTTATAGCCGCCTAAATACAGTTGTTCATACAAACCGGTGGGTTTATTCGCATTGGGGTAATTATTGTTGTTACGCGCGTCCACAAAGCTGGTTTGGTTGGATGCGGTGATGCCCTGTTTACCAGGGCCGCCCCTCCGTGTTTTGATCAGGATCAATTGCTGCGCGGGTGATGCTCCGTTTACTTGTCCCAGCGCGCTTTGCACTAAGGTTATTTCCTCCACATCCTGTATATTGTAGGCGTTCACGTCGTTCACAATGTTCCCGTCGATCACATAGACTACCGATGATGAATTGGTGAAAGTGCCATAAAAGAACACACTCAGCGCATCGGTGATGTAGTTGAACTGGTAGCGCTCGATGTCGCTCGCTTTAACCGTGATACTTTGCGTGAAATTCTTGTTTACCTCTAAACGTCCCAGGTCGTAATGGGTCGAATCGGTTTGGGCTTTGGTAATGTTAGCAAGGAAAATGCTGATGACCAGCGTGATAAGGAAAAGGCGTAGTTTCATTCAGATCGTAAAAAGGTTAAGGCCCAAATATAATTATTTGGGGAACAAACTAAAGAGATAGTTTTTTCAGTTTAAATATTCACATTATCCAGCACCAGCACCCGGGCGCACAGCGGTTTGGCATATTGCTCGGCAAATATCACGTGCGTCGGGTCGTGCTGGTAGGCTTCTTCCTCTTCCAGCGTATTGAATAGCAGCAGTAGGGATACATCGTAAGTATTATCGATCACATCGCGGTTGGTGGCTGCAGGCACACCGATATGCATATCGCGGATATGCGTAATGGGTTTCAGCGTTTCCAGACCCTCGATCAGTTTGGCTTTGTCGGCTTTGTTTTTGAGCCAGAAGTGTACGTGGTGTACGAAAGTACTATGCAAATACATACGTCTCGGTTTGATTTCGGGCTAAGATGGTAAGAAAATGCAGGAATGCAAAACCCGGAATATTATTTGACAATTAATCGATTTCATTATTTGTTGCCCCAACGTCAAATAATGTGTCGCTTTTACGCATTAAAATAAAAAATCGCAAATTTGCAGGTTGACTGATCGGCGCTACTGTCGTAATTTTAAGAATGAGCGAGAAAACAATATTGGTTTGGTTCAGGAACGATCTCCGTATCCACGATAACGAAATATTGCTCGAAGCCACCAAAAAGGCTGATAAAATACTTCCGGTCTATTGTTTCGATCCCTTTTATTTCAAGACTACTACTCTGGGTCTGCAAAAGACCGGCAATATCCGTGCGCGGTTTCTGTTGGAATCCGTTGCTGATCTCAGGCGGAACCTGCAAAAACTCGGCGGCGAATTGATTGTTCGCACGGGCAATCCTGCTGATATCATCCCTCAGGTCGCGCAGCAATACGACGTGAGCGAAGTCTATCATCATCGCGAGGTGGCTTTTGAAGAAACCGGCATATCCGAAGAAGTTGAAACAGCTTTGTGGAGAATGAAGTTGAACCTGAAGCACTTTATCGGTCATACTCTTTACCATAAAGAGGACCTGCCTTTCCCAATCAAAGATATTCCCGATAGTTTCGCAACCTTCAAAAAGAAAGTGGAACGCGACAGCGACGTGCGTCCCTGCATCGAAACGCCAATTCATATTACGGTACCCGAGATTTCCGAGCCGGGAAATATTCCGATGCTCGCAGACTTAGGTTTGACTGAACCTATTGACGATAACCGCGCTGATTTCCATTATCATGGCGGCGAAACCGCTGCCTTGCAACAACTGAACGCTTATATTTCGACCATCGATCTTGCGCCGGCGCAAAAGGGTAAGCATAACGACGGCCCTTCGCGTCTTTCGGCCTGGATATCACTCGGCTGCCTTTCGCAGCGCATGGTCTATCACGAGGCGATGAAGCATGTGAACGGCGGACATCCGTCCTCTTCGCCGCTGATACTGGAACTGCTTTGGCGGGATTATTTTCGGTTTATGTTCAAGAAACATGGCCGTCAGTTTTTCAATCCTGAAGGCTTTAAAGATGAGGCGCCGGAATTGGCGCCCAACCACGCCGGGCTTTTCTGTCAATGGAAAAACGGTCAAACCGGTGTCCCATATATCGATGCCGTAATGCACAAACTGAACGCCACCGGCTATATCAGCAACCACAACCGCCAGATCGTTGCGGCATTCCTCGTCGATCAGCTTAAAGCCGACTGGACCAAAGGCGCGGCCTGGTTCGAAGAAAAGTTGATCGATTATTCACCGGCCAGTAACTGGGGTAATTGGGCCTTTATCGCGGGCGTTGCCAATGATACCCGTGATAGCCGGTACTTTGCCGGCGTTAAGCAGGCCGAAAACCTGGAAACCGAAAGCGATTTCATCAATACCTGGCTTCCCGAAAATAGCAGTAATTTAGTGGTTGCCTGACCATAAGCTATGGGTTTCATCAAATTCTCCGAAAAGATCCTCATCTATAGGGATCCGGATTATGTGTTCGACTATACGCAGGATTATAAAAACCGCCTGTCGTGGGATACCTTCCTGGTCAAAGCCGACTTAATGGATGGCGCTGAAAAAGCGGGCATCGGTGTTAAAGCCTGGTGCGTGGCACGTAACGGGTTGGGAATGGAAACAGAATATGTCAGCTTTAACCGCCCCAAAGCTACGGCGATCAAAATGACAAGCGGACCGTTCATATTCAGGGCCTTCCTGGGTTCGTGGACCTTCAAGGACATCGGCCGGCATAAAACTGAAGTAATTTTCCTTTATTCATTTAAATTACGTTTTCCTTTCAGCCTTCTGGCACCAATCGTAAAAAATAATCTGCGGAAGAACGTTCGGCAACGGCTCAAAGATCTGAAAAACTGTATCGAAAAAAGTTCATAATATACCAATCGGTATGCAATTTTCTGCGATTTTAATGCTGCAGGGCTGCTTTTGCTGATTTATTACCGTCTTTTGAAAATAAATTATTAAGTTTCCGATCCGATATACGTAGTTTTGTACTGTTTTACTGATTGGTTTCTGCATGGAGCGCCTAAATTATATTGACAGCGGCAACGCTGCCTACATTAATTCTCTTTACGAAGCATATACCAAAGACCCTGAGTCGGTCGATTTTGGATGGCAAAAATTCTTCGAAGGCTTTGATTTCGGTCGCGAAGGGGCTGGCCCGGCAACCGGGATCGATGGCTCTGCCGACCATTTTCTGAAAGAGATCAATGTCCTTAACATGATCAACGGATACCGCAATCGCGGCCACCTGTTTACCAAAACAAACCCTGTTCGCGAGCGCCGCAAATACTTCCCGGGCAAAGAACTGGAAAATTTCGGGCTGGCCGAAAGCGATATGGACACTGTGTTCAACGCCGGCGTAGAGGTCGGCATGGGGCCGGCAAAACTGCGCGATATCCGCGAAATGCTGGAGCAGACCTATTGCCAGTCGATAGGCGCTGAATATAAATACATCCGCAATCCCATTAAAGTAAAGTGGTTCGAGGACCGCATGGAAAGCAGGCGCAACACGCCAACCTTCAGCACCGAAGAGAAGTTGCGTATGCTGGATAAGCTGAGCCACGCCGTAATTTTTGAAAACTTTTTAGGGACAAAATTCCTCGGTCAGAAACGCTTTTCGCTCGAAGGCGCTGAGGCAACGATCCCCGCGCTGGATTCGGTTATACAAAAAGGCGCCGAACTGGGCATACAGGAGTTTGTGATCGGAATGGCACACCGCGGCCGCCTTAACGTGCTGGCCAACGTCATGGAGAAAACCTATAAGGAGATATTCTCCGAGTTCGAGGGCAAGAATTATGAGGAAGGAACGGGTTTTGGCGGCGATGTAAAGTATCACCTGGGTTATTCAACCGATGTGATTGCGAACAACGGTAAAAGTGTTCACCTCAGCCTTTGCCCAAACCCCTCGCACCTTGAAGCGGTCGACCCGGTAGTTGAGGGTTTGACCCGCTCAAAAATTGATTTTAAATACGATCACGATTATACCAAGATAGCGCCGATACTGATCCACGGCGACGCGTCGATCGCGGGCCAGGGCATCGTCTATGAGGTGCTGCAAATGGAAAAACTGGAGGGTTACCGCACCGGCGGCACCATTCACCTGGTGATCAACAACCAGATCGGTTTTACAACGAATTTTAAGGACGCCAGGTCGAGTACTTACTGTACTGATATAGCCAAAACTGTGCTTTCGCCGGTATTCCACGTCAATGGCGATGATGTGGAGGCCCTGGTTTATACGATCAACCTGGCGATGGAATACCGCCAGACTTTTCACGACGATGTGTTCATCGATATCCTGTGTTACCGCAGGTATGGGCATAATGAATCGGACGAACCAAAGTTCACTCAGCCTCTGTTATATAAAGCGATAGAAGAGCACCCCAACCCGCGCGAGATATATTACCAGCATTTACTGGAGCAGGGGACCATCAATGCTGACCAGGCCAGGGTCATGGAAAAAAACTTCCGCGATCTGCTGCAGCAAAAATTGGATGAATCTAAAGCAGAGGAGCGATTTACCGAAGGCATCCAGATGTTTGAGGGTGCCTGGGAAGGTTTACACCTGGCGACTGCACAGGATTTCAGCACACCTGTGAATACGGCAGTATCCAAAGAGGAATTACTGGAGATCGGCAAAAAGATAACTACGCTTCCAAAGGATAAAGAATTCTTCAAAAAAATAGAAAAGCTTTTTGACGAGCGCAGCAAAATGGTGAACAAGACCCAGGTTTTTGACTGGGCCATGGGTGAGCTTTTGGCTTACGGAACGCTGCTAAAGGAAGGACATTCGGTAAGGCTAAGCGGCGAGGATGTAAAACGCGGCACATTTTCGCACCGGCACGCGGTATTGACTTTGGTGGATTCGGAAGATGAATACACCCCGCTGGATACCATCGGCGCTGAAGCGAAATTCAGCATATATAACTCACTGCTTTCCGAGTACGGCGTTTTAGGTTTTGAATACGGTTACGCGTTGGCGAACCCCAACTCGCTGACGATATGGGAAGCGCAGTTCGGCGACTTTTTCAACGGCGCACAGACCATCGTCGATCAGTATGTGGCCAGTGCGGAGACCAAATGGCAGCGCGGCAACGGTTTGGTGATGCTGCTGCCGCACGGTTATGAAGGCCAGGGGCCTGAACACTCTTCGGCGCGTATCGAGCGCTTTTTGGAGCTTTGCGCCGATAATAATATCCAGGTAGCTAATTGCACTACGCCGGCTAACTTTTTCCATATTTTGAGAAGACAGTTGAAACGCGAATTCCGCAAACCGCTGATCATCTTTTCACCAAAAAGCTTATTACGCGCGCCTAAATGCGTGTCGCCGATCGACGACTTTACCAACGGACACTTCCAGGAACTGATAGACGACAACTATGTTGAACCGAAAAAGGTAAAACGCGTGCTGTTCTGCTCGGGTAAACTATACTACGAGCTGTTAGAAAAACAGCAGGTAGATCAGCGCAGGGACGTGGCTATCGTTCGCATCGAACAACTATATCCGACACCTGAGCAGCAGATGCTGAAGCTGAAAGCCAAATACAGCAAGGCTACTGATTTTATCTGGGTGCAGGAAGAACCGGAGAATATGGGAGCATGGCCATACATGTGCCGCACGTTCCGCAAGAGCGAGCTGCAGCTTGATGTGATTTCGCGCCAAGCCAGCGCCAGCACCGCTACAGGTTTTGCCAAACAGCATGCAGCGCAGCAATTGCATATTATAGCCAAAGCTTTTGATGAACAGCATGCAGGCGAACAAGTTGAAAAAAAAGTAAACAGAACAACCCATAAAATGGCTAAAGTGGCCGCGGATTGATAACGTTATACATTTGACGTTGTACATTATACGTACGGCGGAAAAACGTAAAACCTATAACGTAAAACGTACAACATACTGACAATGAGTTTAGAAATAAAAGTTCCGCCGGTAGGCGAATCGATAACCGAAGTGACACTTACGCGTTGGTTGAAAAGCGACGGCGACAGCGTTGCGATGGATGAAGTAATTGCTGAACTGGAATCGGACAAAGCCACTTTTGAACTGACCGCTGAAAAGGCTGGAACTTTGAAAACGATAGCCAAAGAAGGCGATACACTGGCCATCGGCGCCGTTGTGGCAAGCATCGATGAAAATGGTGCAGTTACTCCCGCAAAGGAAACT
>JAFDZL010000458.1 GCA_018266935.1 Bacteroidota bacterium | reverse complement strand
TCCTGAAATCGTTTGTGCCGAATATCCCAGTGATCGTGCTTCCCGTTTGATGCCCAGCGCAGTAACCACAACGCTGTTCAGCGAACTTGCGGATGTTTTGAGGCTGATGGTGATACTGGTACGGTCGCCTATCGCAATTTCCTGGGTAATGTAGCCTACGTATGAAATACTTAGCACGGCTGATTTATCGGCAACGGCAATTTTGAAGCCCCCGTTTACATCCGTAGTGGTGACGGTATTCGTCCCTTTTACCCTGACCGTGGCGCCCGGAAGGGGCAGGCCCTGGTCATCGAGCACCTTACCCGTTATGTCGATCGGGGCAACAGGCGCAGCCGTTGCTCCGGCTGCATTTTTCTCTGTCAGAACAATCGTTTTTTGTACTATCCGGTAGGTTATCGGCAGGTCTTTGAAACAAAGATCCAGCGTGTTATCCAGGCTAAGATCTTTTACATCCAATGACACTTTGTAAGATTGTTTTACGATATCCGTTTTATACCAGAATGTATAACCGCTCTGTTTTTCGATCTCGTTTAAGACTTTCTCAAGCTTTACGTTTTTGTTAGTTATCGTTATGCTCTGGCCGAAGGTAGCCCCATGGACGTTCAGGCATAAGAGAGTGACAAGAGCAATAGTTAGTTTCATAACCAACATTATCTTTTTAAGCCGTGAGTAGGTATGTCTCAGCGGATTAATAGTAGAAATTTCCATACATTTGTTTGGTTTTTGGGTTTAAAACAGGTTAGAGATACGCTATTTGTTTAGCCCAGCCGCAATGCCGGAGGTGCTCGCAACACGTTCCGGCTTTTTTGCTGGTAAAGCTATCGGGCCCGGCCTTTTAGCTTTTTCATTTACCAGTGATTATTTTACGATGATCTTCCCCCTTTCTATAGTGAAATTGATACCGCTCAATTCTAATATCTTCAACACGGCCGACGCGTTTGAATTTCTCGAGATGCGCCCGTGATAAGTTGAGGCAGGCACCGGCCCGCTGTATTCGACGTTAACATTATACCAGCGTCCTATCTGCCGCATAATGGTCTGTATATCGGCATTGTCAAATTGAAACATCCCGCTTTTCCAGGCGGTCACTTCATCGACGTCAACATCGTTTTTTACTTTCGACTCACCATTGGCTCTTAACAGGTATTGTTCGCCCGGTTTGATTGCGGTTTGCCCTTTGGCATCGTATATTTTCACGCTGCCTTCAACCAGGGTGGTTGCCGCGGCGTCTTCATCGGCGTAGGAATTTACGTTGAACTGGGTACCAATGTCCTCTACAGTTTGCCCCGCGGTTTTAACTTTAAACGGCTGTTTTGCGTTGTGCGCAACGTCAAAGTATGCTTCGCCGGTAAGCTCGACAACCCTTTCATTGCCCGTAAAAGCGGTAGGGAATTTTAGCGAAGAAGCTGCATTTAGCCATACTTTGGTTCCGTCGGCCAGGGTCAGCTGAAATTGGCCCCCTTTTGGGGTTGAGAGCGTATTGTAGCTAACCCCGGTAACAACCGGATTCCCGGCCGATCGGTAGTCCAATTGTTCATTTTGTTTGATGATATTCGCACCGGGTTGCGCTGCAAGGGTGCCGTTTTTTATCTTGTCCAGATCGATTTTTGATCCGTTGGCAAGCGTCAGCACCGCTTTGTTGCCGCCCGGCGCCAGGTCATAGTTTTGTACCTGCAATTTGAGGGTCGCCTTTTTTGTCCTGTTTATTGCGAACAGGGCTATCGTCAATACCACTAAAATTGACGCTGCGATTTGGAACGATCTTTTCCGGTAAAAAGGAACCACGCGTTTTTCCGCCCGGTCAATCTTTCTGTCTATTTTCTCGCGAAGTCGTGTCTTAAGCGCATTTACTTCCTCGTTGTTCAAACTATCGGTAACATCAGGATCACCGGAAAAATGGGCGTAATAATTTTCGATCGCATCTATCTCTTCGGACGAGGCGCTGCCATTCAGGTACTTTTCAACCAGCTTCAAAAAATCTTTCCGTAAGTGAGGGGGCATAATTGGTTTTTTCTACATGTATCAAAACAGGTATGAAACTCCCATTCACTTTTAATTTTTTTTGAAAAAAATATTTACACCGATTTTCGGGCACGAGGAGAATAGACGCCCGGGTATCAGAGCAGCATCGTTATCATCTTGCCCAAATGAACGCGAAGTTGCTTTAGCGAGGTTGCGAACTGATTTTGCACGGTTTTTTGCGATACATGCAGTATCTCGCTGATCTCGCGGGTGGACAAATCCTGGCCGAACTTCATGGCGAAAACCTGCTTCCTTTTTTCCGGCTGTAGTTTCAACCAGATTTCGATACACTCGCGTATCTCTTTTTCAAAGAAGATGGAATCTGGATCTGATGCCGAAGCTGCAATAAATTCGATGGGTTCGATAAATGCGTTTATATGTTTATCCTTTTTGTACAACGCGAAGATGCGGTACCGGACGGCGGTGTATAAATAGGCAGCTATGTTCTCAATTTCCCGGCATTCCCTGTTCAGCCACAGGTCGGTGAAAACGTCCTGGATAACATCGGCGCAAAGCGCTTCGTCCTTCAATCTTTTGTGGCTTTCATTGTACAGTTTAAGCCAGTAGCGTTCGTATATCTCGCTGAACGCAGCTTCATCGCCTTCCGTTAAAAGGGTAACCAATTCATCGTCCCGATATGAATTAAGCTGCCTCATTGCCCAAAGATCAGAATTAACATGGTTGTGTATATTTATTAACGTTGCAAGGTATAAATATATGAACGTTTATAAATAACAAACAAATATTTCAATACACTAAGTCCTTAATACTGACCAAAAAACAAAAAACCACCCGAAAAGGGTGGTTTTTATTTAATAATATCTAAACTCGTTCAGTTATATTCTGTTGAAGAAGCGTTTTTCAGCAATATGCGCTTTTATCTCCTGCCTCGCTTTTCTTTCATTCACAAAATCGGCCATGGCTTCGTACCAGTCGTTTTCGCAGCTGCTCATGTACGAGAGCTTCAATCCCATCAGGAAGTTGTCCATAAACAATACGTTGTGGTTCCTGTCGCTAAGCTTCGTGGTCATCAGGTCAATCTCGCCAACATACTGGTTCATGTATTTGGCCATTACTGAATCGGTGATATAACTCATCTGGCGTTTGTCCAATTGGTTATAGATGTAATTCACCAGGAACGACCTATTCTTATAAAAGTGTACCTCGCACCGGGTGCGAATGCCGTTAAGCTTCCATTTATAAACATAAACTGCCAGGTTCTTTTCGGTGAAAACAAAGTCGGGTTTGCCGTATTTGCCGGTAACTGCCCGGGCTTCCATGCCAAGGATGTTTGACTGGATTGGCGCCCCGGTATGTACCGTGCCCAGTTTCAGCGTCTTATTATATATATTAATATAGCTGTTATAGTTCACATATTGACTTAAAACAGCCTTATAATAGTTCGTACTGTTATAGTATGTTGCTCCGGACCATATTCTCTTGCCCAGATCGGAAATAATATGCCCCTTTGTCAGGTATTCGTAAAGGCTTCGCGGAGATGCTAATGATGCCATGGTTGTTGTGATGGTTATTGGGGTTGTTAATAAATCAGTGATAAATAATGATAAATCCTTTTTTTGACCGTCTTTTACGGCCTATACCGCTTAAAGGTTATGATTTAGGCTTTAAAATATGTATTATAATATATGGAAATTATTTAAATAAAGGTTTATTTTTGGGTCAAATAATTTACCTTTAGTTAAACATAAGTATAATCGAGGTGGATGGAATGTAAACGCGTTATTGGATCGGGGTGGTAACATAAGCGTTACAAATCGATTTGGCGCGTAAATGAGCCGGTGCACGCCTATCTTTTTCCGGAGAAAGTTGGGATAACGTTTAATCCCCCGTCTGCTGCTGAATGATCACTTTCCCTTTATCCACCGTCAAAGGCAGCCACAAATAATCCGATTTGGGCAGATCGAGCTTGTTCCAGCGGTCGGCCATAAACAGGTAGTTGTCGGGCTCGTCTTTCGATGGCAGCACAAAGGTGCTTTGCGCGTCGAAGGTAGTTTCGGCGCCGGGCCCCTGGCAGGGGTTGCCAATTTCACGGAAGGGGCCCATCGGTCCGTTGGCGACGGCATACGTCGCCGCGTTAGGCGACCAGCCAGTGCACGAGGAAGTGATCAAATAATATTTCCCGCCGTTTTTGAACATCGCAGGCGCTTCCCGTCTCCGGCCGACGAGGATGCGGCTGTAACGCTCCGTCGGGCTCAGATAATCGGCGCTCAGCAGGCACACCTGCATCGTGTTATTATCCTCGGACGAGTAAATGAGAAAGGCTTTCCCGTCCGAATCTTTGAACACGGTCATGTCCCTTGCCATTTGTCCATTAGGCCGCACGCTTCGGATATATTGATACGGTCCTTCAGGTTTGTCGCTCACCGCCACCCCGGCTTGTGAATAAGAATAGTCTTTTTTGTCGATGTGCATCCACATCACAAACTTTTTAGTCTTGTAATTATAAACCACTTTCGGCCGTTCGATCACGCGGCCGGTATCGAGGTCTTTTGTGCTATCGCCGGTGCTTGGCGCCAGCGCAATGCCCAAGTATTTCCAATGCTCCAGGTCGGATGAGGAATAGCAGGATACGCCTCCGGCCGGAACTCTATAGTCCTCCCATTGCTGTCCCGGCACCAACCAGGTTTTGCCTTTTTTGATCTCACCGAATAGGTAATAAATCCCGTTATAGAAAAGTATCCCTGCCCCGTGCGCGTTTACAAAACGCCCGTTAATATCGTTTAGCTCGCCTTTGATATATTGGGCTTGTGTTTTGCCGAAAAAGCATAACACCGCAAGTATGAGCAATAAGTGTTTGGTCCCGGGCATATGACTTCAGTTTAATGGTATCGCAACGACCTATAACATTTGCCAGACCGGATTTGTGTTGTCATTGCTTTATTTTCTTTATCCCAAACCGGTAAGCCCTTGTCTTCCTCAGGGGCAAACGTTCCGCTACGGTGTAATTATCAAAGCCTTTCAATTGATCGGCCGAAGTTATAGTCGTATTACCCGGGTTTTTAAAACCGGGTTTCACATTCGTCTCTAAAAATATCAGGTCGCCAACCCAGGCTCTGCTGCATTGAGCTCTCCATTCAAAAAAATCTTTCACGCCATTCATGCTGAAACCTTTTTCAATGCTCCACCAATCATTCCCCATATATTTTGCGTCACCGATCTTGTCCTTCCCTTTGATGAGCGAATCCTTGCCAACGAAAACGTTGTTATAAAACCTGATACCCTTGCTTTCGCTTTTTTCCGAATAGCAAAGCGCGGCTACCTTATCATTATAAATGATATTACCATAAACTTTACAATCGCGGAACTGCTTTTCATCGTCCGAACTGTTCCAGACATACAGCCCGGCCTGTGAGTCGGATACCGTTCCATCGTTCTCGCTGATATTGTACCTGAAGATATTATGATGCCAGGCGCTTGCCCCCCAGTACTGGAAAATACAATAGCCGCTGCCCCAGTTATCGTACGAGACATTGTATTGCACTACAGAATTGGTCACCCCGCCATCCAGGTCGAAACCGCCGCCGTCGGCGCCGCCTTTCGAGGTTTTGTTTTTGTATGACAGGCAATGCTGTATGATCACGCTATCCGCTTCGTAGGCCCAGATCCCCACCGGCCCGTTGCCAATACGCGGCATGTCCCAGCCGTTGTTGGTTGCGGTACAATGATCGATCAATACACTCCGGCAATCACCTACTACAATGCCATTGCCGCTGTGGTTCGTCAGATTGGTCGGGTCGCCGGGGTTATTTTCCGCCCGGCAATGCAGTATTTTGATATTGTGGCTTTCGCGGGTTTGGTAAGGCGCTTCGACGGTAATACCGGCGGAACCGTTGTCATGCGCGAAAACGTTTTTGGCGATGATGTTTTGTGACGAAAAGATCAGCAGGCCCGATTTCTGAAAGCCGGAGATATCGAGGTCATTTACCTGTACGTTCCTGCAATTGATTATGGCCAGACCGTCTTTTACATTGCCTGTTTTTCGCCCTGAGCCTTCCAGCCTTAGGTGTTGCAGTTTGACAAAGCTTTCTTTATAAATTCTTATGCCCGAACTATCGCCGCCGTTGATGATAGCGCGGCCCTTTCCATATGATGTGATCACTATAGGATTTTTATGGGTTCCGTCGAGCCCGGCCCGTAATTCCAGCGTCCCGTTAAAGGTCTGCCCGGCCCGAAAATAGACGGTATCTCCGGGGTGCAGTTCAACCACATTGATCCTCCAGACCGTTTTGAAGGGCCTGTTCTTATACCCGTTTCCTCCGCCATCCGAACTTGCAGTGTCCACGTACCAGGCGCGGTGATTTGTTTTCTGTGCAGATGCGGCGAAGCTCATAATTGTCAACAATACGATATTTGCACAAAGGCCTAAAAAGGAAAGCCGTTTCATCATCGGTTTTACCAATATGACAGTTTAATTGGTCAACTCAAAAGCCCGTTTTATGCGTATATCGTCGGACGCGCTGCCGATCATCACCTGGAAATCGCCCGGCTGGGTGATTAGCTTCAGGTTATCATCATAAAACATAAGCATATCCCGGTTAACCGAAAAAGTTACGCGCCTGCTTTCGCCGGGCTGCAGAAAGACTTTCTTGAAATCCTTCAGTTCCTTTACGGGCCGCAGCGGCTGCGATACCATGTCGCGGATGTATAGTTGTACCGTTTCCTCGCCGGCATAGTTCCCCGTATTTTTGAGGGTGAAAGAGATATTGAGAACATCGTTATCCTTCAGCGTTGTTTTGGTATAATAAGTGTCGTCGTCAATATACTGGAACGTGGTATAACTCAAACCATGACCGAAAGCATATTGCGGCGAATTTGGCAGGTCGATATACGCGGATTTGTAAAAGACATCCTTGTCGCCAGATGCCGGGCGGCCTGTGTTCAGGTGGTTGTAATAGATAGGAATTTGCCCCTCGGTACGCGGAAAGGTGATCGGCAGTTTGCCTGAAGGATTATAAGCGCCGTAAAGCACGTCGGCAATCGCATTACCGCCCTGGCTGCCCAGCCACCACGCATATAATATGGAAGGAACATTATCCGCCGTCCAGTTGAACACCATCGGGCGCCCGGCCATCATGATCACCACCACTGGTTTACCCGTAGCGACGATCTCTTTTATGAGTTCTTCCTGCACGCCCGGCAGGTGTATATTCGACTTGCTTTTGGCCTCGCCGGTCATGTCCGGTGCTTCGCCCATCACCATCACCACCACCCCGGCTTTTTTTGCCGTCGCAACGGCATCCGCGAAGCCGGCTTTCGACTGATCGTCGATATTGCAGCCGTAGGAGAACAGGAATTGCGTTTGCGGATGCTGTTTTTGCAATGCATCCATCACTGACGGAATATTCTCGTTCGGATCAATATCCAGCGACCAGAATCCTTTCAGTTCCTTTTTCGCTTTCACCAGCGGACCTATCAGGGCGACGGTTTTCAGGTTATCCGAAAGCGGCAATAGTTGCTTATCGTTCTTCAGCAGCACAATACTCTTATGCGCCATATCGCGTGCAACGTCCTGGCTTGCGGGCAGGTTTAGCGAACTTTTCTCGCGCTGGGGATTGATAAAACGGTAGGGATCGTCAAAAAGCCCCATTTCGAATTTCTTCCTCAATATCCGGGCTACCGCATCATCTATGAGACTGAACGATACCTTCTGGTCCTTGACCAATTTCTCAAGGTTGTTGATATAGCTGCGGCTTTCCATGTCCATGTCGTTGCCGGCGCTGACAGCCTGCTGAGCCGCCTCATAGTTGTCTTTAGCATAGCCATGGTTGATCATTTCACCGATAGAGCCCCAGTCGCTTACCACGAAACCCTTGAAATTCCAGTCCCTTTTCAAAACCTCGCGCTGCAAATAAATACTTGCCGTGGCCGGTGTGCCGTTCAAATCATTGAATGAGTTCATGAAAGTTGCCACACCCGCGTCAGCCGCTGCCTTAAACGGCGGCAGATAATATTGCCACAAGGTATGCAGGCTCATATCCACGCTGTTGTAATCACGTCCGCCGATAGCAGCCCCGTATGCCGCAAAATGTTTGGCACAGGCCATCACAGCATCGGTATTTCCTAACCCGCGGCCCTGGAAACCGCGCACGCGCGCCGCCGCGATCAAGGAACCAAGGTAGGGGTCCTCGCCGGCGCCCTCCATCACCCGGCCCCAGCGCGGGTCGCGGGCAATATCCACCATGGGCGAAAAGGTCCAGTTGATGCCCGATGCCGATGCCTCGGTAGCCGCCACCCGCTCCGACTTTTCGATCATGTCCACATCCCAGCTGCAGGCTTCGGCCAGCGGAATAGGGAAGGTGATGCGGTACCCATGGATCACATCCTGCCCGAAAAGCAATGGTATTTTCAGGCGCGACTGCATGGCCGCATCCTGGAAAGTTTTCACGTGGTTGGTACCCATAATATTCAGCACGGCGCCAACGCGTCCCTGGCGTATCTCGTCCAGCTTGTTGCCCACATCCTTGGTAACAGGACCGGTAGCCTCCCAGTCGCCGTTGTATTGGTTCATCTGGCCGATCTTTTCAGCCAGGGTCATTTTAGCCATCACCGAATCGACTTTTTTATCGATGACGTCTTCCTGTGCAGAGGCTACGTTTATAATTAAGCATGAAAATGCGAGCGCGGCGCAGAGATGGTATAATTTTTTCATTGCGTTTAGTTTAGCGGGCGTTATTAATATTTCTATACTAAATGTAACTATAAATTGCCCTTTTTCATTTCGGAGGCGGCATAATTCGCGGCCCGGGCGGTAAGCGCCATATAAAGGATGGACGGGCTTTGATTACCGGTGCTGGTCATGCAGGCCCCATCGGTCACGAACACATTTTGGCACAAGTGTAATTGATTCCATTTATTGAGCAGCGATGTCGCCGGGTCCTTGCCCATGCGGCAGCCTCCCATTTCGTGGATGTCCAGGCCGGGAGCTTGTTTATTCTCGTAGGTTTCGATATTCTTACAGCCGGCTTTTTCCATCATCTCCCGGGTTTCTTTCAGAAAATCCTGGATCATGCGCTCGTCGTTATCGTCATACTCCACCGAGGTAATAAGCAACGGAACGCCCCACTGGTCCTTCTGATCCGTACTCAAACGAACATGGTTGGTTACTTTTGGTACGGTTTCGCCCTGCATATACATATACAGTTTCCAGCCGCCGGGCTCGGTAAGTGCATCCTTGTATGCCCCGCCAATTCCCTCTACTTCTGCATGTTTGTCGCGGTAAGCCCCCATGAACGTAGTAAATCCACCGAAATAATCGGTCTCGTGTGTGCGCAGGTTGCGATAATTGGCCAGGATCAACTCCGTAGGATTCCTGCCAAAGTAATATTTATCCAAAAAGCCGTCCATCTCGGCGCTAACGGAGGCCCTGTAATTCTGGAAGGCCACATATTTGCCCAGCAGACCATTGTCATTACCCAAGCCTTTTGGGAAGCGGTTCGAGGTGGAATTCAATAATACCAGGTTGCTGTTCAGCGCCGAGGCATTCAGGAAGATAATTCGCGCCTTGTACTCGAAAACTTCTTTGGTATTCGTATCGATCACCCTCACGCCTGATGCTTTGCCCAGCTTTTCATCATAAATAATTGATTCCACTACCGAAAAAGGCCGGATGGTGAGGTTGCCGGTCTTTTTCGCCCAGGGCAGGGTCGAAGCATTTGAACTGAAATACCCGCCGAACGGACATCCGCGCATACACATGTTGCGTGCCTGGCATTTCACACGGCCCTGCTCGAAATGAACCGGCTCGGGCTTGGTCAAATGCGCCCAGCGGGCGTGCACCAAATGCCGGTCGGGGTAGTGTTCACTGATCTTTTTGCTGACCAGCTCCTGCACGCAATTCATTTCGAACGGCGGCAGGAATTCGCCGTCGGGCATAGCTTCGAGGCCGTCTTTGGTGCCGCAAACCCCGATGAATTTTTCCACGTGTGAGTACCAGGGCGCCACATCGTCATAACCGATGGGCCAGGCGATACCATAGCCGAATTTCTCTGGGTTGATGAATTCGTATTGGCTCCAGCGCTGGCAGGCACGGCCCCAGGTCAGCGATTTGCCGCCCACCTGGTAACCGCGTATCCATTCAAAGGGTTTTTCCTGTATGTAGGGATGGTCCTTGTCTTTTATGAAAAAATGTGCATTGTCTTCGCCGTAGCCCGCCGCCTTGCTGATATAAGGATTCTCTTTCAGCCATTCGGTGGTCATGCGGCCGCGGTGCTTGAAGTCCCATGGTGGCGTAACGGCGGTCGGGTAGTCCTTGATATGCTCTACGTTGCGGCCGCGCTCCAGCACCAGCGTTTTCAGTCCCAGATCGCACAACTCTTTGGCGGCCCAGCCGCCGCTGATGCCCGAACCGATCACGATGGCATCATAGGAGGTCTTTATTTCACTACTCATCGTCAGCACTTGAAATTGGAGCACGAAAGGTAGGATTTTGTATAACACTGCGCAACAAAAAACCCCGCCCTTTTGGTACGAGGTTTTATTATTTTATCTAAAAAAATCTTTCGGACTTTCGGACTTCCCGTCTTCCGGACTTAATTATCTCCTGCCTCCACCGAAGAAAAAGCCGATGTTAAATGCCGCGTAGTTTAAGCTGTTGCCATTTGCGTTTTTACCCACCACATTGTATTCGGCTGACAACCTGAAGTGGCTGGCCTCAAAACCGGCACGCGGGAAAAATCCACCTTTGGAGCCGAGTCTTACATAATTCGATGTGTTGCTCACATCGCCGCTATTGATGGTAACCGCTCCCTGGTAGAAAACGCCTCCGCCTGCGCCGATAAATGGCCTGAACCCGCCGTTCTCCAGGTAAATGTCCAGGGAAGGGCAGTAAGAGTATAACACCGAAACGTTGACATTTGCGCTGCTGCCGTTATTGCTATCGGCATAACCCAACCCGGCGCCTTCCATCCGCAGGCCGACTGCGATAGCGTCCGACAACCTGTAATGGGGTTCGAGTACAAAGGTTATACCAGCCTTTACGTTGACGTTGGCGTCACCGTTCGAGGGTGGGATAGCATAACCGAAGGTAACATCGACTTTGAATTTGTGGAACGTCGAAACTGACTTGCGGAGGAGTGAATCTGCTGGCGTAGTTTTCGATTTTGCAAGAGCCACGACTGAAAACCCCGCAAGCATGGCAATAAGTAATAGTTTTTTCATAATAATAAGAGTTTAAATTGAATGAAGGGACGTTAAACTGGTAAGAATTTCTGTATTTCAAGTCATTAGAAATCGACTTGATAAAGCGCGCAATACTCTTCTACGCATTAGCGTTTGCTGTTGTTGCAATAAAAAACCCCGTGCGAGAAACACGAGGTTTTATTATTTTTTAGATATAAAGAATCTTTCGGACTTTCGGTCTTTCCGTCCCGATAGCTATCGGGATGCGGACTTATTTATCTCCTGCCGCCGCCGAAGAAAAAGCCGATATTGAACGCTGCAAAATTCTGGCTATTGCCGTTCGCGTCGTTGCCCACAACGTTATATTCGGCCGATATCCTGAAGTGCCCGGCTTCAAAACCGGCACGCGGGAAGAATCCGAACTTGGAACCGAGGCTCACGTAGCCCGAGTTGCTTGTTCCTGAGCTGTTGCCCTGGACATTAATGGATCCCTGGTTGAAAACACCGGCACCGCCACCTATAAAGGGCCGGAAGCCGCCATTCATTAAGTAGAAATCTACCGTTGGGCAGTA
>JAFDZL010000457.1 GCA_018266935.1 Bacteroidota bacterium | reverse complement strand
AAAAAGGGCACCTTCCTTTCGGGGGGCCAGCAGCAGCGCCTGTGTATAGCACGCGCTATCGCCATGAAGCCTGAAGTGATCCTGTTCGACGAACCTACATCTGCCCTTGACCCTATATCTACCTCAAGCGTTGAGAGCCTGTTCCACGAACTGAAGGAGAATTATACTTTGATCATCGTTACACACAACATGCAGCAGGCTGCACGCGTGAGTGACAGGACGGCGTTCTTTTACCTGGGCGAGTTGGTTGAGTTTGACGACACCAAAATGATGTTCACCAATCCTAAGGATCAGCGCACGCAAAATTATATTACAGGAAGGTTTAGCTAGGATGGCGCATTAACTTATTAGAATTTAGAGTTTAGCATTTAGAATTTAAACAGCATGACACCAATAGAAACCGAAATAACCGCACTCAAAAAAGAGCTTGTTAATATGTGGATCCTCGTTCAGTCGCAACTGAACAAGGCCAAAGAGGCCATGGTGAACTTTGATAAGGACCTGGCGCGAGAGGTTTTGGTGAAAGAGAAGCGCGTGAACTCGTTCGAGCTGAAGATCGACCGCGATTGCGAGAACATTTTTGCACTGCATTGCCCCGTCGCTATCGACCTGCGTTTCCTTCTGGCGGCATTGAAGATCAATACCAACCTGGAGCGTATCGGCGATATAGCTGCCGGCGTGGCCAAATACGTGGTGCAATCGACGGTGAATTTTGATGCTGCGACCCTGGAAAGCACGGGCATTCTGCACATGTATGATGAGGCGATCAATATTGTGACCGATACACGTACCGCTTTTGAGAATGAGGACACCGCGCTGGCTCGCAGCATTTTTAAACACGACGAAGTGCTGGATGCTGTTAATCGTAACGCCACGAACATTATCGCCGATGTGATCAGGGCAGATGTTTCGGGGATCAATGAGGCCTTATTCATGCTGTCCATCATCCGCAAGCTGGAACGGATCGGCGACCAGTCGAAAAACATGGCCGAGGAGATCATTTTCTATGTAGAGGCCAAAATCCTGAAACACTCCGGCGCTAATCGCGATAAGAAATAAATAGTAATAGTTTAAAATTAGATTTGATTGATTGGAAAGCGCCTGCGAGAGGCGCTTTTTTTTGACGCAAAATTTTGCATCTCTACTTTGCCCGGGTAACGCTGATCACGAGGCAATCGTATTGTTGATCCTTTAAGTAATCTTCGTTAAAAACGATACAAGTCGCGTAAATAGTAATTCCGAGTTTAGTATCATTTGTAAATGGCTCTTTAATCGCAGCGGAATACAACAAGGGCACCATATATTTCTTATCGCAATTTTCAGGTTGAAAGGCTATGTAATCAGAGAATTGGTATTTATAAATGGCAGGTCGGTGACCACTCTTCATTATGACCCGCGGCGGCGCTTGCAAAAAATCCCGAAGAATAGCTTTCACAACTATCGTATCCCTTCCATTTTTGAATCTTATATTTTTAAAGAGGTTGCAATTATCCATTGTAGATTGAGCAAAAGCGCTCATCCCTGAAGCAATTAACGCGATTGAGATAAATACTGACCTCATAATGATAGGTTTAATCAACCAATTCAATTAATCAACTCATTCAATTAATCAACCCACCTCACAAATTCTTCCCCAACTTATCCAAAATATCCTGCGGCACCTTTTGCAGGTCGAGCACCAGGAAGCCATCGAGGCAATCGGCGAATTTCGGGTCGATATTGAAGCAGATAATCTTGGCATTGAGCGCGATATATTGCCGGAGCAGTACGGGCACCTTCATGGTGCTGGTTTCCACTTCGGATATCAGGTTGTCTAAGCCTTTGAAGCTATCTTCGCCTGCCATCAGGATGTCGGTATCAATGCTTGAGAAATCCACCTTGAATTTCTTACGCGGCCGGACATACTGCGCCATCTCATGGTCGAAATGGTTGCGGTTGATGTAATCTACGATGAGCGACTTGGAAAACTTCGAAAACGTGTTGCTGATGCTCACCGGACCGATAAGGTAACGGTAGCGCGGGTTGTCGATCAGGTATTTCAGGATGCCTTTCCATAGCAGGAACAGCGGCAATGGCTTTTGCTGGTATTCCTTGCGGATAAAGGAGCGGCCCAGTTCCAGGCTTTTGCGCAGCACCGGCGTAAATTGTTCTTTGATCTTGAACAGCTCGGTCACATAAAAGCCCTTTTTGCCCATGCTGTAGAATATCTCGTCGCCAAGACCTATGCGGTACGCGCCGACGATCCGTTTGGCCTCAACGTCCCAGATGAAAAGATGGTGGTAATAAATATCGTATTCATCGAGGTCGAGGCTTTTGTTGGTGCCTTCGCCCACTTCGCGGAAAGTGACCTCGCGCAGCCGCCCGATCTCACGGATGACGTTAGGGATAGAGGAGGTCGGCGCTATAAAAACCTCGTAATTTTTTTCTACCCATACCCGGTAATTCTCGCGCAGCGGTTCAATTTCTTTTTCCAGCACCGCTGAACTGATCTCCGGCGCTATAGGTGCGGGTTCTTTCCTGATCTTAAACAGGTTCCGCGGATTAAATATGCGTTTTTCTTCCTCCAACCCAGTGCCAAGTGCGTAAGTTTTCGCCCTCAGGAAGTTGAGCAGTTTGGAGGCGTTCGTATAATCAGGTATTTCCTCGATGTTGATCGGCTTGCCAATGCGCAGCCTGATGGTATGTCCCTGCTTATTGAACAGCTCGGAAGGGAGTTTAGCCGTGCGCAGGGTAGGGTGGATCATGCTCAGCAGGTTGAAGAGCAGCCCGTTGTTCCCGTGAAAATAGACTGGTACGACGGGCACTTTGGCCTTGGCAATCAGCTTGCCCACGACAGGGTGCCACATGCGATCAGTTATCTGTTGTTTATCGGCCTTGTAGGTGGACACCTCGCCGGCGGGGAATATCCCTATTGGTGTGCCGTTGGCGAGCAACTCCATCGTAGTTTTCAACCCGCTGATGCTGGACGAATGTTCGATGTTCTCGAACGGGTTCACCGCTACGAAATAATCGCTCAGGTTGGGTATCTTTTTCAGCAGGAAATTGGCCATGATCTTGGAATCCGGCCGGGCCATACACAGTATCTTCAATAGCACCATACCCTCGATGCCGCCGTACGGATGATTGGCAATGGCAATAAAGCTGCCCGTTTCGGGGATATTTTTGAGTTCGCGTTCATCAAACTCTATGTCGACGCCGCAGCCTTTCAGTATCGCATCCACAAATTCGGGCCCCCGCTTCGGCTGTGCCTCGGCGAACAGTTTGTTCACCTGGTTTATCTTCATCACCTCCATCAGCAGCGCGGCCAGCCCGGGCATTTTCAGCTTATCCAGTTTAGTGGCTTTTGCAAATTCTTCGGTGGTTATGATCTTCATTTCGGCTTGTAACAGTATATCCGGCTTTATTCCCTAAATATCCTGAATTTTATTTTAATTTACGGTCGGTTAGCCTCTCCCGAATGATATCACGCATCAAAAATTACCTGTCCGTGTCCAAAAAAGAATGGAATGGAATGGTCGTGCTGATGATCCTCATCATACTGGTGCTAGCCGCCCCTTACGTTTTACAATTATTCCGCAAAGATACACCGATCAGCCAAAAGGAAATCGATAAAGCAGTCGCCGAATTGAACCGGTCAAATCCCCCGAAAGCAACGTTAGTCAAAGCCGCGCCGGGCGTTGTGATCGAGTTGAACACTGCTGATTCAGCAGAGCTCACAAAGTTGAATGGAATAGGAACTTCATTTGCACGGCGTATTATCAGCTACCGAAACCGCCTGGGCGGATTTGTACGAAAAGAACAGTTGCTGGAAGTTTTCGGTTTGGATTCGGAGAAATATGCCAGCCTGCAGGCGCAAGTATCCGTTGATCCCTCGAAGAGTAGAACGATACCGATCAACTCGGTTGATTTTCCGGGCTTAAGCCATTTTCCTTACCTGAGCTACAAACAAGCAAACGCGATTATTCGCTTCCGCGAGCAGCATGGCGAATACGAGTCCATCGGCGATTTGAAGAACATCGCCATTATGGATGACGCCACATTACAGAAGATAAAACCATACCTCAGTTTCAAATGATAGAGCAGCAGATCAAATCAGCCATTCGTGATATACCTGATTTTCCCAATCCGGGTATTACATTCAAGGATATTACGCCGATCCTCAAGGACCCGGTTTTGTGCGACCATATCCTGGAGGCTTTCGTCCAAAAACTGAAGCATACGCGTATCGACGTTGTCGCTGGGGTCGAAAGCAGAGGTTTCCTGTTTGGGCTATCGTTGGCCTGTAAGCTGGGTGTGCCTTTTGTTCCCATCCGAAAGGCGGGCAAGCTTCCTTATACCATAAGGCAAAAAGCCTACAGCCTGGAGTACGGTACGGCCGTTATCGAAATGCACGTGGACGCTTTTGACCCGGGCCAGCACGTTTTGATCCACGATGACCTGCTGGCCACCGGCGGTACCGTGACGGCCGCCAGCGAGCTGATCTACGAAATGGGGGGTACCGTTGCAGGTTTTGCCTTTGTGGTTGGGTTGAGTTTTCTGAATGGAATAGAACGGATAAAGCCCATCAGCGATAATATTATCATACTGGCGGACTATTGACGAACTAAAATTACTTTGTCATGGTTGAGAAATTATTCCATACCGAACACCGTACAGAAACGTTGCGGAGGTCCATTGTAAAAACCATCAGTTACCGGTTGTTGATCCTGGTACTTGACTTTACTTCGATCTATTTATTTACCGGCCAGGTTAAAATAGCCTTTGGCTTTATGATCGTAAGCAATATTTATACAACGATCGGCTATTTCTTTCATGAAAGAATTTGGGACAGGATCCGGTGGGGTAAGATCAGGTATAAAGACAACGGAAAAGGGATAGCCATGTAGCTCTATTTCGTCAGATACAATTTTGCCGACAACTGCGCCAGCCCTGTGGAGAGAAATTCGAAATTGAACATTCGAAATTCGAAATAAAAAATCATTTCACCACCAGCGTCAGCGTCTGCGTGGTATGCGCGCTAAAGTAACCGAGTGTTGTCGGCGTAATATTCGTGGGCGGATTTGAAGGCGCCACCTGCCCGCCCGGGTTATTGACCTGTTCCTGCGCCAGGCTGTACCAGTAAGTATAAATGGGTTTATCGATGCATTGCATCTCGACGGTCACAGTGTCTTTCGGGTATATTTTGATGTCATTCTCTTGCAGGTCAAGATCGACATGTTTGCCGTCGATAAATTCGTCATTGAATGCGAAAATACTGTTGACCTGTACCCTGTTCACGTGCATCACAAAGCGGTACTGGTTGGGTATGTTTGCCGGGTCCTGGAAATGGACCGTGATTATTTTTTGCCCGCTCTTAGCATCAAAATAGCTGGGTTTGTCGGTAATAGAGTCAAGATTTACCGTACCCGGCATAGTTGACGTCGCCGTGTAAGTTTTGCCTCCCGCATTTACTGTAAGCGTGTACGTGCGCGAACCAAACCCAAATGCATTGGGTACAGAATAAGTACCGGCCGACCCTTCGGTCATCGGGTATTGGTTACCGCGGTCATCCGCTATGGAAACCGCGGCGCCGCTGACAGCCGGGTACACGTTCGGACTGGTGAATGGCACATTACGGCTCAGCATCACATATTGCGGACCGGGGACGTTGGTCATATTGCCTTCGATCACCAACTGACCGCTTGCATTGCCGAGATGAAGATCGATCACTTTTTTACATGATGCCAGTCCTGCGATAGCGGCGATAACAAGAAAATATTTCAAACCGTTCTTCTTCATGCGTCAAAATTTAAAGTTCCAGGTAACCGACGGTATCCGCGTAGCAAAAATGCTGTACTCCTGCGCCTCGGTGGTATTCGGCACCGTTTTGCTGTTTTGGAACATGATCAAATAAGGATTCCGGCGCGCATAGACATTGTATAGTCCGAACGTCCAGCTCGAATGATATTTCTTATGCAGCTTGCCTTCCAGCGTAGCGCCAATATCGAGCCTGTTAGTAGATGGCATGCGGTAACCATTACGGGACGAATAAGAGAATGTTGTCAGGCCGCCGACCTCATACTTCCCTGTCGGGAAACTGACCGCATTTCCGGTACTGTAAACGAAATCGCTTGAAAAACTCCAGCGCTCGTTTAGCTTGTAGATACCGACTATTGAAAGATCATGTGTCCTGTCCTGCGTGGCAGGGAAGTAGTTGCCATTATTAATAGCCGCGAATTTATCTTCCGTCTTTGACAGGGTATAACCCATCCAGCCATTAAAACGGCCGTATTTCTTTTTCAGGAAGAACTCGATACCATAAGCCCTGCCCGATCCATACACCAGTTGCGATTCCACGTCCTGGTTTACCAGCAGTTGCGCGCCGTCTTTATAATCGATCTGGTTTTGCAGCCATTTGTAATAGATCTCGGTCGAGAACTCAAAAATGTTGTCCTCAAAATTCCTGAACCAGCCCGTGGAGACCTGGTCGGCTATTTCCGGCTTGATGTTATTGCTGCTCATCATGTACAGGTCGGTAGGTGTGCTGCTGGTCGAATTGCTGAGCAGGTGAATATTTTGCGTATTGCGGTTGTAGGAGAACTTAAGCGAATTGGCCTCATCAAGCATATAGCTGGCGGAAAACCGTGGTTCCAGGTTAGTATAGCTTTTCACCAGCGAACCCGACGCATATTTCGCCGAACTGATCACATTGCCCTGCGCATCATAAGTGCTGAACGTGCCCGGTCCGAGCAGCATCAGGTTACTTAAGCGCAAGCCGTATAAGAAAGTAAGGCTGTTGCTGGCCTTCCACTCGTCGCTAACATACAGAGCGTTTTCAAAGCCGTAGCGTTTCTCAACATCCACGTTATTAAAACTCGATGACTTAGATGAACTGATATCGCCGGGGGAAATATCATGATGCAGCATATTGAAACCGAACTTCAGCGTATGATTATCACCCATGGAGTAGGACAGGTCCTCCTTCAAATTGAGGTCGGTGATCTGGGACGTTGCCTTAAAATCATTATTGCTGATAAAACTGGAAACGGCATAATTGTAATTGCTGAACACCAGCGAGGTGTTCGAGAACAGGCGATCATTGAAAAGATGGTTGAAACGAATAGTCCCGGTCGAGTTGCCCCAATCAGTCCCGAAGGTGTTCTTCAACGCCAGGACATCTTTCCCAAAATAGCCGGAGACATAAATAGCATTCTTGTCGTCGAAATGATAATTGAACTTGGCGTTCAGGTCGTAGAAATAGATCGAACTTCCGCGAACGGTGGTATCCGAGGCGAAATTCAGGAACAGGTCGATATACGTCCGCCGGGCGCTGATCATGAATGAGCCTTTGTCCTGCACGATTGGGCCTTCCACTTTAATACGGGATGAGATCAATCCCAAACCACCCTGCACAGAATAATTCTTATTATTGCCGTCATCCATTTTAATATCCAGCACCGACGAAAGCCGCCCGCCGAACTCGGCAGGCATGCCGCCTTTGTATAAGGTCACGTCTTTTACCGCATCCGAATTGAATGTCGAGAAGAAGCCGAAAAAGTGCGAGGCATTATAGACCGTCGCTTCATCCAGCAAGATCAGGTTCTGATCAGCCGCGCCGCCGCGAACATAAAAACCGGTATTCCCTTCGCCGCTCGATTTTACCCCCGGCAGCAAAGAAAGCGTTTTCAGGATATCCTTTTCACCCAGCAAAACCGGCACCTGGTTTATCTGTGCCATGTTCAGCTTTTCCGTGCCCATTTGCGGGGCGGCAATGTTGTCGTTATTCGGCCGGTTGGCGTTGATCACTACTTCTTTCAGGCTGCCGCTCAACGGCAGAGTAATATTCACCTTTTGATCCTGGTGAAGCGAAACATCCTGTTCCACCGGCTGGTATCCGGTATAGGTAAAGGTCAGTGTATAATCACCCTCGGGGATGAATATGGAATAAAAGCCGTAACCGTTGGTTATCGTTCCGCTCTGCGGCAGCTCTTTGATGCGGACGGTGGCGCCGATGAGCGTTTCGCCGGTTGATTGGTCTTTTATTGTCCCGCTGATCGTAAATCTTTTTTGTCCAAAGCAAGACAGCGTAATCAATATGAATAAGGCAGAAAGCAGAGCTTTAGTCATTAACAGTATTTGGCGCCAAAAGTACTCCTATTAGAATGATGAACCGTTTAATTGTTTCATACAACTGTAAATATTTTGAAATGACAGAAAATTTTCTGACGCTCCAAAAATTACTATGCACGCATAGTAATTTATCTTTGCTTATTTTGTACCGAATACTGTATTGGACTAATTGCATAAGTTGGTTCATGCTAAAAAACAGGCCTGTTAATTAGTTATATTTGCCTCTGACCAATCATTAATTATGGATAACCAGGTTACCCCAACTTTTACCGGATTCGATTTTTCAGTTTCAGAGAACCAGCAGATGGTGCAGCAGATGGCGCGCGAATTCGCCGAAAAGCACATCCGCCCGCATGTGATGGAATGGGATGAAGAGCAGCATTTCCCGCGCGAACTATTCAAGCAATTAGCCGACCTTGGGATGATGAGCGTTGTGGTGCCCGAAGAATATAGCGGTTCGGGCTTTGGTTATTTTGAGTATGTGACCGTGATACAGGAAGTGGCCAAAGTTTGCGGATCGATTGGGTTATCGGTAGCTGCCCACAACTCGCTGTGTACAGGCCATATCCTGACTTTCGGCAACGAGGAGCAAAAGCATAAATGGCTGCCCAAATTAGCTTCGCTGGAATACCTCGGGGCCTGGGGCCTTACCGAAGCCAATACCGGCTCGGATGCCATGCGCATGAATACCACCGCAGTCCTCGATGGCGACCACTATATTATTAATGGTGCCAAAAATTGGATCACGCACGGCAAATCAGGTGACATTGCTGTTGTTATGGTGCGTACAGGTGAGAAGGGCACATCCAAAGGCATCTCTACTTTAGTAGTGGAGCGTGGTACCCCAGGCTTTATGGCCGGGAAAAAAGAAAACAAGCTGGGCATGCGGGCGTCGGAGACCGCCGAGATGATATTTGATAATTGCCGCGTGCCGAAAGAGAATTTATTGGGCAATGAAGGCGAAGGCTTCAAACAAGCCATGAAAGTGCTTGATGGCGGGCGCATATCCATCGCTGCCTTATCATTAGGCATCGCCAAAGGAGCGTATACAGCAGCGGTCGCTTATGCCAAAGAGCGCCACCAGTTCGGTCAGCCGATAGCCGAATTCCAGGGCATATCCTTCAAACTGGCCGATATGGCCACCCAAATAGAAGCGGCCGAAATGCTGCTGATGCAGGCCTGCGACCTGAAAAACAGGCATCTGCCTGTTACCAAACAAGCCGCTATGGCAAAGTATTATGCATCCGAAGTAGCCGTTAAGGTGGCTACCGATGCAGTGCAGATCTTCGGCGGGTACGGCTACACCAAAGACTTCCCGGTTGAAAAATATTACCGCGATGCTAAGTTATGCACCATAGGCGAGGGGACCTCGGAGATACAGAAGATCGTGATTGCGAGGGAAGCTTTGAGGGGTTGAATGGTTGATTAAGTTGGATTGAGTTGATTAAGTTCGATGAAGATATTTTTGATAATTGCCTTTTCTTTTATCATGCCTCAAAGCCATTCCGATTTGATCAATTCTGTATGGGCGCGGAAAATCACTCCAACAGCCAATAACACACTAACATTTAAACGAGGCGGGGTAGTATTGGAATACGATTGCGAATTAGGCTACGCCTTTCATTCTACATATAAACTTTCAGGCGATACAATAACAATAAGCGGCAAGGATGATTCACATTCGGAGGATAATGGAAAAATACTTTCTTATTGGATCACTTCATACCTTATTAGGGGGAACGGTTTGTATATGATAAAAAACAAAGTATCTGAACAAGGCAAATGGAAAATATATCATATAAAAAGGAAGGAGCCGGATTATAAGAAAGTCAAACAACCAGCCAACATCTAATCAACTAATCTCCAATCACTACTTGTCTTTTCCATGCCACAAACGTATTTCTCAAAAAGAAATTTTTGAGGTATATTTGATAATAGAAATTGATAAGAACTAAATGCTTGCAATAGACAGAATTACTTCCGATCCTAACATGATGAATGGCAAAGCCTGTATCAGGGGGATGCGTATTACGGTTTCCATCGTTCTCAATTTGCTTGCAAGCGGCTTGAGCAAACGAGAGATTATTGACTTATATCCATACTTAGAAGGCGAGGATATAGATCAGTGCCTGAACTACGCGGCATATCTGGCAGAAGACCAATTATTCACTATTTAAGTTTCGTTGTTTTGCGTTTTCTTTTAGACATGGGTGTATCTTACAAAGTAGCCCAGTGGCTAAATGGCATTGGATATGATGCAATACATTTAAGCGATGAGGGATTGAATAAACTAAGCGATACCCAGATCATCGAAAAAGCGGTTTCTGAAAATCGAATTATTTTAACAGCGGACGTAGATTTTGGCCAACTGCTCGCTTTTAAAAGATCAAGTCCAACTTCTGTTATCCAATTTCGCATTTTTGATTTGACACCCGAAAACATCATTCCTAAACTTGAACTGATATTTGACAGGTTTCTTGAAGAATTAAGTCGCGCTCCCGTTATCATTACCGTTCAGGAGCATAAAATACGATTAAAGCAGATTTAAGATTATCAATTTATATGGAGTGCCTAACCCCTAATCAACTAATCTCCAACCACCATTTGCATTTTCCATGCAAATCACCTACCTTTGTCGTCCCACGAAAGGAGGTATAACGGGAAACTATGATCATTATCAACGTTAAAGAAGGCGAATCATTGGATAAAGCGCTGAAACGCTTTAAGAAAAAGTTTGAGAAGACAGGTGTTTTGCGCGAGCTTCGCAGCCGCCAGGCTTTCGAAAAGAAATCTGTTACCCGCCGCAATGTGGTGAAACATGCCATCTACAAGCAAGGTCTTAACCAGGAAACTGTTTAATTTCAGTTAAAAAGAATTTAACATTTTCTTTGATTATATATTAAAACTATTTGTACATTCATTCATCCGTATGTGCAAATAGTTTTATGTTTTTAGAGCGGTTTATACGATACCTCCAACACGAAAAAAGATACTCCCCGCACACGGTTTCCGCATACCAGTCAGACCTCGAGCAATTCTTTCATTATCTTAATTATCCGGAGCAAACAGTCAGTCATACGTCCGAAATTACCTATCAGCATATCCGCGGCTGGATGGTGCATTTGATGGAGGATGTGACGGCGCGTTCCGTGAACCGCAAGATCGCCACGCTGCGCAAATACTTCAAGTTTTTGATGCGCGAAGGAGTGATCACCAGCAACCCTGCATCCAAGGTTCAATCGCCTAAGATCAAAAAACAATTACCGGTAGTAGTTGAGGACGAAAAGCTGAATGCCATGCTGAACAGCACCGGGGTTTTCACCGATGATTTTCCCGGTACCCGAGACAAACTGGTGATTGAAATTTTATTCGGAACCGGCATCCGGTTGGCGGAATTGGTGGGTTTGAAGGAAGACGATGTCAATTTATTTGACGGGACCATCAAGGTTTTAGGCAAACGCAACAAGGAGCGCATCATCCCTATCAACCACGAATTGAGGGAGTTACTGAAGCACTATATCGCGTTGAAGAAAAGTGAAAATTTTGATAACAATTTGTTAACGCTGATCGTTACAAATAAGGGAACTGAGGCCTACCCGAAGTTAATCTATTTGATAGTGCAGAAATACCTTTCTAACATATCAACCCAGGATAAAAAAAGCCCGCACGTACTGCGGCACACCTTTGCAACCAGCTTATTAAACCGCGGCGCCGACCTGAACGCCATCAAGGAACTTTTGGGCCACGCCAACCTGAGCGCCACACAGGTTTATACGCACAATTCAGTCGAGCGATTAAAATCTATTTATAAACAAGCCCATCCCAAGGCATAATAAAGGAGGAAAAATGAAAATTGCAATTCAGTCAATCCGTTTTGATGCAGACAAAAAGTTGCTGGATTTTATCCAGAAGAAGACGAATAAGCTTGATCAGTTTTACGACAGGATCATCAGCGGCGAAGTTTATTTAAAATTAGAAAAAGTAGAAGATGAGGCAAACAAGGTAACGGAAATAAAGCTGACGCTCCCGGGCACACAACTGTTCGCAAAGGAGCAATGTAAGTCATTTGAAGAGGCTACCGACCTGGCGGTCGAGAGCCTGCGCAAGCAAATAGAAAAGCATAAACAGAAAAAAGCAGTGGTAGCCGAGAATGCAAAAAAGGCCGCCGTACTGACAACAGAAGAAGAATTTTAAGAGAAATAACGACAAAATATCGCTAAGGTCGGCGGGGCAAAAACCCAGCCGATTTTTTTTGCATTATCCGTATCTTTGTTTAACAAAGGTTTTGAATATGAAAAACGTAGTAAAGGCGAAACCCTTAAGCCAGGCCCAAATGATGGTTTGGCAGATAGTGAAGGATATGGAATCGGAGAAGGATTTAAGCGAATTGCGTGACTTGTTGCTTGATTTTTATGAATCTAAAATGCAGCAGCATTTAGACAAAACGGTTGCCGAAAAAGGTTATATAGAGGCTGATTTTGAAAAAATGCTATACGGCCACGATCGGAAGACGAGTTAAAATGCTCCGAATAGTTTTAGATACGAATGTGTTAGTCGCCAGTATCTCGCGAAAATCCCCTTTTCGTTGGATCTGGCAGTCTTTTTTACAGGATAAATATGAGCTTTGTGTGACCACGGATATTTTGGTTGAGTATGCGGAAATAATTGAAAGATATTTTTCGCCGACTGACGCGGAGCAGGTATTAGCAAAAATGATGATGCATAAAAATATAGTTCAGATTGTGCGTTATTTCGAATGGGACGTACTTCACAATGACCCCGACGACAATAAGTTTTTCGACTGTGCGGTTGCGGCAAATGCCGACTATATTGTTTCTGAAGATAAGCATTTTGATATATTAAAGCAGAGATCGTTCCCAGCGGTCGCCGCTATCAAAACAACGGAATTCAAGCGAATTCTCGATACAATTTCAAAATCATAGTAAAAGGCAGCGTCTTAATTAATAGGGTTAGATTGCACCAAAATGAGTGCTTTTTTGGCTTGCTATTTTTTTTGTAAAAATAATTTTGTCCGGCTGTAAAATTGTGTAAATTTGCAGTCCCTTTCGGAGAGGTACGCATTGGCGTTATTTGATATGAAAAGGGCGGTTCTTTAAAAAGGCAAATAACTTATTGGTTTTAACTGCAACGATATAGTTGACAGAGGGCAGTTGGCGGTGTGCAGTCAGACACTGCAAATTGTGAACTGATAACTGCAAACTGAAAATAAGCCTCCTTAGCTCAGCTGGTAGAGCAACTGACTTGTAATCAGTAGGTCATTGGTTCGATCCCGATAGGAGGCTCTGTTTATTTCGAATATCGAATGTTCAATTTCGAATTTTTAAATCCGAAATCGTAAATCGTAAATCCGAAATCAACATGGGGAGATACCAGAGCGGTCAAATGGGACGGACTGTAAATCCGTTGCTTCGGCTACGAAGGTTCGAATCCTTCTCTCCCCACTTTTTTAGTTGGCAGTTTGCAGTGGGCAGTTAGCAGTAAATGCAAACTGCAAACAGGCAACTGCAAACTAAATAGAAAGCGGAAGTAGCTCAGTTGGTAGAGCGATAGCCTTCCAAGCTATAGGTCGCGAGTTCGAACCTCGTCTTCCGCTCAACGTTATGTCGGATTTCGAAATTTCGATTTCGGACTTGAAAAGCGATACCGGGTGCAGGGTTATTCAATCAGATAAATTCGAAATTGAAAATCCGAAATCCGAAATCAAAAATAAGCCGATGTAGCTCAGGGGTAGAGCACTTCCTTGGTAAGGAAGAGGCCATGGGTTCAAATCCCATCATTGGCTCTCGTTAGTAATAAACGACAATTAAAAATAAATTAACCTACAAAATTTAAATAAATCATGGCAAAAGAAAAATTTGACCGCAGTAAGCCGCACTTAAATATCGGTACCATCGGTCACGTTGACCACGGTAAAACAACCCTTACCGCAGCTATTACCAAGGTATTGGCTGACAAAGGTTTATCTGAGGCTCGTTCTTTCGATTCAATCGACTCTGCTCCTGAAGAAAAAGAACGCGGTATCACCATTAATACTGCACACGTTGAATATTCAACAGCAACCCGTCACTACGCACACGTTGACTGTCCGGGACACGCTGACTATGTGAAGAACATGGTTACCGGTGCTGCTCAGATGGACGGTGCGATCCTGGTGGTTGCCGCTACTGATGGTCCTATGCCTCAAACCCGCGAGCACATCCTGTTGGCCCGCCAGGTAGGTGTACCTGCGCTTGTTGTTTTCATGAACAAGGTTGACATGGTTGATGATCCGGAACTGTTAGAATTAGTTGAGATGGAAGTTCGTGAACTATTATCGTTCTACGAATTCCCTGGCGACGATATCCCTGTGATCCAGGGTTCGGCTCTTGGTGGCCTTAACGGCGATCCGAAATGGGTTGAAAAGATCATGGAATTGATGGATGCTGTAGATAGCTACATTCCAATCCCTCCGCGTCTGACCGACCTTCCGTTCCTTATGCCTGTTGAAGACGTATTCTCGATCACTGGTCGTGGTACTGTAGCAACCGGTCGTATCGAGCGTGGTGTTATCAACTCAGGCGATGCTGTTGACATCCTGGGTATGGGCGCTGAGAACCTGAAATCAACCGTAACCGGTGTTGAAATGTTCCGCAAGATCCTTGATCGCGGTGAAGCCGGTGACAACGTAGGTCTGTTGCTGCGTGGTATTGAGAAAACCGATATCCGTCGTGGTATGGTTATCTGCAAACCAGGTTCAGTAACTCCTCACACCGATTTCAAAGCTGAAGTTTACGTATTGTCAAAAGCTGAAGGTGGTCGTCATACTCCATTCTTCAACAAATACCGTCCTCAGTTCTATTTCCGTACCACTGACGTAACCGGCGAGATCGGTTTGGCAGACGGCGTAGAAATGGTTATGCCTGGTGATAACGTTACCATCACTGTAAAGCTGATCAACGCTATCGCAATGGAAAAAGGTCTTCGTTTCGCTATCCGCGAAGGCGGCCGTACCGTAGGTGCAGGTCAGGTAACTGAGATCCTAAAATAATACCTCCTTTACTCCTTGAAAAAGGAGATCGGTTAGGTTAATTTCTTTCAAAGTACTTAGCCAGAAATGGCTAAGTACTTTGTTCACGAAAAGGGAAATTAAAAATTTAAATACTGACGGGCATAGTTCAATGGTAGAATAGAGGTCTCCAAAACCTTTGATCAGGGTTCGAATCCTTGTGCCCGTGCGTAATAAGAACTAAAAAATGAGTGCAGTAACACAATATATTAAAGAGTCATACATCGAGTTAACCCAAAAGGTAACCTGGCCCACCTGGCGCGAACTGTACAATAGCGCGGTAGTGGTATTGATAGCATCGGTTATTATCGCGCTGCTGATATTTGGTATGGACCAACTGATACATTTTGTACTGGACAAATTTTATACATCACTAACCTGATATTGACGAGATGAGCGAACAATTAAAATGGTATGTAGTGCGCGCCATCAGCGGCAAGGAAAAAAAGGTTAAGCAATATATCGAGGCTGAAATAAACCGTTTGGGTATTAGTCATTTAATTCCGCAGGTTTTGATACCTATGGAAAAATACTACCAGATGCGCGATGGTAAGAAGATAGCCAAGGAACGTAACTTCTTCCCGGGCTATGTGCTTATCGAGGCACAACTGGATGGTGAGCTTGAGCACGTGATCAAAAACATCAACAGCGTAATCGGCTTCCTGGGCGATAAGGCAGGTAACGCACAGCCGCTCCGCCAGAGCGAAGTGAACCGTATCCTCGGTAAGGTTGACGAAATGAGCACCGGCGGCGAAACGATGAGCGTACCATATTATGTGGGCGAAGCGGTGAAGGTGATGGATGGTCCGTTCAACGGCTTCAGCGGTGTAATAGAAGAAGTGAACGAGGAGAAGAAGAAACTGAAAGTAATGGTAAAGATATTCGGGCGCCGTACGCCGCTTGAATTGAATTACATGCAGGTTGAGAAAGAATAAAGGAAGTCGGAAGTCGGATGTCCGATTTCGGAATTTCTAAATATAAAATATTGGGTTTCTTGTGGAGAGTTTTCAAATCCGAAATTGAAAATTCGAAATCCGAAATCAAAAAGAGCAAATGTTACATAGCTTCCACTTACTAACATTGAGTAATTAACAAATTAAATTAACATGGCAAAAGAAGTCGGTGCGTTAGTAAAACTACAAGTAAAAGGCGGCGCTGCAAATCCATCGCCACCAATCGGCCCTGCACTGGGTGCGAAAGGTGTCAACATCATGGAGTTTTGCAAGCAGTTTAATGCACGTACCCAGGATCGTCCTGGTAAAGTGTTACCTGTGGTAATTACTGTTTACGTCGATAAGTCTTTTGATTTTATCATCAAAACCCCGCCTGTAGCTATCCAGTTGCTGGAAGCATCGGGTGTGAAAAGCGGGTCGGCCGAGCCGAATCGTAAAAAGGTTGCCAGTGTGAACTGGGGCCAGGTTGAGGCGATAGCCAAGGATAAAATGCAGGACTTGAACGCGTTCACAGTAGAATCGGCCATGAAAATGGTTGCAGGTACTGCACGCAGCATGGGGATCACTGTATCAGGTACAGCTCCCTGGAAAAATTAATTTACACAAATCAGTTTAAGACAGTGGCAAGATTAACAAAAAATCAAAAAGCGGCACAGTCCAAAATTGAGGCTAACAAGGCTTACTCGCTGCAGGATGCATCTGCATTGGTAAAGGATATTACCACTACCAAATTTGATGCTTCTGTAGATATCGATGTTCGCCTGGGTGTTGATCCGCGTAAGGCCAATCAAATGGTTCGCGGTATCGCTACCCTTCCTCACGGAACCGGCAAAACTGTACGCGTACTGGTGCTTTGCACTCCAGATAAGGAGCAGGAAGCTAAGGACGCAGGTGCGGATTTTGTTGGGCTGGACGATTACATTGCCAAAATTGAAGGCGGATGGACTGATGTGGATATTATCATCACTATGCCAAGTGTGATGGCTAAGGTAGGTCGTTTGGGTCGTATTCTCGGTCCGCGCAACCTGATGCCTAACCCTAAATCGGGCACCGTAACTACCGAAGTTGGTAAAGCGGTAACCGAGGTAAAAGGTGGTAAGATCGACTTCAAGGTTGACAAAACCGGTATCATTCACGCTTCAATAGGAAAGGTGTCTTTCCCTGCTGATAAGATCTACGAGAATGCTTTGGAAGTATTGCAAACCATCTCGAAATTGAAACCATCGGCAGCTAAAGGAACATATTTCAAGAGTATCCATCTCTCTTCAACTATGTCGCGCGGAATCGAAATTGAAACTAAAACAGTAGCGGGGATCTAAATCATGAACAAAGACGAAAAACACGAGTTGGTTCTTGCCCTTACTGAAAAGATGAAGGAGTACGGTAATTTCTATATTACCGACACCGCTAATCTTACGGTTGCAAAAGTAAACGACATCCGTCGCAAATGCTTCGAAAGCGAGATCACCATGCAGGTAGCAAAAAACAGCCTCATTAAGAAGGCTATGGAAGCTGCCGGCGGCGATTTCAGCCCGATGTATGATGTGCTGAAAGGTTCTTCAACTATTCTCTTCACTAAATCGGCAACTGCTCCGGCAAAGCTGATCAAGCAACTGAGAAAGACAGGAGAAAAACCGATTCTTAAAGCAGCATAT
Organism: Bacteroidota bacterium; assembly: GCA_018266935.1. GTDB lineage: Bacteria > Bacteroidota > Bacteroidia > Sphingobacteriales > Sphingobacteriaceae > Mucilaginibacter. The sequence goes on along the minus strand of JAFDZL010000457.1, from coordinate 27,659 downwards.
ATCGACGCAGCAGTATTTGTTGGCGACAACCAGTTGGATACCCTGATCAACCTGAAATCGAAAGAACAGTTGATAGGTGAGATCATCGGATTACTGCAATCACCGGCTAAGAACGTTATTTCTGGCTTGCAATCAGGCGGAAATAAACTGGCGGGAATTGTTAAAACATTACAGGAAAGAGGTTAACGGACACCCATAAGTCCGCATTTTGACAAAACGTATTTTAAAGAAAAAGTAAAAATAAAATGGCAGATTTAAAATCATTTGCTGAACAGTTGGTAAACTTAACAGTAAAGGAAGTTAACGAATTAGCTCAGATACTGAAAGATGAGTACGGCATTGAGCCTGCAGCTGCTGCTGTGGCTGTTGCTGCTGCTCCTGCTGCTGGCGGCGGCGACGCTGCTCCGGCTGCTGAGGCTGTTCAGACCGCATTCGACGTTATCCTGAAGGAAGCTGGCGGTGCTAAATTAGCTGTAGTTAAATTAGTAAAAGACCTTACCGGCCTTGGCTTGAAAGAAGCTAAAGATTTAGTTGACGCTGCACCGAAAGAAGTTAAAACCGGTGTATCTAAAGAAGAAGCTGAATCGCTGAAAAAGCAATTAGAAGAAGCTGGAGCTGTTGTTGAAGTTAAGTAACTTCAATAAGGCATAATAACATAAGACTCCGACCGTTTTGGTCGGAGTCTATTGTCATTTATATAGTAGGGACTTGAAACTTGAGATGGGGATCTCAGACATCAGGACCCGTCCCGATCCATCGGGACTAACATCTACCTGAAAAAGAGTTTGTTATTACACTAAAATCAAAAGTCCCTTGGCAAACACAATCGATCAAAGAGTGAATTTTGCAACCAGCAGGAAAGTTTTGGATTATCCCGACTTCCTCGATGTACAGTTGCAATCTTTCCAGGAATTTTTCCAGTTGGAAACTACTTCGGACAACCGCCACAAGGAAGGGTTGTACAAGGTATTCGCTGAAAACTTTCCAATTTCAGACTCAAGGAACATCTTCGTATTAGAGTTTCTTGACTATTTTATTGACCCGCCCCGTTACGATATACGCGAGTGTATCGAGCGCGGCTTAACGTACAGTGTGCCGCTGAAGGCCAAGCTTCGTTTATCATGTAACGACGCTGAGCACGAGGATTTTGAAACTATCGTTCAGGATGTGTACCTGGGTACTATCCCGTACATGACCCCGAAGGGCACTTTCATCATCAACGGCGCGGAACGCGTAATTGTATCACAATTGCACCGTTCGCCGGGCGTGTTCTTCGGCCAGAGCCGTCACACCAACGGTACCAAACTGTACTCTGCCCGTGTTATACCTTTCAAGGGTTCATGGATAGAGTTTGCTACGGACGTGAACAACGTGATGTATGCTTACATCGACCGTAAAAAGAAATTCCCGGTTACCACATTGCTGCGCGCTATTGGTTACGACTCGGATAAAGACATCCTTGAATTGTTCGAACTCGCCGACGAGGTGAAGGTGAGCAAGTCGGGCCTGAAGAAATTCATCGGCCGCAAGCTTGCCGCGAGGGTGCTCAAAAAATGGGTTGAGGACTTCGTGGATGAAGATACCGGCGAAGTTGTATCTATCGACCGTAACGAGATCATCCTTGAGCGCGAAACCGTACTGGAAGACGACCATATCGATATGATCATCGACGCCGGCGTAAAAACCATCATCCTGAACAAGGAAGACAGCGCTTCAAGCGGTGATTATACCATTATATATAATACATTACAAAAAGATACTTCAAACTCTGAGAAGGAAGCGGTTGAGCACATCTACCGCCAGTTACGTAATGCTGAACCGCCGGATGAGGAAACTGCCCGCGGTATCATCGACCGTCTGTTCTTCTCTGACAAACGATACGACCTGGGTGATGTGGGCCGTTACCGCATCAACCGTAAGCTGGGTCTCGGTACTTCCGAAGAGATCAAGGTATTGACCAGGGAAGATATCATAGCGATCGTTAAGTACCTGATCAAACTGATCAACTCAAAGGCCGAGGTGGACGATATCGACCACTTGTCAAACCGTCGTGTTCGTACTGTGGGCGAGCAATTGTACGCTCAGTTTGGTGTTGGTTTGGCGCGAATGGCACGTACCATCCGCGAACGTATGAACATCCGTGACAATGAGGTGTTCACGCCAACCGACCTGATCAACGCGCGTACGCTGTCATCGGTTATCAACTCGTTCTTCGGTACCAACCAGCTATCGCAGTTTATGGATCAGACCAACCCGCTGGCCGAGATCACCAACAAGCGCCGTCTTTCGGCCCTTGGTCCGGGCGGTCTGTCGCGCGAGCGCGCCGGCTTCGAGGTTCGTGACGTGCACTACACCCACTATGGTCGTTTGTGTACTATCGAAACCCCGGAAGGCCCGAACATCGGTCTGATCTCGTCACTTTGTGTTCACGCGAAGATTAACCATTTAGGTTTTATTGAAACGCCTTACCTGAAAGTAAATGAAGGCGTAGTTGCTGTCGATCAGCCGGTGGTTTACCTGTCGGCGGAGGACGAGGATGGCAAAACCATTGGCCAGGCCAACGCGGTTTACGACGACAAGGGTAAATTTGCCACTCATCGTGTTAAAGCACGTTTCGAAGGCGACTTCCCGGTTATCGAGCCAGAGCGTTTGGACTATATGGATATTGCTCCGAACCAGATCACTTCGATAGCTGCATCGCTGATCCCATTCCTGGAACACGATGACGCTAACCGTGCGCTGATGGGTTCGAACATGCAACGCCAGGCCGTGCCGCTGCTGCGCCCCGAGGCGCCGATAGTGGGTACCGGTTTGGAAGGCCGTGTAGCGAAAGATTCACGTACGCTGATCAATGCTGAAGGCAGCGGTGTGGTTGAATATGTTGATGCGAACGAAATTCGTATCAAATACGACCGCGACGAAACCGACAGGCTGATCTCTTTCGACGGCGACTCGAAGAGCTACATCTTAACTAAGTTTAAGAAAACCAACCAGAGCACTACCATCAACCTTAAGCCGATCGTTAAGAAAGGCCAGCGCGTTGAAAAGGGACAGGTGCTTTGCGAAGGTTATGCGACGCAGAACGGTGAGCTAGCCCTTGGCCGTAACCTGAAAGTGGCTTTCATGCCATGGCAGGGTTACAACTTTGAGGACGCTATCGTAATTTCGGAGCGCGTAGTGTCTCAGGACATATTCACTTCTATCCACGTTGAGGAGTTCGAACTTGAAGTTCGTGATACCAAGCGCGGTGAAGAAGAACTGACACCGGATATCCCGAACGTATCGGAAGAAGCCACCAAAGACCTTGACGAAGATGGTATTATCCGTATCGGAGCCGAGGTTAAGGAAGGCGACATCCTGATCGGTAAGATCACACCGAAAGGCGAGTCCGACCCTTCACCGGAAGAAAAACTGCTTCGCGCGATCTTCGGCGACAAAGCCGGCGATGTAAAGGATGCCTCATTGAAAACCCCTCCGTCTATCAGCGGTGTGGTAATCGACACCAAGCTGTTCTCCCGTGCCAAGAAAACTTCAAAAGCTGAAGAAAAAGCACAGCTGGATAAGCTGGATGTGAAGCACGAAAAGGCAATAAAGGACCTTAAAAATGTTCTTATTGATAAGCTGTTCGAGATCGTTAACGGCAAGACATCACAGGGCGTTTATAACGTTTACAAAGAGCTGCTGGTGCCAAAAGGTGTTAAATTCACCCAAAAGATACTGGTTGAGCTGAACTACGAAAATGTTAACCCGACCAAGTGGACCACTGATGACGACAAGAACGAGCTGATCAAGATCCTGCTGCATAACTACGGCATCAAGGTGAATGAGGAACTGGGCGCTTACCGTCGTGATAAATTCGCGATCAGCGTAGGTGACGAGCTGCCATCGGGCATCGTTCAAATGGCTAAAGTTTACATCGCCAAGAAGCGTAAGCTGAAGGTGGGCGACAAAATGGCCGGGCGTCACGGTAACAAGGGTATTGTTGCCCGTATCGTGCGCGACGAGGACATGCCATTCCTGGAAGACGGAACGCCGGTTGACATCGTGCTAAACCCGCTGGGCGTACCGTCGCGTATGAACCTGGGCCAGATATACGAAACCGTATTAGGTTGGGCAGGTAAAGAGCTGGGCGTGAAATTCGCAACCCCGATCTTCGATGGTGCAAGCCATGACGAGGTTGAGGAGTGGATCAAGAAGGCCGGCTTGCCGGAATCGGGCCGTACCTATCTGCATAACGGTTTAACGGGCGAGAAATTCGACCAGCCGACTACAGTAGGTATCATCTACATGCTGAAGCTGGGCCACATGGTTGACGATAAGATGCACGCACGCTCGATAGGTCCGTACTCATTGATCACGCAACAGCCATTGGGTGGTAAAGCCCAATTCGGTGGCCAGCGTTTTGGTGAGATGGAGGTTTGGGCACTGGAAGCATTCGGTGCATCCAACATCCTGCAGGAAATATTGACCGTGAAGTCTGACGACGTTATCGGCCGCGCTAAAACCTACGAGGCTATTGTTAAAGGTGAAAACCTGCCAACGCCTTCTGTTCCTGAATCATTCAACGTATTGGTTCATGAGCTTCGCGGCTTAGGTTTGGATATCACGTTGGAATAAGTTGTAAAAGTTGTAGGGGTTGTAATTGTTAAAAAAGTTACAACCTCTACAACCAATACAACGACTACAACTCTTACAACTAAAAAATCAAGGAGACTATGTCTTACAAAAAGGATAATAAAATCAAAAGTAACTTCACCACCATCACGATCAGTTTGGCTTCGCCTGAATCCATTCTGGAACGGTCAAGCGGTGAGGTTTTGAAGCCGGAAACCATCAACTACAGGACCTACAAGCCTGAGCGTGATGGTTTATTCTGCGAACGTATTTTTGGTCCGGTTAAGGATTACGAATGCCATTGCGGTAAGTACAAGCGTATCCGTTACAAGGGTATCGTGTGCGACCGTTGCGGTGTTGAAGTAACCGAAAAGAAAGTGCGCCGTGAGCGCATGGGGCACATCAACCTGGTGGTTCCCGTTGCGCACATCTGGTATTTCCGCTCGTTGCCGAACAAAATCGGCTACCTGCTGGGCCTGCCAACCAAAAAGCTCGACCTGATCATTTACTATGAAAGGTACGTAGTTATCCAGCCGGGGATCAAAGAAGCCGATGGCATCAACGCCATGGACTTCCTGACTGAAGAAGAATACCTGGATGTTTTGGATACCCTTCCGAAAGAAAACCAGTACCTGGACGACAAGGACCCTCAGAAGTTCGTTGCCAAGATGGGCGCCGAAGCTTTGGAAGAATTACTGAAGCGTATTGACCTGGATCAGTTATCCTATAATCTTCGTCACCAGGCTGCTAATGAGACTTCACAGCAGCGCAAGAACGAAGCTTTGAAACGCCTGCAGGTTGTCGAGGCTTTCCGGGATGCAAAATCGCGTATTGAGAATAACCCTGAGTGGATGATCGTGAAGATCGTTCCGGTTATTCCGCCTGAGCTGCGCCCGTTGGTGCCATTGGAAGGCGGCCGTTTTGCCACATCGGATTTGAATGACCTTTACCGTCGTGTTATTATCCGTAATAACCGTCTGAAAAGACTGATCGAGATCAAAGCGCCTGAAGTGATCTTACGTAACGAAAAACGTATGCTCCAGGAAGCTGTTGACTCGTTGTTCGATAACTCACGTAAGGTGAATGCGGTGAAAACCGAAGGTAACCGTGCTCTGAAATCGCTTTCGGACATTCTGAAAGGTAAACAGGGCCGTTTCCGTCAGAACCTGCTGGGTAAACGTGTTGACTACTCTGCGCGTTCAGTAATCGTCGTTGGCCCCAACCTGAAATTGCACGAATGCGGTTTGCCAAAAGATATGGCCGCCGAACTTTTCAAACCGTTCATCATCCGCAAGATGATCGAGCGCGGTGTGGTAAAGACGGTAAAATCAGCCAAAAAGATCGTTGACCGCAAGGACCCATTGGTTTGGGATATATTGGAGAACGTGCTCAAAGGACACCCGGTGTTACTGAATCGTGCGCCTACCCTGCACCGTCTGGGTATTCAGGCGTTCCAGCCGAAACTGGTTGAAGGTAAAGCTATCCAGCTGCACCCGCTGACCTGTACCGCGTTCAACGCCGACTTTGACGGTGACCAGATGGCGGTGCACGTACCGCTTGGTAACGCCGCTATACTTGAGGCCCAGATATTGATGCTGGCTTCGCATAACATCCTGAACCCTGCAAACGGTACGCCTATCACGGTACCATCGCAGGACATGGTGCTTGGCTTGTATTATATCACCAAAGGCCGCAAGACCGATGCTACCCGCGTGGTAAAAGGCGAAGGGTTGACCTTCTACTCCGCCGAAGAAGTAATTATCGCTTATAACGAAAAACGTGTTGACCTGCATGCCTTCATCAAGGTGAAAACCAATGTGAAGGAAAAAGACGGCAGCATCGTAAATAAATTGATCGAGACCACGGTGGGCCGCGTGATGTTCAACCAGCATGTGCCTGAAGAGGTGGGTTACATCAATGAGCTCTTGACCAAGAAGTCGCTCCGCGACATCATCGGCGATGTAGTGAAAGTGACCGGTATGGCCCGTGCAGCACAGTTCCTTGACGATATTAAGGAATTAGGCTTCCAGATGGCTTTCAACGGCGGTCTTTCGTTCAACCTGAAGGATTTGAACATTCCGGCTCAAAAAGTTACGCTGATCGACCAGGCTTCTAAAGAAGTTGAGGAAGTGATGAATAACTATAACATGGGCTTCATTACCAACAACGAGCGTTACAACCAGATCATCGATATCTGGACGCGTATCAACAACCGTTTGACTGCAAACGTGATGGAGATACTTTCGACAGATAACCAGGGTTTCAACTCGGTGTATATGATGCTGGATTCCGGCGCGCGTGGTTCCAAAGAGCAGATACGCCAGCTTGCCGGTATGCGTGGACTGATGGCCAAGCCGCAGAAATCAGGCTCAGGCGGTGAGATCATCGAGAACCCGATCCTTTCGAACTTTAAGGAAGGCCTTTCGGTATTGGAATACTTCATCTCAACCCACGGTGCGCGTAAAGGTTTGGCCGATACGGCGCTGAAAACAGCTGACGCCGGTTACCTGACCCGTCGTTTGCATGACGTTGCCCAGGATATGATCGTTGGCGAAACCGATTGCGGCACGTTGAGGGGCATATTCACTACAGCGTTAAAAGACAATGAGGATATCGTAGAACCGCTGTACGACCGTATTTTGGGACGTACTTCGCTGCACGATGTTTATGACCCGATCACCAACGAACTGTTGGTATCAGCCGGTCAGGACATTGATGAGGATATCGCGAAGAATATAGAGAATTCTCCGCTGGAGGGTATCGAAATACGTTCGGTACTGACCTGCGAAAGCAAGCGCGGTGTGTGCGCATTGTGCTATGGCCGTAACCTGGCAAGCGGTAAACGCGTGCAGATGGGCGAGGCTGTGGGCGTGATCGCGGCACAGTCTATCGGTGAGCCTGGTACGCAGCTTACCCTGCGTACGTTCCACGTGGGTGGTACCGCATCGAACATCGCGGCTGAATCTCAGATCAACGCGCGTTTTGATGGCATCATCGAATTCGAAAACGTACGTACCGTACCTTTCGAAACTGAAGAGGGCGCCGTTGAAGTAGTATTGGGCCGTTCGGGCGAGTTCCGCATCCTGGAGCAAGGCAGCAACAAAGTGATCATGACCAACAACATTCCGTACGGCTCATACCTGTATGTGAAGGATGGCAGCAAGATCACCAAAAGCGAGCGTATTTGCTCATGGGATCCATACAATGCGGTTATTATCTCTGAGTTTGCCGGTGTGGCCAAGTTCGACGCTGTGCTGGAAGGGATTACTTTCCGCGAAGAATCAGATGAGCAAACCGGTCACCGCGAAAAAGTGATCATCGATACCCGTGACAAGACGAAGAACCCGGCTATCCAGATCGTTGATAACAAGGGTAACCTAATCAAAGGATACAACATCCCGGTAGGCGCCCACATTGCGGTTGACGAAGGGGAAAAGATCCGTACGGGACAGGTGATTGCCAAAATACCTCGTTCAACAGGTAAGACCCGCGATATCACCGGCGGTCTGCCGCGTGTGACCGAGTTGTTCGAGGCACGTAACCCGTCGAACCCTGCGGTTGTTACCGAAATTGACGGTGTAGTAACCCTTGGCGGTGTGAAACGCGGTAACCGCGAGATCACCATCGAGTCGCGGGACGGGCAGATCAAGAAATACCTGGTTCCGCTGTCGAAACACATCCTGGTACAGGATAACGACTTCGTGAAAGCTGGTATGCCATTGTCTGATGGCTCGATATCGCCTGCCGATATCCTGGCTATCAAAGGCCCGGCTGCCGTACAGGAATACTTAGTGAACGGTATCCAGGAAGTGTACCGCCTGCAGGGTGTGAAGATCAACGATAAACACTTTGAAGTGATCGTGCACCAGATGATGCAGAAGGTTCAGATAGAAGATGCCGGCGATACCCGCTTCCTTGAAAAGGAAGCTGTTGACGGCTGGGACTTCATGATGGAAAACGACGAGATATTCGACAAGAAAGTTGTTGTCGAGCCCGGTGATTCCACTTCGTTCAAAGCCGGCCAGATCGTATCGGTACGCAGGCTGCGTGACGAAAATTCGATCCTGAAGCGTAAAGACATGAGACTGGTAGAGGTGAGGGATGCTATCCCGGCCACTTCAAGCCCGTTGCTGCAGGGTATTACCCGTGCATCACTGGGTACCAAGTCGTTCATTTCTGCCGCATCATTCCAGGAAACTACCAAAGTACTGAATGAGGCAGCTATCGCAGGCAAGAAGGACCACATGCTGGGCCTGAAGGAAAATGTGATCGTTGGTCACCTGATCCCATCGGGTACAGGCTTGCGCGTTTACGACAACATCCGCGTAGGTTCGCAGGAAGAGTTCGACCGCCTGATGGCTTCAAAAACTGAAGAGGAAGTTGAAGCTTAAGAACCATTTCAAGAAAACTATAAAGCCTTTCCAATCCGGAAAGGCTTTTTTTATGTTTCGATGATCCTGTTACGTACCGCGTAAAGAACCAATCCGACCCGGCTTTTAAGGCCAAGTTTTTCGAACAGTTGTTGACGATAACCGTCAACGGTGCGCGGACTAACATTCATTGCGTCCGCAATCTCTTTGTAGGTTAATTCGGTACTTACCAGGCGCAGGAAATCAACCTCGATTTGTTTTAGCTCCCGCGGGTCAAAATTAATTTCATCTTCAGTCCGGCTGACGCCTTTAAGCAAATAGCGGGTAACGTAATTGGGATAATAATGGCCGCCTTTGCTCACTACTTCAAGCGCATCTTTGAACTCGCTTAAGTCGGCATCTTTTAGTAGAAAAGCCTTGACACCATTTCGCGCCATATTTAGCACGGCGTTTTCGTTATAATTGATCGATAAGGCGACAACAGAAATCTCAGGAAAATGCTCCCTGAGCCACAGGATCGTAGCAGCGCCGTCCATGATAGGCATAAATTGATCCATAATGACGATATCGGGCGTACGGATCTGTTTTTGCAATTTATTGATAAAATCGAGGCCATCTGACGCAGTGAACAGTACTGAAAAGCCTTTAAACCGGTTAACCATTACCTCCAGGCTCCGGCAAAATAATTTGTGATCATCGACAATAGCGATAGATGCCATTTTCATATTTTAACTTATATTTCGGCTTTATCGATCGTTAGCTCCACGCTGGTACCCTGACCCGGCGTACTGATGATTGATAGCTTGCCCTTGAGCAATTCAGCTCGTTTATACATACTGTCGATACCCAATCCCTTTTCATAATCCCCGAGCGGGAACCCCCGCCCATCATCACTGATCGATAATTTGAATAGCTTTTTATTATTCCTGATCCTTACTAATACTTTATTTGCCCGTGCGTGTTTGAGAATATTGTTGACAGTTTCCTGGAACACACGATAGATCAAGAGTTCACTTTGCTCGTTAAGCGGATATTTGTTTGTGTCAAAATCGAGAGTGGCGACCAGTTGTCCGCTGTTATTCAATCGTTCGACATCCTTTTTTATTAACTCAAAAACACTGTCAGTCAATAATTTACCATGATATAGACCATGCGTAAATTGACGAAGATCCTGTATTGCCTCCCCGATCAGTTCTTTCACATCATTAATTGCTGACCGATCGGCCATATCGAGATTGAGTTTGATGACCGAGAGCGCCTGCCCGATATTGTCGTGTATCTCGCGGCTGATGTGCTGGCGTTCCCGTTCGACAATAAGTTTCTTTTCGTAATCAATTTGCTGCTTCCTGAGCTGGTTAAGATAGTATATTCTGATGATAGCAACAATGATACAGAGCGAAATTAAGCCCATGATCAACCTGGATACTGTTGTTTGCCACCATGGTGGCCGAATGGTAAAATTGATAACCAAAGGCTTGCTTGACTGCCCTGACTGGAGCTTTATAGCTTGTGCCTCAAAATGATAGGCACCCGGTGCTAATGATGCGAAATGGAAGTTCCGCTCGCCTTGCTTGCTATAAGACCAATGCGGGACATTGTCTGTTGCGAGCATATACTTGATCACTATGTCACGGGCGTTAAGCAGATAAGGAGTGCCTAATGATACCTGGATATCATTACTGGTGTTGGCAAGGACCAGGTTGTTGACAATGCCGGTATCTTTTCTGTTTATAAATAACGCATTAAGGTAAAGATTGACGGGCTGAGCTTCCTTATGAACGGGGGATATCTCATACAAACCATTGGACGAGATAAAATAACACTTGTCATTAAGTTCATCGGCGTCAATAAGCGGAGTGTTGTTGGGATCGGGGAAAGAATATTTGTACATTAACCGCAGCGAATGCAGGTCGAAAATTTGAACCGCGCCATTGGTAAACACCCACAAATTATCGTTAACGACCTTTACATTTACGACATTATTCGAAAGCAACCCGTCGTCGAATGCTAGCTGCCTGACGCCATTCTTGCCTATGATCAATACACCATCGCTGAAAGTGCCTGCAATCACTTTATCGTGATAGCCTGTCAGGCATGAAGTGTAAACCTTTGAATTGTGATAGTAAAAGGGCACAGGCCCTGAATGATTTATCCTGTACAAGCCATTTTTTAGTGACACCCATATTGTTTTGTCAAAAGGTGAATAGTGTACCGCCCTGCTGCGTATGTGGTATTGTAATAACCTGTATTTAGTGCCAAAAAAGTGATAGTGAAAGTCGGTAAGCCCTTTAAAAGCATCGTCAAGCCGTTTAAAATTAGCATCATCATTTTTGTTTGGTATAATAAGCAGGTTGCTTGCGGTTGCTGTAAGTATCGCGCCATCTATCTGATCGGCTTGTTTTAAAGACCTTACCGGATCGATAGTATTCAACAACCGGCTTCGGGTATCAAAGACGTAGGTCAATAACGGCATACCGATCAATATCTTATCACCGTGTAATGGCTTAATGTAAGTTATTCCACCATGGTTGACCGGTAATTTGGTTACGACAGCCGCATTATTGGTCTCGGTATTGTAAGTGATAAGCAGGCCATTCTGTGTACCGATAAGTAAATTACCCTCATTCCGCGCCATACATTTTATCACATCTCCGTTATCAGGAGAAAATATGCGATTGGTCTGATTTGTATTGACCGATACCGAATCTGTGAGCAACCCGTGCCGAAGACTTCCATACCAATGATGCCCTTCCTTGTCCTGGGCAACACTGCTCAGATCATACCCTTTGACGGCGGCATTGCTATTTGTTCCTGGAAAACTTGAATTGATCGTATTCACCCAATAGCCGTTTTTAACAATGGAAACGGTATTTATATAATTATCAAATTGTTTTTTCCCGCAAATTTTTACCGTATCGCCCTTTACAATCAATTTGTAAAGTACATTGGCGGGATTGGTAAAAAGGAACGCCGTATCATTATAGGACCGCGTACATAGTGTTGCGCCGCCGGCTTCGATAACAGCCTTATCGGGGCTGTCAAAAATAACCTTTCTTAGTCCCTTACCCGGCTGATAGAGATAACACTCGCTGCCACCGAAAGCCAACACCTTGTCCTTGAGTATGCTTAATAATACCGAGACGATCCTCGGTTTTCCGCCGCAGTCAATACAATATTCATAATGGCATTTCATGGTTTTGGTGTCACATGTGAATAGTCCTTTTTCAGTCGTCGCTATGAGTAAGTCGTTTAGCAATCCGATGCGCGGGAAATAACTTTCCGTTTCGCTTTTGTACGCTTTAAGCAAATTCATATGGCCGTTTTCGATGTAAAATATCTGCCCGCTGAAATTGATGAACCAGATGCGCCCGTACCTGTCCTCTATGATATTGGTCGTACCGAGCGAGGATTGCTCCGGATTAGAGAAATTAGTGAAATTTATACCGTCATATTTGGAGATACCTGCGTTGTGAGCGATCCATAAAAAACCTTTGCTATCGGTAAAAAGATCATAAACTTCGGAAGAGGGCAGGCCAGGCACAGGCTTTAAGGGAGGTATTTGTGCCATGCCTGTCGTGTTACATATCAATAATAATAAACCGGCAACGATCAACCTGAAGTTAAGCATAGGCTATGTGAAATAATCGGCCGTCAAATTGATCGGCCGGCAAAAATTTTTTCAAGTTGGGTCTAAAATAATCAATATTAGTAAAAACCAAAGAGCATAAAAACGGACTCGATTATTGAATAAACCTGGTGTCTTACGTGTAAGCGAACATCTGCCTATTAATTCGCACGTTGACGTACCTAAGAGGATGTTGAAAAATGATATTAAAAAAAACGCCCTCAAAATGAAGTGATCATAATCCAATATTTTAAATAATTTTGCAAAGCCTTCTATGTAAATGGAAGGCTTTATTATTTTTATACAATGGAAGAGCAACAGAACGAAAATCAATTGAATATTGAGCTTTCAGAAGAAATTGCAGAGGGTATATATTCAAACCTGGCTATCATAACGCATTCAAACTCAGAATTTGTGCTTGATTTTATCCGAGTGATGCCGGGTGTGCCGAAGGCCAAAGTGAAAGCGAGAATTGTGTTGACCCCCGAACACGCGAAACGGCTGTTAACCGCGATCCAGGACAACATTGAGAAGTTTGAGAACGTAAACGGGCGCATTAAGGTACAACACGAGCCTAATGGCTTCCCAATGAACTTCGGCGGAACGATGGGGCAGGCGTAGCCTGGAGACCAGAGATCAGTTTATTAGAGATTAGTTGATCTTAAACTGATTGATTGGCATGGTTTGGCGTGGGATTTGCTGGTAACTGAAAAATTAATTCTTCTTACACTTATACTATGGAGAAAAACGCTAAAATATACATCGCGGGACATCGCGGCATGGTCGGCTCGGCCATACACCGCAAACTGCTGAAGGAGGGCTATACCAATATAGTTACCCGCACTTCGTCCGAACTCGACCTGCGCAGGCAACAGGACGTGGAGGATTTCTTTTTGCAGGAAAAACCTGACTATGTGTTTTTAGCGGCTGCCAAAGTGGGTGGCATCGTGGCCAACAATACTTATCGCGCGCAATTTTTATACGAAAATCTTCAGATACAGAATAACATTATCCATTCTTCGTATCTGAATAATATTAAAAAACTGATGTTCTTAGGTTCGAGCTGTATTTATCCGAAAATGGCTCCACAGCCACTGAAAGAGGAATACCTGCTTACCGGTCCGCTCGAGCCGACGAACGAGCCCTATGCGATTGCCAAGATCGCCGGTATCAAAATGTGCGACGCTTACCGTTCGCAATATGGATGTAACTATATTTCGGTAATGCCGACTAACCTTTATGGTTACAATGATAATTATCATCCCAGCAATTCGCACGTGTTGCCTGCGCTGATCAGGCGTTTCCACGAAGCCAAAGAGCAAAACCTGCCGGATGTGACCATCTGGGGCACTGGCACGCCAAAACGGGAATTTTTGTTCGCAGACGACCTGGCAGAAGCCTGTTACTACCTGATGGAGAACTACGATGAGGAAGGTTTGATGAATATCGGCACCGGCGAAGACATTTCGATCAAGGACCTCGCGCTGCTGGTAAAAGATATTATCGGTTATGAAGGCGAGATCAAATTCGATTCTTCAAAGCCCGATGGCACGCCGCGGAAACTGATGGATGTAACCAAGCTGCACAGCAAGGGTTGGAAACATACCATCGAGCTGCCCGAGGGTATCAGGTTAGCATACGAAGATTTTTTATCGCACACAGCTAAAGGAGTAGAGGTTTAACACATTTATGAACGTACAATCGACCCCGCTTGAAGGCTGTTTCGTTTTGGAACCGAGGGTTTTCGGCGATTCGCGCGGTTATTTTTTTGAGAGTTTTAACCAGCAAAAATTTACTGAATTAACAGGCCACAACATACCTTTCGTACAGGACAATCAGTCGTTTTCCACTAAGGGTGTGTTGAGAGGAATGCATTTGCAGAAAGGCGCTTCGGCACAGTCAAAACTGGTTCGCGTTGTTAAAGGCGAAGTGCTGGATGTGGCTGTGGATGTGCGTAAAACGTCCAAAACCTTTAGGCAGCATTTCAGCATCAGGTTATCTGACCAAAATAATTTGCAATTGTTTGTCCCAAGAGGTTTCCTGCATGGTTTTGTGGTACTGAGTGATGAAGCGATATTTCAATACAAGTGTGACAATTATTACGATAAATCGGCCGAAGCGGGCGCACATTACGCCGATCCGGAGCTGGCAATAGACTGGATATTACCGCATGATCAGCTGATCGTATCAGATAAAGATATCATTTTACCTAAAATAAGCGAAGCCGGCGATTACGGCTTTTAACAGCAATTATGAGCAACATCGTCGTTTTCGGAGCATCCGGTCAGTTGGGGCATTGCCTGCAAAAAGCTGCCGAAACTAAAGGCTTATATAATATCTATTTTCCGCCGGAAGACGAGGCCAATATCCTGGATAAGGCGTTGCTGCAAAAGGTTTTTGAAACCTATAAGCCAGCATGGTGCATCAATTGCGCCGCTTATACGGCAGTTGATAAAGCCGAGAGCGACGTTGATAAGGCCCGCGCCATCAACAAGACCGGGGTTGAAAATATCGCTGAGCTTTGTAAAAGGTATCAATCGGTATTAATTCATACTTCGACGGATTTCGTTTTTGAAGGTAATGATCCCAATCCCCGCCTGGAAGACGACATTGCCGAGCCGATCAACGTATATGGATTGACTAAACTGGAAGGAGAGAAAGTGGTGTCGGCGATACTTGAGAAATACTTCACGCTGCGCACCGCCTGGTTATATTCGGAATACGGCAATAACTTTGTAAAGACAATGCTGCGCTTAGGCTCCGAGCGCGACGAGCTTAAAATCGTCGCCGACCAGGTGGGAACCCCAACCTATGCGATGGATTTGGCCGAATGTATTTTGCATATCATTTCAAGTGGTCAAACTGAGTATGGCACCTACCACTACAGCAATGAAGGAGTGGCTTCGTGGTATGATTTTGCCAAAGCCATATTTGATATTTCCGGAACCAGGGTGAAAGTATTGCCCATCCGCACAGCCGAGTACCCTACACCGGCAAGGCGCCCGGCTTACTCGGTAATGGATAAATCAAAGATAAAACGTACGTTCAACATCGAAATTCCGTATTGGCGCGACAGTCTGAAAACTTGTCTCAGTAAACTATAACTATGAAAGGTATCATTTTGGCCGGCGGCTCAGGCACCAGGCTTTTCCCGATAACCAAAGCCATCAGCAAGCAACTGATGCCGATTTACGATAAACCGATGATCTATTACCCGCTTTCGGTGCTGATGATGGCCGATATCCGCGAGATACTGATCATCACCACGCCCGAAGACAGCGACAGCTTCAAGCGCTTGCTGGGCGATGGCAGCGAACTGGGTTGCCATTTTGAATATGCGGTACAGGCGGTGCCTAACGGCCTGGCCCAGGCTTTTGTTATTGGCGAAAAGTTTGTCGGTAATGATAAAGTTGCGCTGATACTGGGCGACAATATTTTTTACGGCACGGGTTTCGGCGAGCTGATCAAGGCGTTCAACGATGTGGATGGCGCAGCCATCTTCGCTTACAAAGTTTCCGATCCGGAGCGTTACGGCGTTGTGGAGTTCGACGAAAACTTTACAGCATTGTCCATTGAGGAGAAGCCTTCCAATCCAAAATCATCTTATGCCGTACCCGGTTTATATTTTTACGACAACGAAGTAGTACACATTGCCAAAAATATTGCGCCATCTGCGCGCGGAGAATACGAGATCACCGATGTGAACCGTGTATATCTCGAAAAGAAACGGCTTCACGTTGGCGTAATGGACCGCGGTACGGCCTGGTTGGATACAGGTACCTTCGATTCTTTAAGCGACGCTACCGAGTTTGTCCGCGTCATTGAGAAACGCCAGGACACTAAGATTGGTTGCATAGAAGAAGTGTCCTACCGTCATGGTTTTATAGATGCTCAACAACTTAGCATGTTAGCCGACAAATACGTCAAAAGCGGGTATGGGAAATATTTGAGAAGTCTGCTTCCATAGAATCCAACCCGGGTTTAAAAAAGACTACTTCCTGAAAGGGAATTGTCGATCATATTTTTGGTGATCGTTTCTATCTTCACCTTGTCATCGCCGCCAATTCCTGTATTGGAACACCAGTTTTCAGTTGCTACATTCACTACAGTACCGGAGGTCTTCGTTTTCTGAAAAACAATGAATGTCGCCAGCCCCTTGGCGTTAGCATCGACGGCAAAATCGTAGGCCAACAATTCTACTCTAAGAAATTTCAATTTGCTGTTATCAATGACAGGTATTTCGTTGGAACCTGGTTTGATCATTTTTACGACCGGCGCGCCATCGCATTCATAAGTTGGAAGTTTCAAAATATCGCCATTTTTTAATCCGGTTCCTTTAAATAACGGAGACCCCTGGTTCACTATTTTATAGCCGTTCCATGCTTTGGGAACCTGATTTGCATACCCCCCATGGTTAAAATCGGCGCCAATACTGCTAAGAATAGAATATTTCAACGATGCATCGCTCCAAAGTACAGTGCTATAAGGCGTATTTCCCAGCGGATCTATCGCCTTGTCCCTATAGCATATCATTATATTCTTTTTAAGGTTGTATCTAACCTGCCACCACATTACATCGCCCGCAAGCACTAAAAGATTTTTGCCCGAAGCGACAAATTTATCAATGTTCTGCCTCGCGCGCCTGGTCCAGTATTCACTGTGCCCCGTTATAATCACCAGCTTAGATCGTTCTAACTGTGAGTAATCATCCAGGTCGGCATCTGAAATGTAATTAATATTATAACTGTCCTGTAAGGAGAGCCATTTAAAAAAGCTTGAACTATAATCAACAGATCCGAATTGGAAACGTAAAAATGAGACGACCGTGCTTCTATCCGGCTGATCGGGTGCGTAAAGGCTTCTCCTGCCGGATTGATTGTATGCATTGTCTGTGTTGGACGGGTATATGACAGTTATATCGCAAAATGACGAGTTATTCCTTACTACTATATTTTGTTTTCCGCAAAATTTGTATATACCGCTTTTTAGGTCGTCAGGCAGCTTAATAGTTATAGTTTTGGTGAATCCAAGCCCGTTTAACCACGGTCTATCAGCTTGTATTTGCTGAATATCTATCGGAACATTAACGGACAATATCGTGTGATCATTCATGTCTGTCATGGCGACCGTTTGAGATTTAGATTTAGGGCCGGATATGTACAGGCTAACCGAATCTCCGGCCATATAAGATATCTTGTCCGTATAACAATAAATAGTTTTCGTCAGATCAATTTTACCGGACAATAAGCTCCCAAGTTCTGTTATACCATATTGGCTAAGATAGTCAGACGTTACAGGTATTGACGATGTGTCCGGGGCTGATGAAGAAGGTGAAGACTTTAACTCGGACTTTTTACAACCTGATACTAAGGCTAAGTAAAAAAAAACAGGAGCCATAAAGTTAATTATAGCCTTTGTTCTAATAGAGGTAACCATAAATTGTGAATAAAGTTTCTGCAGAAAATAATGTCCGATATCTGTCAGGTAACTAAATATAAAAAAAGAAAAGCAGTGTTATATAATAAATAAGTAAATATTAAAAAAAAAGGAGAAGCGTAAATAATCGAAAATGCATCGCTTCCCTGCAAGTACATCAAAAGCGGGTACGGCATGTACCTGAAACGCTTATTGTAGGAGGTTCATGATATTGCCGATCAAATCCTGATCACCCGGATTAATCCAGTAAACTTCCTTATCCTTCCTGAACCAGGTCATTTGCCGCTTGGCATAGCGGCGGGTGTTTTGTTTGATGAGCGATACAGCGGTTTCAAGATCAATTTTGCCATCGAAATAGTCGAACACCTCGCTGTAGCCGACGGTGTTCAAGGCATTCAAATAGCGGTACGGCAACAACGACCTTACTTCTTCAACCAATCCTTGTTCTATCATATTGTCTGCGCGCTGATTGATGCGTTTATACAATACTTCTCTTGGGAGATCGATGCCTATTTTTACGATCCGGAAATACCGGGAGCTTGCAGCGCCTTTGCGGAAGGACGAAAAAGGCGCCCCCGCAGACTCATAGACGTCAAGCGCCCTGATAAGTCTTTGCGGGTTGCTCAGATCAACCTGGCTGTAATATGCCGGGTCGGCAATCTTAAGTTTCTCCTGCAGGTAAGTAATGCCGTTCTCTTCGAGTTCCTTGTTTAACCTTTGCCTTATTTCGGGTGAAGTTATGGGCAGGTCATCGAAGCCCTCACATATCGCTTTGATAAACAAGCCCGAACCACCAACCATAATGGCGGCATCATGAGTTTTAAAGATATTTTCAAGCGTAGTAAGCCCTTCGCGCTCAAAATCGCCAACCGAAAAAGTATCGGTAATGGAGAGAGAATCGATAAAATGATGTTTGGCCCGCGCCAATTCCTCTGGCGAAGGTTTGGCTGTGCCTATAGACATTTCGCGATAGAACTGCCGCGAATCGGCCGAAATTATCTCGGTATCTAACTTTTGGGCCAACTCGATAGCCAGCGCTGTCTTACCAGATGCCGTAGGGCCTGCAATTACAATAAGCGTTTTGATTGAACCGGGAGCCATAAGCCTGCGGCTTAATCGTAGTCGTCGTGCCCGGAACGACCGTGGCCCTCATCTTCAAAACCTTCGTTATCCGAAAACTCGTTGCCGAATTCGTCGTCCTCCTCCTCTTCTTCAGATGCTGCTTCTTCCTCATGCTCGCCCAGTTCATCTGCGTCGGCCACCTCGGTGAAGCCCTCGTCGGCATCCTCCCCGGTAAATTCTTCTTCCTCCAGGAAGTCGAATTCCTCTTCGCCGGCTGGCGGAAGCGCACTCGGATTGAAGACATTGCCGAATTGTTTTGGCGGTTCGCCTACCGACCTTACGACGGCAGGATAAGAGGTTAAAGGGTTTTCATCCAGGATGATCTTTAACAACTCGACATGAAAATCGAATGGACGGTCGAAATTAAAGGTATAGTAGAATTTTTGGTGCGGATCATCAATGCGACTGCTTAGTTTTACTTTGTCCATCAGCGCCACACCACGGTCTATACGGCGTTGATTAGGCATGAAAGTAATTTCTTCGCCCTTTATCCACTGATCATTGCTGATATAGAAAGATGAGGGGTATTCACAATTATAGCCTATGGCGCCGTGTATTGCCCTATGAAGGTCCTCGAACGTTTGGTTGGATTTGATGTCGATCTCTCTTACCACTTCATCATAATCCTCAAAAGAAACCCTGAATCTGTATAGTGCCATCTTAGTATATCGTAGATTTTTGCAAAAATATATTTTAAATTTTAAATAATGTTCGCCACAACTTTTAAGCCAATTTCTTCGCCTTTTTTGATTGTGTAGTCAATTGCCGCTTCACGGGAGTTGGAAATTTCTCCTTCCAGTATCGCTTCGCGTATCTGGTTTTTAATAATGCCCACTTCCCGGCCCTCTTTTAAGCCAAATAGGTGCATAATATCGTTGCCTGTAACAGGCGGCTGCCAGTTGCGCATCCTGTCGCGTTCTTCAACATCTTTTAATTTTTGCTGAACCAACTCGAAATTATTGCGGTATTTTTTGACCTTGTATTCATTTTTCGTTGTGATGTCTGCTTTACACAACAGCATCAGCGAATCTATGTCATCACCGGCATCAAACAATAAGCGGCGGACGGCCGAATCCGTAACGATTTCCTGCGCCAATACGATCGGCCGCAAATGTAGCTGCACCATTTTTTGCACGAACTTCATTTTCTCGTTCAGTGGCAGCTTCAGTTCAGCAAATATCTTCGGTACCATGCGCGCGCCTTTGTCCTCGTGGCCGTGAAAGGTCCAGCCACGACCCGGTTCGTAACGCTTGGTAGCCGGTTTGGCAATATCGTGCAGGATGGCGGCCCAGCGCAGCCACAAGTCGCTGGTCGTTTCAGAAATATTATCCAAAACCTGCAGCGTATGGTAAAAGTTATCTTTATGTCCTTTACCATCCTTATAATCCACGCCGTGCAGGTTGGCCATTAGCGGAAATATTTTTTTCAACAAGCCGGTGTCGAACAGGTATTTAAAGCCAATAGAAGGTTTTGGTGAAAGAACGATCTTATTCAGCTCGTCCGTGATCCTTTCCTGCGAGACGATAGACATACGTTCGACGTTGGCCCGGATCGCTTCCAGTACGGCCGGATCAATGGTAAAGTCCAGCTGCGATGCAAACCTGACCGCCCGCAGCATACGCAGTGGGTCGTCAGAGAAAGTTTCCACCGGGTTTAACGGTGTGCGGATCAGCTTGCGTTGCAGATCGGCAACGCCATCGAATGGATCAAGCAGTTCGCTATGCTTTGCCGGATGTAAAGCAATAGCCAGTGCGTTGATAGTGAAATCGCGGCGCTTCTGGTCATCTTCCAGCGTTCCATCCTCAACAATCGGTTTCCGCGAGTGCGCTCGATAGGATTCCCTGCGCGCACCGACAAACTCCACTTCTATATCCTGGTATTTGAGGTGCGCCGTGCCAAAATTTTTGAATACAGCCAGCTTCACCCTAAGCTTTCTGGCAACATTTTCGGCGAATTGGATGCCGTTGCCGATCACGACTATATCGATATCCTTAGATGGGCGGTTTAGCAGCAGGTCGCGTACAAACCCACCTATGACATAGGCCTGGATATCCATTTCAGCCGATGTCTTCGAGATAATGTTAAATAGCGGGTGCTGCAGGTGCTGCTTCATATTCGTTAACGCGGTACAAAAATCGGAAATACTGTGGCTAAAACATAAAAAATCACCGGCGCAGGAATTCAAAGCGTCCGTCGGGCTGCAGGCGCATGATGGTCGAGGGTCTTTTAAGTTCCATGTTATGCTGTTCAAGATCGACGACGTAATCAACTTCGTCGATAATTTCCTGGTCGATCTGCCCGAAATTCTGCGGCGAGGGCTTGCCGCTGATGTTAGCTGATGTGGAAACCAACGGCTTCCGCAGGCGCTGTATCAATTGCTGACAAAATTCGTGTTTGGCTACCCTGATCCCGACGCTGCCATCCTCGCTGATAAGCGCGGGTGAAATATTCCTTGCCCCGGGCATCACCAGCGTAAGCGGGTTTTCGGCATATTCCATCAGGTCGTAGGCTATGGCGGGAACTTCACGCACATAGCTTTCCAGCTTGTTTTCGGTATCGAGCAGGATGATCATGCTTTTGGCCTCATCACGCTGTTTCAGCTTAAATATTTTCTTTACGGCATCAGTGTTCGTGGCGTCGCATCCAATACCCCAGATGGTATCGGTAGGATAGAGGATGATGCCGCCTTCCTTTACAACTTTCAGAGCTTTGGCTACTTCGTCCCTAAGCATATTTCAGATAAAAATTTAAAGCGTTAATGATTTCGATCTCGTCTATCAGCTGCATGCACTTCGGCAGACCGTAAAGCTTACAGGTGTTGCGTACGCAGGGTTCACAGTCCAGTTTGCCGGCACGGATAACATTTAAAAGATCCTTGTTGTAAGGCGCCGTATTATTTTCGTTCCCTGCACCAAATAAAACTACCGTCGGGATGCCTAGTGCATTTGCCAGGTGCGCCGGACCAGAATCGGTAGTTAGCACCGCTTTGGCCGTGCCCATCAGCCTGCAAAGTTCGGCCAGACTGGTTTGTCCGGCGTAATTATCGAGCCGGTTGCTATGTTCGGCAGCAGCCAGCAGTTCATCGATATATTCCTTTTCCTTTGGTGAACCTACCAGGGCAAAGCGCGTAGTACGGAAGGTGCGCGTCAGTATGTTGATCAACGATTTAGCCTTATCAGCAGGCATGCGCCTTGAGATGGCCTCCGAATTGAAATTGAGCATTACGACATCCTCGCGTTTAATCTTTTCTTTTATTTCAAGCTTCACCTTTCGATCTTCTATTTTTTTGCCGGTGAACCGCTCCAAAAGTGAAAGGTATTCGTCAACGCGATGCAGGTTCGCAGGTTTTTTATAATTATTTGTCAGTAAAAAGAATCGTCCTTCCTTGCCAAAACCAGCCCGTTTTTTAGCATGGGTCGCCCAGCCCATCACGGCCGACGACAGCGAATCGGGCAGGCAAAAGAAAAGGTCATATTTTTCGGGCCGAAGCATTTTGCCGAAGCGGTAAACACCAGTCAGACCGTTACAGTCTTTTTTTGAAAAAAGATGGATCTGATTCAGTCCGGGTATCAATTCCGCAATTCCGCCCAGCTCTTTTTTGATTATAACATCAAGTTGCGCGTTCGGGTAACTCTGCTTTACCGCGTGAACAAAGGCGGTACTCATCACTACATCGCCAAGCCAGTTGGGCAGTCTTACCAGGATATTCATTAATAGAGATTTGAGATATGAGATTTGAGATTATTTGATCTGTTATGCAATCAGTCTCAGATCTCATATCTCAAATCTCACGTCTGATTATACAGCCACGCTATTATCCCTCAACGCATCGTTCAGCGAAGTCTTTTTATCGGTTGACTCCTTGCGTTTGCCAATGATCAGCGCGCAAGGTACCTGGTATTCGCCGGCCGGGAATTTCTTGGAATATGAGCCGGGTATTACTACCGAACGTTCAGGGACGTGGCCCTTATATTCAACCGGCCGCTCGCCGGTAACGTCTATGATCTTGGTCGAAGCGGTCAGCACGACGTTCGCGCCAAGGACCACTTCTTTTTCCAGGTGAACACCTTCGACTACGATGGCGCGTGAACCAAGGAAACAGTTATCCTCGATAATAACAGGCGCTGCCTGCACGGGTTCTAAAACACCTCCGATGCCTACGCCGCCGCTCAGGTGACAGTGTTTGCCCACCTGCGCGCACGAACCTACGGTGGCCCAGGTGTCCACCATCGTGCCTTCATCCACATAAGCGCCGATGTTCACATAAGATGGCATCAGGATAACGCCCTTTGCCAGGTATGCGCCGTAGCGGGCCACCGCATGCGGTACTACGCGTACACCGTTTTTCTTATAATCGGTCTTCAGCTTCATTTTGTCGTGAAAAACAAAAGGGCCCAATTCTATTTCTTTCATTTCCCTTATCGGGAAATAGAGTATCACGGCTTTTTTTACCCAATCGTTCGTATGCCAGCGGTTGCCTATGGGCTCGGCTACGCGAAGTTCGCCTTTATCCAGTCGCTGTATTACGGTTTCAATAGCAGTGGTATAATCGTGGTTTCCCAGCAGGGTGCGGTCCTCCCAGGCTTCCTCGATCAGTTTCTTTAGATTTTGCATTGTTGTGTGAAATTTCTGACAAAGTAAAGGATTTTTAGAGGAAATTTGTTTGCGGATCATTTGCCCATGCTTAATATTGTCGTGTCCATGTAAATTGCAGTCTAACGTGCCTGAAAAAGAAAAACTAAGAATAGACAAATACCTGTGGGCGATACGTATTTTCAAGACGCGCACGCTGGCTGCTGACGCCTGCAAAGCCGGCAGGGTGAAGCTGGACGGCCAGAATATCAAACCGTCGCACGAGGTAAAAGTGGGAGAGGTGTACCAGGTTTCCAAAGGTATCGAGCGCAAAGTGATCAGGGTGACCGGTTTACTTGAGAACAGGATGGACGCCAAAAGCGTAGTGAATTTCTTTGCAGATGAAACGCCTGTGGAGCATACCATTCAATACAAAACCATGTTTCACGCCCCTGTACTTAAAAGGGAAAGAGGCGCCGGCAGGCCCACAAAACGGGAACGCCGCGAAATTGACGACATGAAAGAAAATTTTTTTAACGATACAGACTAACTATTTAAAATAATGGTTAAATTAAAGACCGAAAGCTACAAAACGTTATACTTTATATTTAAACAAAAAAATCTATTTTTGCCCCCATTAAATTCAAGGGCTTAGGAAGGACCGGAAACCCGATCTATGAAAAAAACACTATACCGAAACATTTTAATCCCCTTTGTTGCAATTTTCTGTTTGTCTTCATGCGTTCAGCAAAAACAAATAGCCTATTTTCAGAAAGCGCTTAACCAGTCGGATACGCTGGCGGTGGCACAAGCCTATATTCCCAAAATACAGCCGGGCGATATACTGGACATAAAAATCGGTTCGTTGAACCCACTGGCCAGCAGTTTTTTTAATCCTTATTCCACTTTGCCTGTCACCGGCGACAATGTTGCAACATCCGCAACGCCAAGCAGCGGTAACAGCGCCACAAGCGCCAGTGTAACAATGCCTTCATTGGTCCAAGCCGCTGCTCCGGGTTCTTTAGTCGACGCAGATGGGAATATCGAAATACCGTTGGTTGGCATCGTTAAAGTGGTGGGCCTCACCACCATCGAAGCTAAGGACGTCATAAAGGCTAAGGTTGCAAAGTATCTTAAAGAGCCAACTGTTACCGTCCGGTTCCTGAATTACAAAATATCAGTATTGGGTGAGGTAATGCACCCTTCAGTATATGTGATACCTAACGAAACCATTACATTGCCTGAAGCACTTGGTCTTGCGGGCGATATGACGATTTTTGGTAAGAGGGATAATGTATTGGTTATCCGCGATGTAAATGGAAAGAAAGAATTTGGAAGAGTGAACCTCAACAGCCGGGATCTTTTCAATACTCCATATTACTATTTGCATGCGAATGATGTAGTATATGTTGAGCCCAGCAAAGGACGAATTGCTCAAACCGACAAAGTTTATCAGATACTTCCGGTCGTGTTGAGCGCGTTATCGTTTTTGTCGATCATATTTGTCTATAGCAAGAGATAGATGTAGCTTTTCTTTTATTTTATTACTCTAAGCAGATGAATGCAAGTGAAAATATAAACGATTTTGACAGGGCCGATCATAATGTGCAGGATCTCCGCGAGACGCTGTTTACCTACCTGCGGCATTGGAAATGGATCGTATTTTCAATAATTTTCTTCTTATCACTTGGATATCTGTATATAAAGCTGACCACGCCTTTATACGAAATAGAAACCGACCTGTTGATCAAAGATGACAAAGGTGGTTTAAACAATCAAAACGACCTTCTCAGGGACCTTGATCTTTTCACTTCGGATAAAATAATTGATAACGAGATAGAGATCTTAAAATCGAAAACCATTCTCGGCGACGTGATCAAAGCACTAAGACTTGAAACATCATATTATGTTACCAAAGGGGTTCGAAAAAAAGAGGTATACGCTGACGTTCCGTTTGAAGCAACGCTATTGACACCCAACGATGTTTCTTACGATACTAAACTTACCATCAGGTTGATCAACGCCCGGGAAGCTGAAGTAAATGGGAAAAGAGTGAAACTGAATTATCCTGTTGAGACAGAGGCCGGTGTTATTCGAATAGAGCCAAGACCCGTTACCAATGACCTTGCCAAGGAGGTATTGACTGTTAAATTCAACGAGATTACGGATCTGATCACAAGCTATAGCGAAAGATTGAAGGTTGAAGCAGTGAGCAAACAGGCATCAGTGCTTGATATCACGCTGGAAGACGCCATACCCAGAAGGGGCATGGATTTTTTAAATATGCTGGTTGAAAAGTATAATGATGCAGCTCTTCAAGACAAAAATAGAGTGACGAGGGCTACACTGGATTTTATTGACAGCAGGTTAGACAGCCTCACCGGTCAGTTGGGAACCTCTGAAAAAAGTGTCGAACAATATAAATCGAGCAATGCCATAACAAATATTGGCACGCAGTCGCAGATATTGTTGCAAAATGTTGGCGATAACGATATTCAGCTTAATAAAGTAAATATTCAGCTGGTTGTGCTCAATAATCTTGAAAATTATCTAAAAGCTCCGGATAATAACTCCGCAAATTTGCCATCGATGCTTGGTATTGACGATGTGACCTTGCTTGAGTTGGTAAAAGAGCTAAGTGAAGCTCAGCAGCGCAAGATCGCGCTATTACAAACTGCTACTGAAAGCAACCCGTTGGTAAGATCTTATTCGGATCAGATAAATAGTTTGAAAAAAGCTATTGACAATTCTGTACAGAATCTTAGACAAGGGCTTGAAATTACGCAGAAGCAACTGGATGCAAAAAATAAGAGCTTTGAGGGAGTTATTAAAAGAGTGCCGGTACATGAGCGTGGCCTGCTTGATGTGATGAGGCAGCAACGTTTAAAAGATACATTGTATATGTACCTGTTGCAAAAGCGCGAAGCGACCCAGATGGCACTTGCCTCCGGAGTTGCAGACAGCCGGATCATAGACAAAGCGAATACCGGCAGAAAACCGGTAAAACCGGTCAAAATGTTGGTTTACGCCATGTTTCTTGCCTTAGGTATAGGAGTGCCTATGGCAGTTATTTATGTCAGAAGCTTGCTGAATTTCAGAATTTCGAGGAAAGCAGACATAGAGAAATTGACGACCGTGCCGATCATGGCGGAGATATCGCATTCTGATTCGCAAAATGTATTACTGGTTGTTGAAAAACCTCGTTCAATCGTCGCAGAACAGATCAGGGCATTCAGAACAAATCTCCAGTTTGTTATCCCTAACGATGATCAAAAAACTATACTCTTTACATCAAGTATAAGTGGTGAAGGTAAGTCCTTTATTTCCCTGAATCTCGGTTCAAGCCTGGTCTTGTCCGGTAAGAAGGTAGTAATTCTCGAACTTGACTTGCGCAAGCCGAAATTGCACTCAGCTTTAAATATTGATAATTCAATGGGTTTATCGACCTATTTAATAGGCCGGGTCAATTACGAAGACATTCTTATGGAAATACCTATACAAAAGGGGTATTACATTATTCCCAGCGGACCAATTCCACCAAACCCTGCAGAGTTGCTTGGTAACGGACACCTCGGACGCTTGATTCAGGACCTTAAAAAGCAGTTTGATTATATTATTCTCGATGCGCCTCCTATCGGTCTGGTTACCGATGCTCAAATACTGGGTACTTATGCCGATGCGACGATGTTTATTGTAAGGCACAATTACACAGCCAAAAATTACATCCATTCGATTGAGAACTTATACAGAAATGAAAAGTTTAAAAATCTTAATATCATCTTGAATTCGATCAAATTTCAAGATGGATATGGCTATGGTTATGGCTATGGCTATGGCTATGGCTACGGGTACGGAGGTTATTACGAGGAGGACGCATCCGGCAAAGGATCTGACAAGATACGTAACGTTTTTAAACGTCA
>JAFDZL010000456.1 GCA_018266935.1 Bacteroidota bacterium | reverse complement strand
GTTAGTTTCTCTTAATGAAGATATATTATCGTGTACTGATTTCGAATTTCGAATGTTCAATTTCGAAATTGAACTATACTGTTCTTCCAGGATTTTTGCGAGCAATTCTCGGTCAGCCGTTACCTTGCGGTTGGCTATATTTTTTTTTAACCCATCGATATCCGGACGCTGATTATAAAACGGTCTTAATTCAGGCTTATCTTCAAGATAATCGATAACAGTTTGCGAGAAAAAACCGGTGGCTTTATAATCGATACAGGAAGAGCGCATTGTCTATGTCGAATTTCGAATGTTCAATTTCGAATTTATGATTTTCGAAATTAGATTTTAAAATCCGAAAACAAAGTAAAGGCGCTTTATTTTACAATTTGTCCATAAAGATCGAAGTCTTCGGCGCTGGCGATTTTCACGTTGACGAAGCTCCCGGGCGTAGCGTAATGAAGATTTGCGTCAATCAGAACCTCATTATCCACTTCCGGTGAATCGAATTCCGTCCGGCCGACGAAATATTCGCCATCCTTCTTATCGATCAGCACTTTGAAGGTTTTGCCGATCTTCTCCTGGTTCTTTTCGAACGAAATGCCTTGCTGAATTTCCATAATGGCGTCGGCGCGTTCCTGTTTCACTTCTTCCGGAACGTCGTCTTCTAAAGAATAAGCATGTGTTTTCTCTTCATGCGAATAAGTGAAACATCCCAGCCTGTCGAAACGGGTTTCTTCCACCCATTGCGCCATTTCTTCAAAATCCCGTTCGGTTTCGCCGGGATAACCGGTGATGAGCGTGGTGCGCATGGCGATACCCGGAACCTTATCGCGGATCTGGTTCACCAGGTCGATGGTTTTTTGCTTAGTAATACCGCGACGCATCGACTTCAGCATATTGTCGCTAATGTGCTGCAAAGGCATGTCGAGGTATTTGCAAATGTTTTCGCGCTCATTCATCGCATCCAGTATTTCCATCGGGAAACCGGAAGGATAAGCATATTGGAGGCGTATCCATTCGATGCCGTTCACATCGGACAGATTGCGCAGCAATTCATCCAAATTGCGTTTGCCGTAAATATCCAAACCGTAATAGGTCAGGTCCTGGGCAATAAGAATAAGCTCTTTGGTACCGTTTGCCGCTAATTTTTTTGCTTCGGTCACCAATTCGTCCATGGGTTTGCTCACATGCTTGCCACGCATCAGCGGAATAGCACAGAATGAACACGGGCGGTTACAGCCTTCAGCGATCTTAAAATAAGCAAAGTGAGATGGCGTAGTTAACAAGCGTTCGCCGATCAGCTCGTGTTTATAATTCGCACCTACGGTATGTAATAAGTTTTGAAGATCGTTTGTACCAAACCACGAATCCACATTGGTGATCTCGGCCTCCAGTTCGGGTTTATATCGTTCAGAAAGGCAGCCAGTAACGATCACCTTACCCACCTTGCCCTGTTCTTTCAGCGTACTGTATTGCAGGATAGTGTCGATAGATTCCTGCTTGGCATTGTCGATAAATCCGCAGGTGTTGATCACGATGATATCATCGCGATTTAGTTTTTCAGCTTCGTGAACAACGTCAAAGGCATTACCCTTTAGTTGGCCCATCAGCACTTCGGAATCGTAAATGTTCTTGGAACAACCTAAAGTCACGACGTTAACACGCGGTTTGCTTATTTTTTGAGGCTGATCTGTTCTCTTTGTCTTCATATAACCCACTTTGTCATTGCGAGGAGGAACGACGAAGCAACCCCGTCGCCTTGCTTGCGAAGAGTTTGCCGCGCTATCGCTCGCAATGACAATCCCTTTTATTTATTGTTTGAATAAAGAATCAACAAACGCTTTGCGGTCAAACAACTGCAAATGATCCATCCCCTCACCTACTCCAATATACTTCACCGGTATCCTGAATTGATCCGATATCCCGATCACCACACCGCCCTTTGCCGTGCCATCCAGCTTGGTTAAAGCCAAAGCATTAACCGCCGTAGCCTCGGTAAACTGCTTGCACTGCTCGATCGCGTTCTGCCCGGTCGAGGCGTCCAGCACCAGCAATATCTCGTGCGGTGCGCCGGGAACCACCTTTTCCATTACGTTTTTGATCTTGGTCAGCTCGTTCATCAGGCCCACTTTATTGTGCAGGCGGCCCGCCGTGTCGATAATGGCAACATCATCACTACTCGCCACGGCCGAGCGTAAGGTATCATACGCCACCGACGCCGGGTCCGAGCCCATGGCCTGGGCCACCACCCTTACGCCAACGCGTTCACCCCATAATTGTATCTGGTCAACCGCAGCCGCACGGAAAGTATCCGCCGCGCCGATCACCGCCTGGTTTCCGGCTTGCTTTAGCTTGTGCGCCAGCTTGCCGATGGTGGTGGTTTTGCCCACGCCGTTCACGCCAACTACCATGATCACATAAGGTTTCTGGCTGCCGTACTCAAAATTGGCAAAATCGTTGCTGTTATTTTCGGCTAATAAATGCTGTATTTCGTCGCGAAGCAGGCTATTCAGCTCCGTGGTATTTACATATTTATCGCGGGCTACGCGGTCCTGTATCCGTTTAATGATCTTTAAGGTTGTGCTTACGCCCACGTCCGAAGTTACCAGCACTTCCTCCAGGTCGTCGAGCACATCGTCATCGACGGTCGATTTGCCGGCGACAACCTTCGTGATCTTGGAAAAGAAGCTGTCCTTGGTTTTTTCCAAACCGGTGTCCAGCGCCTGCTGTTCCTGCGGCGTGGCTTCCTTCTTCTTAAAAAAATCGAATAGTCCCATATTGCCTCACCTAAATCCTCTCCAAAGGAGAGGACTTTTAATTCGTTTTATATGCATCATCGCCTCTAAAACTCCCTCTCCTTTGGAGAGGGCTGGGGTGAGGCGCTAACAAAAAAAGCCCTCTCGCATTCACAAGACGGCTTTTATCTTTTTATCAGGCGCAATTACTGAGCCTTTGCTGCATTGATCGCATCTTTGATGTGATCGTTATGCACAATAACTTCTTTGAACGAGTAAGCACCGGTCTTGGTTGATTTCACCATGGTGATCACTTTCGAATATTCTTTGCCTTTGCCTGTCTTCAGCGTTGCAACTACTTTCTTTGCCATTTCTTGTTAATTATTGATTTAGTGAATTATTGAATTATTGATTTGACTAACTCAATCAACTTATTCAACTTAATCAACTTATTTTATTTCCTTATGAACGGTCACCTTCCTCAAAACCGGGTTGAATTTCTTCAGTTCCAGTCTTTCGGTGGTATTTTTCTTGTTCTTGGTAGTGATATAACGCGACATGCCCGGCAGACCGCTTTCCTTATGCTCGGTGCATTCCAAAATTACCTGAACCCTGTTGCCTTTCTTTGCCATCTTTTTAATTATTGAATTAGCGAATTAGTGAATTAGCGACTGATCCAACTCAATCAACTTATTCAACCTAATCAACTACTATATATACCCTTTTTTAACGTATTTATTGATGCAGGCGGTGATACCATTCTTGCTGATGGTTTTTACGGCCGAAGTGGAAACCTTCAAAGTGATCCACTTATCTTCTTCAGGAATATAAAACTTCTTCAGCTTTAAATTAGGATAGAACTTACGTTTGGTCTTAACGTTCGAGTTAGAAACGTTATGACCGTTCATGGCGCCTTTTCCTGTTAAATCACAAACTCTTGACAGGACAATGTTGATTAATTACCTCTTTTCGCAAAGAGTTTGCAAATATCAGGATTTAAAGTCAAATCGGCAACAGGGATTTTAAAAATATTTTTGGCGCGTGGTGCGAGGCGGTTAGAGCAAGGCGTCAGTCGTCTGAACTATGATTGAAATGATTGACTGAATACTATGACCGCCGAAAACAAGTAAAAATCATAGCCCGTCAAAAAATCAGTTAAATCATAGTTCAGACAATTATCCAGCATTAATAATAACTGATCTTGCGCACCACAAGGGGTTGGTGTATTACCTGGCTTGCTACGCGGCCATAATCCGTTACCTGGCCAACCCTTGTTAACCAATTGCCTTTTGAATCAAAAGATGTGTACCTGTAGGTAGTTTTAATCCTTGGTTTTTTGTCATCGCTGTAGAAATAGTCATCTTCTATCAAGAGGTTTTTGTCGTTGTACTTATACGTCAACTTATAATCCATCTCAAGGTCAATATCCCTATAGTTGTTTTGTATGATATTTCCCGCAGCGTCATATCTAAAAAAGTACTTTTCATGCTCCAATTCATGGTCGGAGTTTAATGTGATCATATCCGTTTCCATGACCTGCCCATTCGAGTGGTTATATGAATACCGAACCGCGTTTACATCATTTGCGATCAAACTGATCTTTGTGCCTTTTTTATCCGTTGTGTATTTATAATTAAACAAGCTTGGTTCGTCGCCTATCGTCTTCGTTCGTATCGAGTTGCCATAAACATCAAAGTCTGTCGTCGTTGTGTCGTATTGATTAGATTTACCTCCCCTATATATCTCAGTTAGCTGTTTTACCCTGCCGTGTAAGATGCCGGCGTTGTAGTAGTAATAGGCGGTTGTAATTTCAGATTTGGGCGCTTGATGGCAGGATAAGGCAAGAAGGGCAACGATTATGGCTACAGCTTTTCTGGGTGACATGGTCTGAATTTAATAATAAGCGATCTTGCAGATAACAGTATCAACATTGACCCGCCCCAAAGTGTGATCCGTAATCGTTCTTTTTGTCCAATTCCCTTTGGCGTCGGTTGACAAATACTGATAAGTCCGATGCCATCTATCGCCAGATATACTTGATAACATCCCGTCCAAATCAAATTCAAATTTCGTTTTTGTTGGTTTAGAATCATTTTGCCCCCGGTAGCTCTGTGATTCAATTATCTCTCCCGCACTATTATATTCATAGGTGTTATAATCTAAAAGATACGACGATGTGCTATAATATTCCGATCTGACGATATAGCCCTTGTCATTAAACATATAAATCATCTTATGCCCATCATCAATCATTGTTTCCTGTTTTTTCCCTTGCCTATCATACTTGGTTTTGTAAGAAATTAAGAGGCACCGACCTTTTTTGATGCCCAGTCTGGTTTCAATCGGGTTCCCGTTCTTGTCAAAAGACGTTGTATCATAGGGGCATAAATGAGGTTCTTCGCCCTCAATTTTGTCAGGCCTCAATTCAATTACCTGTTTTATGTTACCATACATAATTTCCGGATCACGGTAGGCCACTATAAAAAAGCGTTTCGTTTTATCTTGTTGAAAAGATGAAAGGCACAGAGCAAAAAAAATAAAAACAGATTTCTTTAAGATTTTCATAATAGGACAAGGCATCCCTAAAGATACAAAAAACACTACCCATTTACCGGATTTTTACTAATTTTCACCCACCAATTTTTCTATCTGTTATTCTTCATTACTTAGTGGGGCCATGGAGCACTAACTAAAGCAACCATTTTTACCAATTTAGAACCACAACCATGAAAATTACTTCGTTCGAAGATTACCGGCAAACTTATCAGAGAAGCGTTGAAAAGCCCGAGGAATTCTGGGCCGATATCGCCGGCAATTTCCGCTGGCGCAAACCCTGGATCAAAGTGCTCGACTGGAACTTCGAAGAGCCAAGCGTCAAATGGTTCATCGGCGGCAAGCTCAATATTACCGAGAACTGCCTCGACCGTCACCTCGAAAAACTGGGCAACAAACCCGCTATCATCTGGGAACCGAACGACCCGACAGAAGACCATCGTGTGCTGACTTACAGCCAGCTGCACGAGAAAGTTTGCGAGTTTGCCAACGTGCTGAAGAACAACGGCGCCAAAAAAGGCGACCGCATCTGCATCTATATGCCCATGGTGCCCGAGCTGGCTATCGCCGTTCTGGCCTGCGCCCGTATCGGCGCCATACATTCCGTGGTTTTCGGAGGATTTTCGGCACAATCCATCGCCGACCGTATCCAGGACGCGCAATGTAATATCGTAATAACCGCCGACGGCGGTTTCCGCGGAACGAAGGAAATACCATTAAAAAACGTGATTGACGATGCGCTGGTGCAGTGCCCCTCGGTAAAGAAGGTGATCGTGCTTACGCGCAGCCGTACGCCAATATCCATGATCAAGGGTCGCGACGTGTGGTGGGAAGATGAGATCAAAAAGGTAGAAACACAAGGCAATACGAACTGCGAGGCCGAAGAAATGGACTCCGAGGATATGCTGTTCATCCTCTATACTTCCGGCTCAACCGGTAAGCCCAAAGGCGTGGTGCATACCTGTGGCGGCTATATGGTGTATGCAGGTTATACCTTCGCCAACGTGTTCCAGTACGAGCCCGGCGAGGTTTATTTCTGTACCGCGGACATCGGCTGGGTAACCGGGCATTCCTATATCGTTTATGGTCCGCTTTCACAGGGCGCTACCTCGCTGATGTTCGAGGGCATCCCCACCTGGCCTGACGCGGGTCGCTTTTGGGATGTTGTAGATAAGTATAAAGTAAATACCTTATATACTGCCCCAACGGCCATCCGTTCGCTGATGAGCTTCGGGCTGGATTATGTAAACAATAAGGATTTAAGCACGCTGAAAAAGCTGGGTTCCGTGGGCGAACCGATCAACGAGGAAGCCTGGCACTGGTTCGACGAGCATATCGGCAAAAAACGCTGCCCGATAGTGGATACCTGGTGGCAAACCGAAACCGGCGGCATCATGATCACGCCGATAGCCGGCATCACCAAAACCAAGCCGAGCTATGCCACCTTACCGCTGCCGGGTGTTCAGCCAGAACTGGTGGACGAGAACGGCAAAACCATAGAAGGCAACGGCGTGAGCGGCAACTTATGCGTCAAATTCCCATGGCCGGGTATGATCCGCACTACTTACGGCGATCATGAACGCTGCCGCAAAACGTATTTCGCTACCTATCCCGGCAAATATTTCACCGGCGACGGCTGCCTGCGCGACGAGGAAGGTTATTACCGCATCACCGGCCGCGTGGACGATGTGCTGAACGTATCCGGTCACCGTATAGGCACCGCCGAGGTGGAAAACGCCATCAATATGCACGCCAGCGTGGTGGAGTCGGCCGTGGTGGGTTATCCGCACGACATTAAAGGTCAGGGTATATACGCATTCGTCATAAGCCCCAATACGCACGGCGATGAGAACCTGACGCGCCAGGATATCCTGATGACTGTATCGCGTATCATCGGCCCCCTGGCCAAACCGGATAAGATACAGTTCGTAACAGGCCTGCCGAAAACACGTTCAGGCAAGATCATGCGCCGTATCCTGCGCAAGATCGCCGAAGGCGATACCTCTAACCTGGGCGACACCACTACCCTGCTCGACCCGGCGGTGGTAGAGGAAATCAAGGCTGGAGCGTTGTAAGTCAGAGCCAAGAATTAAGAGCCAGGATTTTTTGTCTTGATTCTTGGCTCTTGGTTCTTGGTTCCGAAAAACCAAAGTCCATCTATGGCGTTCTTTTAATACATCTAAAGAAGAACATCATGGACAGATTACAAATCAAAGGCACCTGGAACGAGACTAAGGGTAAAATGAAAAAAGCCTACGCCGACCTGACAGACGACGACCTGCTGCGCGAAGAAGGGAAAGACGATGTGATGCTTGGCCGGATACAGAAGAAGACCGGTAAATCGCGCGACGAGCTCGTCAAATGGATCAACGACTTATAAAAGAAAATCCCGCTGATGCGGGATTTTTTATGCAAATATCTTTGAGAGGTCGAAACTTAAACCGGGCAATAACACAGAATTAAGCTTTTCTGTTTTCTCTGCTTTTTGGTGAAGCTCATACACCCCGTTCTTCAAATAATATAAGTCAATGTTTAAAGCAATAGGATCTACTACTATATACTCCTTGACGCCATATTTCTGATAAATATCTTTCTTCTGACGCAGATCATAATAAGCATTCGAGGGCGAAAGTATTTCGATGATTAAATCCGGGGCTCCTTCTATCTTTTTTTGAATGATATTTTTCCGACTCTCCGGGATAAAAATCAGGTCTGGCTGAACAATGTTCCCATCATCAAAATATACATCTACCGGCGCATAAATTGCCACGCCGTTGTTATTGGATTGCATCAGGAAAAAAGATATTGCATTGAAAAGTCTTCCCGAGATGATTTGATGTTCTGGTATGGGAGCTGGCGACATAACTAAATCGTAATTGATCAACTGAAAAGGTGCACCTTCCTCCAGCATCATATAATCATCTACCGTATATTTCTTCTTTTCAGCAGTAAGCATACTCAAATATAACTAATTTTGGGCCGAATGACAAAAACACACCCCACTATACTTGTTGTTAACGACGACGGCATTACCGCCCCCGGCATCAAATGCCTGATGGATGTGATGAGCGAATTGGGCAAGGTGGTCGTGGTGGCGCCGGACAGTCCGCAATCGGGTATGGGACACGCGATCACCATCGCCAGCCCTCTGCGCCTGGATAAGGTGGAAATTTACGAGCACATCGACATGTACCGCTGTTCGGGTACCCCGGTGGATTGCGTTAAGCTCGCCGTCAATAAAGTATTAAAGGGCAGGAAGCCCGACCTATGCGTATCCGGCATCAATCATGGACTTAATAACTCAATCAATATATTATATTCGGGTACCATGTCGGCCGCTGTTGAAGGCGCTATTGAAAGCATACCTTCCATAGGTTTTTCTTTGGACGATCATACCCTCCAGGCCGATTTCAGCCATTGCCTGAAATACGTCAAAGAGATCGCGGCGCAGGTCCTGCGACACGGCCTGCCCCAGGCAACTTTGTTAAAGGTCCATTTTCCAAAGACCCCTCATATCAAAGGCATCAAAATTTGCCGGCAGGCTAACGCCAAATGGGCCGAGGAATTTGACGAGCGGCTAGATCCGCAGCAACGGCCCTATTACTGGCTTACGGGTGTATTCCAAATGAACGACAGCGGTGAAGAAACCGATGTATGGGCT
Source organism: Bacteroidota bacterium (assembly GCA_018266935.1). GTDB lineage: Bacteria > Bacteroidota > Bacteroidia > Sphingobacteriales > Sphingobacteriaceae > Mucilaginibacter. The sequence goes on along the minus strand of JAFDZL010000456.1, from coordinate 4,123 downwards.
CTCGAAAATCATTATGCTTCGGTGGTACCTGTGCAGTTCGACATGACGGCGCACCACGCCATTCCCTTACTGAACAATTGGAAGTTCAATATCTGACGGCTATGAAATACTACCTCGTAGCCGGCGAAGCTTCCGGCGACCTGCACGGCGCCAACCTGATGAAGACCCTGAAGCAAAAGGATCCACAGGCTGAATTTCGTTTTTTCGGCGGCGATAAGATGTTTGCCGAGGGCGGCGAATTGGTGAAGCACTATGCCGATATGGCTTATATGGGTTTTATCGAGGTAGTGGCCAATATTCGTACCATTTCAAGAAACTTAAAGTCTTGTAAAGAAGATATCGTTGTCTGGAAACCGGATGTGCTGGTATTGATCGATTTCCCGGGTTTCAACCTGCGTATCGCCGAGGCCGCTAAAAATGCAGGGATTATGGTCTGCTATTACATTTCGCCCAAAGTATGGGCATGGAACCAGAAGCGCGTGCTGAAGATCAAACGCATCGTCGATCACCTGTTTTGCATCCTGCCTTTTGAGGTCGAATTTTACAAAAGCTGGGGCATGGACGTGGATTATGTCGGCAATCCGCTGCTTGATGCCATAAATGATTTCAAACCAGACCCGAACTTCAGAAATAAACATGGCCTGGGCGATGATAAGATCATCGCGCTTTTACCCGGCAGCCGCAGGCAGGAGATCAGCCGCATATTGCCGGATATGGTCGCTGCAGCGAAAAATTTTAGTGACTATCGTTTTGTCGTTGCGGGCGCCCCATCGTTTAAGTCCTCTTATTATGATGGATACCTGGAGGGAAGCGGCATCAAACTCGTATTTGATTCGACCTATGATCTGCTGAACAATGCCTACGCGGCCGTGGTTACCTCGGGTACGGCAGTGCTTGAAACGGCCTTGTTCAATGTTCCGCAGGTAGTGGTGTATAAGAGCAGCCCGATAAGTATTACTATAGCCAGGATGGTCATTCGGGTGAAATTCATATCACTCGTCAACCTAATCATGGATAAAATGGCAGTGAACGAATTGATACAACAAGACTGCAACCCGCAAAAAATAAGCGAAGAATTGAAATTAATAACGGAAAACCCAAACCATCGGGTGCAAATGCTGAATGATTATAAAATCCTGCACGAAAAGATGGGTAAACCTGGCGCGTCAGCGCGAACTGCGGAGCTTATATGGCAGTACGCCTCAAAAAAATAGGGCTGCATTGCATCATGCTGTCCTATCTCTCATGGTTTTCAGGAATTTGATAAATAGACGTGTATGGTGATCACACGGTCAGGCGTGCCTGGTTGTTGCTCGTTAAAAATTGCGTGTTCACGCCCCTGAAGGTTTTGATTTCTTTCAGCAGCATTTTTTTAAGCTGGTTGTCAAATCGCGCAACGAGTTTGCTGGTCGAGGTTGATTTATGGATTTTCATATTGTTTTAGTTTTAAGGTGGTTACAGTTTTTACTTATATACGTAATCAGTTCTCTTTAGGTTTATCTATATGATCTTTTTCTGTCAAATTATCCTTCCGGCGTTTGGCTTCTTCGTATTGCCGCACGATCTGTTCCTTGTCCCTCGCATCTGAAGGGCTTTCAGGATTTTGGGGATCTTCCCATTCCTTTTCGTCGCTTTCGGCAGCTTTCTTTTTTCCGGTTGCCATATTGCTAATCCCTTTTATTATACCCAAATCAGTGCCAAACCTCATCCCGCCTGGCAAAACATATAGACTAAGGCCAATGCGTTTGGTAAAGTCCTGATAGTTAAAAAATTTAATTATTGTTTATACCGTTTTTTCAAACGGTATAAAAACGAGGTCAGCGGGATTGCAGCCTCGCAGCGTCCGGAAAAACGGATATTTCACTATACACTTTGTCTGATCCTGTGGATAGCTTTTTGGTTAGCAAGATGGAACAGAATAGCAATGGCGGCCAGGGAGATACAGGTAATACACACCCCACTCCAGTGAAAATATTTCCACGCCTGTGCGGAAAGAAAAGTCCCGATACTGCCGCCGATAAAATAGGTGACCATGTAAACTGTATTGATGCGGTTACGCGCCTCGGGCCGCAATGCGTAGATCAGGGTCTGATTGGATATATGCGTGGCCTGCACGCCCATATCCATAATAATGACCCCAATGACGATCCCGATAAAGCTATGGCCTGACAGCCAAAAGATGATGAATGACAGGAATACTAGTAACAAAGTAAAAGTTGAGAGTTTATAGGCATCCATCTTGTCGCTCAATCTGCCCATCAAACCGGCTGCCAGTGCGCCGAAAGCGCCTACAAGTCCGAATAAACCAACCACGTCGCTGCCTTTGTTAAAATTCTCTTTCATTAGTATAGTCAGCGTGGTCCAGAAGGCGCTGAAACAGGCGAAACAAAGCGCCCCGCGAACCGATGCTATGCGCAGCGAAGGTTGCTCTTTAATTAAATGCCCCAGCGATACCATCAACGACTTGTACGTCCCCGAATATTCCGGTTCAACCTCAGGCAGCATCACAAATAGCAGCAGCCACATCACCACCATCATGCCCGCGGCGATATAGAACATCGCCCGCCATCCCAGGTTTGCACCGACGAAACCGCTCAGCGTTCGGGAAAGCAATATGCCGATCAGGAGGCCGCTCATTACGAAGCCTATTTTTCGGCCGCGCTCGGCGGGTTTGGCTAAATGCGCTGTCATGGGCACCAACAGTTGCGGAATCAGCGAGAATACACCCATCAGGAAACTGGCGACGATCAGTATATTGATATCCGGCGAAGCTGCGGCGCCGACAAGCGCCACGACGCATATCGCCAGGCAAACCAGGATAAGCTTTTTGCGACGAACCATATCCGCAAGCGGCGCTATGAACAACATTCCCGCTGCGTAGCCCAACTGAGTGAGCGCGGCGACTTGTCTCACCCTGGCATCGTTCACGTGAAATGTTTTAGCCATGATCACCAGCAAGGGTTGATTGTAATACAGGTTGGCGACGATTAGTCCTGTGGCTATGGCCATTACCCATAACAAAGGTTTCGTTAGGTCAGGATGTTTTATTGCGGTAGATGTCATCAATGGAATGCACGGATTTTGCGCCAAAAATGTCAAACATTATGGATAAAGATGTTTCCCTTAAGTAATATTATTTTATAAAAAATCTTAGTTTTTTAATAATTCCGGCAGAAGACTCCCGTAATTTTAGTCAATTATTGCGATTTACGTCATATTTTTCTTTAAAAATAGGGTGTTTTATCAATAATTATTTCAATAATTGGCAAAAATTAGACGTAACGGTAAGTTTACAAATGAAATATTGATCGTATTTCACCCAAAATTAATCCAAGTGGAATTATATTAACGTTTTTGAATAAGTTTTGTATTAATTTTTATCATTTTGTAGTTTTTTTATAAAAAATTCTTGCTTTTTTAATTTTTTACCTATCTTTACATCGTAAACGTTACCGATTGGCGTACGAACAATTAAAAATTAAGAGTTTATTAAATTTTAAATTGTTTATTTAATGTAAATTCAACGTTAACAAGTGTTCAGTGAAATGGTGACAATAAAATTACAAATGTAGATTTTACATTTACAGTAAATAGTGTTACCTTTACACCGTAAAATTTTTAGCAAGTCTTCTCATAATTTAGGTTTATAATTGGTTAGTAAAGGCCCCTGCCCATCAGGGGCTTTACTGTTTTTATTCAGCTCCGTAAAGTATTTTTTGCAGTTAACGGATCACCGTTACGTTGCCGCTAAGAACACGCAGCCCGCTGAAATTTGGATTGATGATGTAGTAATACACGCCGTAGGGTACGGCTTTACCGCCCACGGTTCCGTCCCATGGGACGCCATACCCTATTGAATGAAACACCTTTTGCCCATAGCGGTCAAAAACATCTATGCTGGCCTGCTGATATGCGCTGAGACCTGTTATATTCCAATAGTCGTTTATACCATCGCCATTGGGTGTAAAGGTATTAGGGATAACAATGGGCGGCGAAACGATAACCTTCACCGATGACGTAGCAGTGCAGCCCCGGCTATCGGTCACGGTAAGCGTATAAGTTTCATCGACGTTACCCGTTATGACCGGGTTTTCGACGGTAGTGCTGCTGATATCAATATTGG
>JAFDZL010000455.1 GCA_018266935.1 Bacteroidota bacterium | reverse complement strand
GCAGGATATCTTTGAGCAGGTCTTTTTGCGAGATGTCAGGAAAAATGCGCTCGCATTGAATGGTTTGCCCGTATTGTACATCTTGTACCTTATTTTGAACGTTGAAGGTCGCTCCGCTATTCAGTGTAAAGGTACCGCCGGTGTACCCGGTAAACTCATAGGTGATCTTAATGCCCTGGCCAGGCTGAAGCACCTGGTCGAACGAAACCGTTTGATTTATCAGCACGATAGTATTTGCGCTTCCTCGGTCGGCATAGTCAATAATTGTTTCAGCCAAAACCTGTCCATCAGCGTCGGCCTCGGCGGCGTTATTATATAAGCGTATCTGTATCGCTATTTTAGATGAATAACTTGCATGAGACGGATTGGTTGATGTGAAGGAAATGCCAAAGGCTACTGAGGCGGTAACGCTGGTGATCTCGGATACAAAATAACCGTTTACGGCCGGGTTGTAGTAATGGCTGGTATCTGATATGATAAGGCTGAACGGAACAGAACCTATATTGCCATCAGTGGTCGGATGCGACCTGCTGAAATTCTGCCCTGTTTGTACCGTAATACTTTTATAGCTCACATTGTTTTGTATATCCGTGCCATGTTCGAATGAATCGTTGGCAAACTGGCAAATGAGTTTCGGATACAGAGGATCATTCAACAAAGAACCGGTACCCTTATACCCGGCTGATTTTAGAAGCAGATCAATTGCCGTTTTGATGAAAAACCCCGGTCGCTGAAAGTGCACATCAATGGGCGTGGAATAGTCCGAGTTACTGATCAACCCATAATCGACTACCGGCCATATCCAGCCGTCGGTTTTGGTTTGTGAATAGGCGACGTTTTCGACGTTCCACGCGTGGTCATAAGACTTCCACAATAAGTCTTTGCCCCATTGACTGGTACTGTCGCCCATATCATATAGTTTGCCGTCAACGGCATCAAAAAAATCAACGTTGCCGGAGAGTACGGTAATGTTGGCATTGTCCTGGTCGATCTGGTTCAGCTCGGCGATACCGTACGGAATGATCTCGAGCCCGTCCTGTACTAATTTAGCAGCGTATTGCTGATAAGGTGCATTGGTAGTGAAAGCGACATCGTCCGGGAAGCCCAATATCCGCCTGTTGCGTTGTGTAAGCGGCAATTTGAACTGGTTGCTGGTGTTGCCTTGCTGGTTTTGCACCTCGGCGAGGTTGTTGATCTGGAACGTGAGCGCGATAGGCGAGTCGTTGTCCAGGTCGGCGAGCTGATCGTTAATGTATAATTGGAGTTGATTCATGTTTTGTTGGAAGGTTGTAATGTTGGAAAGTTGTAATGTTAATGGCGGGTTGGTAACCTTACAACTTTTCAACTTTACAACTACTATTGCGTCTGTATATTGATGGACGGCATATTGAAGGTGATGCTGAAAGGGGCCCGTCCATTTAGTGTTTCATATTCGCTGTAAGTGGCCGTGTTGATCACGATGGTTTGCCATTTGACAGGAGTTTTATTCATCAGCATCTGCACTTTGGGTGAATATTTGATCGACTGCAGACCTTTAATGTCGTTGACGGGCAGGTCCTCGGCCATTACCTTCATTTTTTGCCCGGCGTCTTTAGCGATCACTTCTTCGATACCCTGCTGGTTTTCCCAATCGGTGACATAGTTCTTAATGATCGTGGCATTCTGCACGTCGAGCGAAATTTCCTGGTTGTAAATGAAACGATAGTAGTTCCACGAGCCGGTCAGACCTATCCAGCGCAGGTAAACCGAATTCTCATCAACGGCATCGTCAATTCGTATCGTTTGAGTTTGAGTGATGGGATGTGGCGTTCCGCTTTGGTCATTATATTTAAGTACGAGATTGAAGTAATAGGCTTCAAGCGGAAACGAAGTGTTTATGAGTAATCTGTTTAAACCCAATTGCACAGGAAGTGAAGTGTCGGTGACAGTTTCACCGGAAATGATAAATTTACTGCTGTCTTCGTTCAGCAACCACGAGCCGTCCTCGTTCAAAAGATCGGTAGTTTGTGAATCGCCTGTTAACGGTTGCCGGTTTATATCAAGCGGAGTGATCTCGCAATAAATATTCAGCCCGAGTAGGGATTCGCTGTAAATAAAGCCGATGTCAAAAGGATAACCCTTGGAGAAAGCGGGCTCCGCAAAATCAGTGATCCAGGCTGAAAGTTGAGAGATAGCAGGGAAAGGAACAAATGCAGCCATGTTGCCTCCATAACGCTGACCAAGCTGCCTTGCCGCATAAAGGACATAGTATGGCGTGCTTACCGGAATATAAGCCGAAGCATGACCGTTTGCCGTCCCATCGTCCCAACCTTCGGCATACTGGATTTGATAGCTCGCTGATAGGTTCAGGTCACGGAAATTGATCTGTGTATAGTCGCTATCGTCTTTGGGCTGCAGCAGGCTTTGGAGGAAATTGGAAAAATCAGCTTTGACCAGTCCCGCGCTGTCAGGCCTGTTAGTTGCAATTATGATCTGCTGTTGCCCGGTGAGCGGGTCCTGGTAAGTTATCTTAGTCAGGACCTTGTAATAAGGCCGTAAACGGTTAATATTAACGAAGCCGGCGGCATTGCCGCTATATGGCGTTTGTATAAGCAGGGTGTTGTCGCTGTTTGCGGTACTTACCGCATACGCGCCCTTGTAATTGCCTGCATTGACGTAAACGAGGTCACCCGTTAAAACTGAGTAGCCGGTTGCCGGGTCGGAAAGGGCGGCATTCACTGATAAAAGCGCGTTGCCGCTCACTGAATCGCGCGTTACTGCAATAACCTCGAAATCTTTGCGCTGATAAGTGAAAATGATCGGGTTGAAAGCGGCGTTCCAGCGGGAAATATTACCGTTGCCGAGATCGGCTGACGGATCAGAAACGAGCAGACTGGATAATACAGGTAAGTTTACCGAACTTGCTGCGGTACATCCGGCGGGATTAGCATCTTTCACGTCCAACTGCAATACTCCGCCTGCTAAGCCGGTAAACGTTGGCGAGCTTTGCCAGGTCGTTCCGGCGTCTTTGCTGTATTGTAATGGCAGAAATGATGAGACGGCGTTGATGGTGATCTGTCCGTCCAATGCACCCGGAGCCGATTCAGGTTTGTCGATTGAAACATAGGCGATATGCAGGTCGCAGGGGTTGTCGGACGGTGCCGTGTCGGGGATTGTGCCGATGGTTACAACCTGGAATTTGGTAAAGAACAATGGCGAACTATTGCTGATCTGCCCGGTATAGATCAGCTGCGATTGCCCGGCGATATTTATTGTGGCTTCGGTCACCGTACCATTGATATTCATATCGTAGGTCACGGCGACATTGTTGCCGTTGACCAGATGGCCTGTTGCCGCGTCACGAAGCTGGATATACACATTTCCGTTTACCTGGGTGCCCGACACGGAAGTGTCGGCATAGACTATCGATGCAATAAGACTCATGGTTTGATTATAAAGGTTATTCCCGATAGCTATCGGGAGGTTGTAATAGTTGTAGTGGTTTGATCGGGCTTAATTCTTTGGTCCAATGGAATCGATGATCTGTTGGGTAATGATATCGGCAATTTGGCGGGCGACAGGGTCAAGCCTGAGGTTGATATTCTCTTCGCTCAATGGCTCGGACAATATGCCCGGCGTTCCTTTGAAACCTTTCTTGTCGATCGATTTTTTCACCGCCCATATCGCCTGACCAGGAATGCCTTTGGCCCGGCACCATGCTTGTATTCTTTCGATCATCGGTGGATCGCCCGCGACAGGGTTTGAACTTGTTGGTCCGCGACCGGTTTCCAACAATTGTAAATAGCCGGGTAATTGCAGTTGCGCACCATCATCGTCATTTGTGACTGTGATCTTCTGTGCGGTTTGCCCGGTAGCTAGTTTGCCATTGGCTTGCAGTGAATTTTTAATGTCGGCTTTTAGAGATTCGGGAAATTCGTTTATTGGTTCACTGGTCATTGGTTCATTGGTAGTCCGAAAGTCCGCGTAAGTCCGAAAGTCCGGAAGAATTTATTGTATTAAAAGGTTGATTCAGAACGAATCAAAATACATTGTCGACAAAGTGATAGTCAGGTTAACGCCTGTTGAGTTTACATCGAACTTATTGTAAACCGGCAGGCATTTAGCTTTGTCTCCGGCTTTGACACGGAAATAGCGGCCTTCACTTTCGCGGTATTTGGATGCTTTGACGATAAATTCATTGGCGAGGCTTAGCGCCTGGTTGACATAGGTCTCATTGTCTGCGGAATATTGGTCGAATTCGGTTTTATACAGGAACTCCAGGTAAATGGAGAAACTATTCTCTACCGATCCGTTCACTTGCGGCGAGACGCCAATAGGCTGCAGCGGGTACATAAATACTACAGGAAAAGACGTTACGTCATCAGCTAATAAGTTGAGCTCATTGGCTGTGCCGTAGATAAAAGTGGGTTGGGCCGATAGCGATTGGGTGATCGCTTCAATTTGGTTGCGAATAGGCATGGTTAGAGATTAGAGATAAGAGATAAGAGATAAGAGATAAGAGATTAGGCTTAGATTAGAATGTTATCTATCGCTGCGCGCTTAACAACTCGCTATACCGCCGCTGGTATTCGGCTTCTGTCTTATTCAACAAAAGCTTGGTTAGCACACGTTCGTAGGGCATAGCCAGGATTTCGCCCCATTTGGTGATATCGCCACCGGCGAGGGATTTTATGGTGTTAATATATTTGAATTTTTCAAACGCCTGGATACCTGCCTTATTCTCCAGCGCTGTCGGAGTTCCCGCAAGAAGCCGATTCTCTGTTTCAATAAGTTGGGATAACAGGTAAAAAAATGGCGGGCAACCGGCAGAGCCTCCGTTACCTTTAATTTTTTTATTTCTTCACAAAATTCTTCAGCTTCGTATTCATCATATCTTTTCCCGGTAACACGGCAAAAGAAATAGTGCGCCAGCACCTGGCAGCAGGCTTTAAGCGATGGCAAAAAGTGGTCCTGCCAGTCGCCTTCGCCGTAAAGATTGATATGTTCGTTGATCTCATCGGCAATGATGTCCCTTGCAGCAAGAAAAGCACCGGCCGGCTCGATCGAAAGGTTTCGGGTGACGTTTATCACGATCTTTTTATCATCAATCATGAAGGTAATTCGGTTGGGGATCGTATCGCTTTGATAGAGGTACCTGATCTGGTTAGCGAGTGAGTTCACATAATCGCCGAATGTGAGAAAATCTTCAAAGTTTTTGACTGAATGCAGATGGTCCTTCGGAATTCCCGAAAGTATGCTGATGGCATCGAGATCGTCCAGGTAAGGCTTTTCCTGCATAGCCATCATCTGACCTAAAGTCAGTTCGTTGAGCAGGGTAGGTATTCTCACCCTGATCTTGCCGTCGGTAGTTTTTAACGTTTTTTCTATCATAGCGCCCCCGTTCCCCCAGGGGGTGTTTTTAGGTTATGACTAATTTATTTTCGTTATTTTTATAAATTTTAATTACCAATTATTTCTTCAAGCAATCCCCGCGCTGGCGGCTGGGGGACAAACGGAAATTTGACTTTCGACTTAGCTAAGTTATTGATTTTTAGTTTATTTAATGCAACATATCTTAAAGGATCTATCAAATGGTTCCATTTATCTGAAGGTTGATTCAGTGTTTTCCCGGATCGCTCCCTTTCCCACTTGTAATTCTTTAGTTCAGCCAATAAATTGACGCTGGTGCGGGTGACGTTCAACTTGTATCTTTTTAAGATATCGATAGATAATCTTACGCTATCCGGGCCTTTTCTTGCCGCCGTTATTCGCCAGCCCAGGCGCCTCAGCTCTTCTATCGATTTGGGTTCGGCGCTGTCGGCAATAATTTCGATACTCCTGCTCAAACCAACTTGCTCGAGCCGGTTGGAAATATCGGGGTTGGTAAGACCGGTTTCATAGATCAGTTCATCGATCCAAAGCTCACCGTTTTGTTTAAATACAACTATGCATCCTGTCGGGTCGATGGAGTAACCAAAATCGAGCCCGGCGGCGATCAGCCTGGCCTTCAGCGGAATGGATTCACAAACCTGCCACTTACCTAACACCAAACCTTCGATCCTGCCTGTCAGACCGCGCGCATATACCTTCCAGCGTTCTTTGTCGGTTTGCTTCAGCGATTCGATCCTGGCCCTCATGTCTTCATCGAGGAATGGGTTGTGCCTGTGATCGGATATGATCAACTGAACATCGGGTTTACCCAGCAGGTATTCGTGCACCCAAAAATCAGTGTTCGGATTATAATCGATGAACACCTTTTTGCGCGTTCTGAGGGCCAGCTCACTGTAAACATCCCAGCTGATGCCGTTTGCTTCATTCACAAACAGGTAATCACGTTTGCCCGACTTGGCATCCTGCGCATCCGCGTAGCTTTTGAACTCGATCACGCTACCGGTATGGAATTCAAAAAGGCGCTCTGACTTATTATACGACTTTACAGAAGCCTTCAATTTTTTTGACCGTTTATAGATGTCCAGTGCATCTCTAAGCACACCCGACTTCATATTAGGAATATCCTGCCCGGTAATTGTGATAATTTGCCCTTCCTGCTCGCAAGCCAGTGTAAACAGCACCTGCATTATAGCTGTTGTCTTACCCGAACTGCTCCCGCCCTGGTTGACAACGATATGGGCAGCGGCGTGATAGTTTTCTTCAAACAGGACAGATGCTCTGTAAAATTTACTCATTGAAAAGAAGTATCTTTGGTTACTTGACCTGACTTTATGTATAGACCTTGTTTTATGCTTCTCTTTTTTTGCTCGATATTCGGTCTCTCTGCCTGCAAAAAGACTCCTCAACATCCGGCTTTACCGGTGGACAATACACGTGGTCTTTTGATGGGTAAGTGGAACCTGCAAAAACAAAAGACCATACAAGTCATAGATAGCGTAAAAGAAACCGATACTACCTACCTGGCGTCAGACATTAATAAAGGTAACCTGCAATTTAACCCTAACAATGTTTTCATCAGCGTGACTTATTCTTCAGCTGGGAGAGATTCCAGTTACGGAACGTATAATGTTTTAAAACCTGATCTGAATCTTTCGATCCCCATGGCAATTTTTAACGACAGATATCAAACAGGGTATGCTACGGTGTCGGCTATAACCCTGGTTTCGCAATCTGCCAAAATAACGCTGCTGAACTCATCAAATTTAGATATACACCTGGAGACCGTGACGGTTTTCACAACGAATAACGGGCCGTTGACCTTTGAAAACGAGATAGACCTTTATTATACTAAATAGTGATCCGGATTAAAGTATTACCTCTTTTTCTGATGATACCGGTCTAATGCCCGATTGAACGATCTCGACCTGTAGCGTATGATCAGTTTCCTTATCAGCGGGCCTAATTTCCGGTCGTTCATTCCAGCCCATGTTTTTTAAGGCGAATACCGCGCCGGTTGATGACTCATGCAGTTTCTTTTCATAAATTTCCGAAATGCGCAGGTTTGCCCGTAGCAGCATCCTTGAGTATCGCGGCATTGCGGCGTACTCGTCGAATTCTTCACGACCGGTAAAGCCGGTGAACAACAATAACCCCGCGAATGTAGGCGGAGCGGACGATTCGGTATTCTCCTCTTCGGAGTTATTTTTAAGCGAATCAAAATAAGCGTTTATTAGTTCATCCAACTGTTTGGCCGAACGAAAAGGTTTAGCTTTTCTCATGGAATGAATGAAATGCCAATTGGCATAAAGGAATAATCAAAGATACTAAGAATTTTAGTTAACTGCAAATTTATTTTGAAAATATCTATTAATAGGCTGACTGTTTTGGAGATAGATTTCCAATGCTTTTGTCATCCTGAAATAATCTTTGAAATAAATTGGAACGATTGTTCCAGTATGTATTTATGTTTGCGGAACGATTGTTCCAAAAATAGAAAATTCAATAAAAAAACCACATGAAAAAGTTAGCAAACAAAGTAGCTGTGATCACCGGCGCCTCAAAAGGCATCGGTGCCGGAATAGCTAAAGACCTGGCAGCCGAAGGGGCGGCAGTAGTTGTCAATTACGCATCTTCAAAAGAAGGAGCTGATAAAGTTGTAGATGAGATCGTGGCCAATGGGGGCAAAGCTATTGCCGTGCAGGGCGACGTATCGAAAGCGGCTGATGTAGAGCGCCTGTTCGACGAAGCAAAGAAAGCCTTCGGTGGCATCGATATCCTGGTAAACAATGCAGGCGTGTACAAATTTAGCCCCATTGAGGAAGTGACGGAAGAAGAGTTTCATCGCCAGTTCAATACCAATGTGCTGGGCTTGCTTTTGGCTACCCGCGGCGCGGTGAAGAATTTTGGTGAGAACGGCGGCAGTGTGATCAATATCAGCTCGGTTGTAAGTACCATTACACCCCCGGGAAGCGCGATCTATACCGGTACCAAAGGCGCCGTTGATTCGATTACCCAGGTACTGTCAAAAGAACTTGGGCCAAAGAAAGTACGTGTAAACTCGATCAATCCGGGTATGGTTGAGACGGAAGGCGCTCACGCTGCCGGTTTTATAGGCAGCGATTTTCAGAAGCAAACCGAGCAAACCGCACCGTTAGGTCGTATCGGCCAGCCGGATGACATTGCCCCATTGGCTGTATTCCTTGCTTCCGACGACTCCCGTTGGCTTACAGGTGAGACCCTGATTGCCAGCGGTGGCGTCCGCTAAGTGACATTACGATCCGTCAATTAAAATAAATAGCTTTGCCTTGAAACAGGCAAGGCTTTTCTGCTATGGCAAGAACCAAGGATTTTGATGAGAACGAAGTACTGACCAGGGCGATGGAACTTTTCTGGCGGAACGGGTACAACGCCACATCGATGCAGGACGTGTTGGTTGGCCTGGGTATCAGCCGATCAAGTCTATACGACACCTGTGGTGATAA
>JAFDZL010000454.1 GCA_018266935.1 Bacteroidota bacterium | reverse complement strand
TCTAAAAATCTTTCTGAACCGGTAGTTCATTAATTTGGCGGCCCGCCAGCCGAAAAGTATTTTTATCATTTCTGTAACCGGGCCCCCGAGCCTGGGAACAAAGTCGCTGCCGCCGGCCTCTTTTACGTGCTTCATGGCAATAAGGTACAGGTATCGGTGTTCCGGGTAAAAACTTACGGCCATTTCCTTAAAGACTTTGGCCATTGCCCTGTCGGCAGCCGAACCAGCCGCAGCTGCCTTCAAGTGTTCATATTTGAGCTCCGCGGCCCGTAAGCGGCTGCGCATCGAGCGATCGTCATTTTTTGCACTGAGGTTAGATCCTGACCGGTACCGGCGGTAGTAGTTGATCACGCCGGGGACATAGACAATGCTCCCGGCTGCCAGCATCACCCTGCAAAAGTATTCGCCGTCGTCATCAGTGGTAAGCTCTTCGTCCCACGGACCGGATTTATCAAGGATTTGCCGTGGGCTGAGCCAGGAATGCACGGCCACCACGCCGCGGTGATCATCCTCAATACCCGCGTTATAGTACATGTCTGTTATAAACTTTGCGGGATTATCATAATTTCTTATCCGATGATGACCCAGGTCGGCGGAAGGGGGCGGCCCATCTTCGGCATAAAAGTTTTGGGTGTAGCATATAGCCAACTGGTCGGTACTCCCATTGATCAGCGCCATTTGGCCGGCAATTTTGTCGGGGCTGAGCAGGTCGTCCCCGTCGAGGAATTGTATGTATTCGCCTTTGGCTTCCCGCAGTCCTTTGTTGCGGGCCGAACTGCCGCCTTTATTCGGCTGGCTAAAAACCCTGACGTTGCCGGTTTCAAATTGCCTTGCGATGCTTAACGAACCATCGGTCGAACCATCGTCAACCACTATGATCTCCTTGTTCGGCCAGGTTTGGTTCATCGCCGACCGGATGGTCTCGTCCAGGTACGGGGCCGAATTGTAAACAGGAATGATGATAGATACTAAAGGCTCAGCCATTGACCACGGGTTCCGGCTTTCTCGCCATGAAAGGTTTTTCGATGTATTTGTAACTGAACCAGGTGGCCACCAGGATCAGCGGAATGCCGATGAACACGCCCGCGTGTTGTAGTTTTTGAGGGAGGAACGCATTGACGCAATAATTCTTCAGCACTATGAGCGGTTCGTGCAGCAGGTACAGGGAGTAGCTGGATAAGCCGATCATCACGACTACTCTGACCAATAAATTCCTTTGGCGTGCCAGCCATGGTTCTGCCCGCAGCAGGAGCACCAGCGGTGCTGCCCATACCAGTATATTCAACTGGTAGTCGATGATCATTAGCTTTCCCAGCCCGGTGGTTTTAAACAGTATAAACGCTGCAAGTATAGTGGCATAGGCGGCCTTATAAACAGGCTTGCCGAGATCTGCCGGGTTTAATTTTACCTTGTCGGCAAGGTAGGCGCCGCAGCACCAGGCGAACCAGAGATTGAGCACAAAATACCGCGCAGTAAGCGAGTAATCGCCGGATATGGAGAAATAAGTGATACTAATACATGAAACTACGAATACTGCAAGCAATGCTGTATGGAGTGAGAACCTTCGGCGCAAATAGTAAAATACCGGGTAGATCAGGTAAAACGCTGCCTCCACTGAGATCGTCCATAAGACGAGGTTGAATCCAAAAAAGTAACGTAAAGAAAACGACTGCAGCAGAAAAAGATGCACCATTGTATTGGCAAGCGTCGGATAATAACTCTGTGGATATAGGATACGGCCTACTACCAGGCTCAACAGCAGTGCAGCTGCATAAGGTGGGTATAATCTCCTGAGCCGGCGTATGTAATATTTTTTAACGGGCAATGGCTCATCAGCTCGGATGTGCCTGATATTAGACAGGTGAATACAATAGCCGCTGAGCAGAAAGAAAAGCGGTACCGCATACAGAGCTCCAAAAGCCTCTGTATAGTGATATATCCATCGCCAACCTGTATAGTCAGCTAACACTCTTCCAATATGCTGGTGATAGTAAAATACGCCCAATGCTGCTATCGCCCTTGCGATATCGATAGATATTAAACTTTGCTCCTTAGCTTGTGGCATGGTGTTTATTGGTCGTGAATATGCTTACCCAGTGATCTTTGAGCGAAGCGTCGGCAGGCGGCTGGTTGTCACGGAACCAGGGCTGCTTCAGCGTGGCGATGTATTTAGCATCGTCCCGGTCGAGCTCGATGATGCGTTCGATCAGCGGCTTGAAATCCAGCCCGCCGAACTGTTGTTCCATTTTCAATTCCTTGCCTATGGCTTTGGCTTTTCGTTTTAGGCGCGAATAGGGGCTTTTGTAAAACGCCGGACGGATGTCCTTGAAATCGGGCTGGCTTTTTTCTTCGAGCCAGTTTATTATTGCTGAATTCGACATTTTGATGTAGTCGGCCGCATTTACAAAACTTGCCGTATTGAATATTTTGCCAATCAAAGGATCGCCGCAGTAAATTGGGATGCTGCCGGCCTGCATGGCGTCGTATAGCTTTTCAGTTTGATAACCCGGGTAAACATAATTCTCAAAAGCTATGGTGAATTTGTATTCGCTGAGAAAGCTGCGTTTGCTTTGCCACTTGTCATCCGGGTCGCGGTCATCTATGCCGGGCATGTTGTTCATGGACTTCCCCGGCGCGTCGATCTTTTTATATTTTGAAAGCTGCCTGAAAAATTCCTCGCGGTAGGGTACCTGGTGCGAATACAGGAAATTGCAGAAATGTTTTTTTTGTGCCAGGATGGTGTCCGCGTTATAGTCAGCCGGTTTCACCAATTTTTGGGGATCGAGGCCGTGCCATTGTATGCGCCGGTATTTTGCGTTGCCGATCCGGTCTTCAGGCATTACGCCAAAGGCCCATTCGCAAATGGAAAGATCGGGAATAATATTCTCGCAGAAATAGCCAATGCGCGTGTAATTACCGGGCTGCGGAATTTCGTTTCCATAAGGGCCAAACATGATAAAATCGGGATCGTCGCTTTCCTCAAAGATAAAATCACCTGCCAATTCGTTCAGGATATCCCTTTCGGCTATCGCCTTGGTTAAGCCGTTTTGAAATTTTATTTTGATGATGCCGGGCAAAGTTAAATGATGAATTTACCGTCGGCTGCGCGGTCCCGATCCTCCAGGGTTTGGTAATAGCGGGTATAAATATCTTCCAGGTTTCCACGACCCGGTTCCTTCGTCGCTGTTGCAACCCTTTCTTTTTGGGTTAATTTCGCCAGTGTTTTCCCGGCCCTGATCTTTAGCCTGGAATAGGGGCTTATATCGGCATCATCGCCCGGATAACCGTATTTGATACGGCCGATCTCTGCCTCTTGTTTTTTTGTGGCCTCATCGGTCCCTGACGTAACATTGCCCGGTGTATGTACCGACAGCGCATTGAAACCCGTATAGTAAACGATCTGCGCTTTAAGGTATGAAGCCCTTAGGGAATACTCCCAGTCGAGCATCCTGAACTGCGTATCATACAGCCCGATATAACTTAACGATGAGCGCCTGATCAGCATCGAAACATCGCTGAAAGTGAATGCAGTAGTCTTGCCGTTCCTCCACTCTTCAAATTGCGGCAGCCGGCTGGCGGCATGGATCTTTGATGGATCCGACAGATCGCTGTTCAGTACATTCGAAATACAAAGGTCCACCGTGACATTTTCTAACATAAAATCGCGGCATTGGCGTATGGCGCCGAAACAATACACGTCATCATCGATCAGTTTTTTGATGATCGTACCTTTCGCCATTAGCAATGCTTTGTTCCAGCCCTGGGCCTGGTTGCGGTCGGGTTCGCTCACGAATTGATGGATTTTCCCTTCCTTATACAGTCGCTGCAAATATGCCGTTGATCCGTCGGTGCTCCCGGCGTCAACAACAACAATTTCCTCATCTGGTTTTACCAGGGGCAAAAGGCGCGCGAACAAGATTTTTAAATAATTGAGGCGATCTTTAGTCGAGATGATGTATGACAGGGAGATTTCCGGCACAGCGCTGCTAATAAGATTTTTCCTTTTTTTTAGAGCCAACCAAAAGCTTGATCTTGTGAATAAGATTGTGGCTCCGCATTAAAAAATAATTCCAGTACCCGCGTCGTTCCAGGTTGTGTAAACTACGCAGGAATTCGGTTTCGGCTTGTTCGTCGATAGCAATTTTATCGGGATGGTTTATCTGGCTGATGTTAACCTTTGGCAGATTGCTGTTCTGACTTTCGTAAGTGGTGTGTGTTGCACTTCCGTCGAAACCAATGTTCGATACCAAATTGTAGTTCGTATTGATGCAAACTCCGCCCGCCCTCCAAATGCTGAACATCCATTGATAGTCCCACGTGTCTATCTTGTTTAATGTCGTCAGCACCGTATTCCAGAACCTTTTTTCGAAAGGATCTTTAAATCGTTTTACAACAAGCCGCCTGTAATAGCCGGTGTCATTTAATTCCAGGTCATATTTCTGCCATGCCCGTCTCCAGGTCGCCCATCCCCATACGCTGGGATAATTGGAAAAATAGTAGGTGAAGACGCTGTTAGCGGGTCGGTCGTTTAAATTAACACCGGTTATGTGCATGATCCTTTCATTATTTCTGTAGCGTTCCAGCAGTTCCGAGCAGAATAAGAAGAAACTTTCAGCGGGCACGCAATCGTCTTCGAGGATAATTCCTTCCTCCACTTGTTCAAAAAACCAGCTGATGCCCGAGCTGACATTATATTTGCAACCCAGGTTGTTTTTCCTGTACAGCGTTTTAACTTCGCAATCCCAGTCCACTCCTGCAATTACATTCCGGGTTTCCTTGCACAAAATGGCCCCCTCCGCATTTTTAGGCCCGTCTGCCACAACGAATAACTTTTGCGGCTTAGCGCTTTTTATCGCATTGAAAACCTGTTGTGTTTTATCAGGACGGTTATAGATTAAAAGTAAAACAGGTGTTTTTAACATGTGCTGACTCAGGACCACAGGTTATATGCCTAAGCAATTATTGTCCTTGTAAAAGATGGTTGTGCATTTAAGGTAATATACAGTCGGGGCGGTACCCCAGAAATCGATCCTTTTGAACCCTTTTTGTGCCAGGAAGGCTGTTGCTTCCCCATAGTCAACTCTTTCCGAGTCGTCCAGGATCATTACGCCGCCCGGCTTAAGTGCGACAACGTTGTTGATGCAGCAATTCACACGGTCCATGCCATCAACGATAAGCATATCGTATAGCTTGCCGGTTTTCGTTGCGTAGTTGCAGTAGTCGCCTCCTTCTGTCAGCTCGCAAAAGAATAAATTTACGTTTGGCGGCATCGTGCTTTTTATCTTTTCATACCAAACCATGTCATGATCGACGCTGGTGACGGATCCGGTTTTCCCGGCGTAATAGAGCGTTGAGTTTCCGGCTCCGAATTCAAAAACATCCAGGGAGCTGTTTAGCCTGTCGCCGATGAATTGAATAAACGGGTAAGTAACCCACGGAACCGGATTGTTGGACGCATCGACGACTTTTCCGGTAACTATGGAATTTGTCCAGCCAATATCATAAAGGTAATTTTCTCTTTTGAAGCCTAATAATACCCGTTCGACATATTCGCTGCTGAGCAGGAATATCAGTTTCTCCCTGTTCATCAGCGAAGTCAAAATCTTATAAACAGCTTTTCTGAAAAATGATTTCATACTTGCACCCAGTTGATATTCATGTGATCGGATACACCCGCCGGAAATTCCTTTCCGTCTTTGAAGCCCAGCCAATATTGGGGTGCATATATTTGTTTATCCTTACCGTTGTTTAGCCAAGCCCCCCACCAACTGAATGAGCTGCAGGACAGGATGCAGATATCTGCGTTGATCAGAAATTGCAGGTCGGTAATTTCGTCGTGACGGGAAATATATTTATTCGGAATGTGGCTGAATTCATTTTCGATAAACGACGGGTCGTCCGAGATAAAGACGTATTCGATTTCGGGGGCGTCAATAGTTTCAATTACTTTTTTGTAATAGGATAGCGGCAGAGAATAGTTTAAGTCAACGTAGTCGCCGCGCCTGACATGAACAACCGCTTTTTTTTTTGAAGCATCCAGGCGATTGTTAACGCGGTCAAAAGCCGCGGCATATTTTTCACGTATCGTATATAGCCTTCTTATATCATCTTTACAATCTTCAAAGTATCCTGCTGAATAAAAAAAACCCTGGTATAGGCGATTGTTTTTTAATGTTTTAAGAATTTCGCCAGGCTCGGCTTCAGTTTCTACAATTTGGACTCTCCCCCTTAATATGACGTTGCTGATCAAATGATAAAAAGCCTTCCTGGCATGCACCCTGAAAATATTCTTAAATCCGTTTATCGAAAATATCCTGTTGTCTATTGCCGCCAGGTAGTTGTTTTTGACATCGAAATATTTCGGCGGCAAAAAATTTTCGATGCTTTTGTCTATATAAAATGACGTGTTCAATTTTTTTGCCGCCGAATAAATAAAGGCGTACTGAAATAACTGGTTGCCTAAGCGGCCTTCCAACCTGACGGCGATCATTCAGTTTTTCCTTTTCTGAACCAAAAACACCCGCAGCCCCATTGCTGCTTATCAGCCGTCTCTTCATCCGCATCGATCAGCCCAAACTGCTTGTAATCATCGGGAACGAGCGCAAACTCAACCAGTTCAAGCGGGTAAAACATATCCACTACCTGCTTATAGGCATATATCCGGTGCGCGTTATAAATGATCTTTGGCATGCCAACCGGCGTAACCATGATCAGGTTGCCACCTTCGGCCAAAACCCGTGTAAGTTCTTTGGCAGCTTTCAGGTCGCCATCGTAATCGATCTCGTCCCCATACCGACCCAGGCCTACATGTTCGATAGTATGCATACAGGAGAGCGAATTGATCGAATTATCAGCAAATGGCAAATTGAGCAGATCGCCTTTTTTGCAGGAGAGGTTGGACAGCTTAACGTCAGCCGGTCTGTAGTCATAAAATTCTACCGGAATAAATGCCGACACCATTGCCGAAAAAATAAGCGCTGATGAGATATCGATATGCTTATCCGGACGGGTTTTGGCCAGTATCCGGGCAGCCCATGCGGGATGATACAAATAATGAGGCTCGAAATCGGTGGTCGGAGTTTTATCGGTTTGGATAGGCCAGAACCCAGTCTCCTTTTCTTCAAACCGCAGCTGAGTTTTCCCGGCCGACGCCTTGAATAGCGTCCAGTCTTTGTCAAATTCCCTGGCTGACTCTTTATCCGCCGCTATCTTCCTGTAAGTGCGATAGTAAGGGACAAGATTGAAGAATGCGGCAATCTTTTTCAGTAATGTTCTCATGATCTTATTCCGGGAAAAATGATCGGATCTTGTTAAGGACGCGCCGCGGCAAATTGTTCTGTTTAAACGATTCAACGGTATGATCTTTCCAAACAGTTGTTTTCTTCGGATTTTGACACACTTTGATGGGGCGTTTCTCCAGGTTTTCCATCCACGAATAGCGGCCCTTTTTGCTGAAAATATGATTGATCGATTCGTCTTCTATTTTATCAAAAAAAGGAATGATAAGTTGCAGCGCCCTCAGCGAAACAGATTTTCGCCTGGCCCAGGCGTCCCGCAAATAATACGAATCCTTTAACAACCGGTGATAGTAATAAGCGTCTGCCAGCACAATCATTTTGCTGCCTGTCATCAACTGCCTGAGCCCAAAGCCCCAGGTATCCAGCGCCCCGGCAAATTCAGGATATCCGCCCGCCGCCAGCCAGCTTTTTTTGGTGAACAGGTAATTGCCGCTTGCACCCGGCGAAAATGTTCTTGATAGACAATCCTGTGCGGTAAATGTACCATGCGGCAAGGTCCAGATATTGTCAGTGGTATCGATCCCCGATGAAAAATAGTAGAGATGCTGAAATGCCGCTACATCGGCCTGGTTTTCTAATAAATATTGCTTAAGGGGCGCAATGCTTTTCTTTTCAAGTACATTATCTGAATCGAGGCAGAAAAGGAGTTCATTGCGGCTATTTTCAATACAGGTGTTCCGTGCCGCGCCTCCGCCTTTGTTTCGGTTGTGGTCGATTACTTTGATCTCCTGGTATTTCTTTTTGATGCCCGCGAGCACGTCGCCGGTGTCGTCGGTTGAGCAATCATTTGTAATGATCAGTTCGTCTCCCGGCAGGAAATTGGAAATCATTATAGAATCTACGGCTTCGGCTATAGTTGATGCGCAGTTATAGGCCGGCATAAAAAAGGAAATATTTTGCATTGGCGATAGACTACTTAAACCGTTAGCTGAATTGTTTTGGTATTTAGCGCTTCCAGTTCTTTGATCACGTACTTGCACCATTTTTGGTAGTAGAGTTCATTTTTCCAGTATTTATAAGCTCTTTTCCCTTTTTCAATAGCGTCGCGCTTGTTTAAGCCGGATAATAAGTTATCCAGTTCATTAATTGAAGAAACATAATAACTCATCTCATTCCAGGGAATGTACTTTTTGAACGGACGCACATCTGTATCGCCGATAAGACATGGCGCTACGCCTAGTTCCATGGCTTCAAAAAAGCGGAACGAGGTGCAGTTTGTACCCCGTGGACATAGGGCGATATATGACCTCAATATGTTTTCATTGAAGCTTTTCGTCCAGAACCATCTTTTGTAGAATCGGGTCGGTAGGTTTCCCTGGACTATCACATCAGTACTGCCAGCGTATTTTTGCTGCAACTCAGCGCGTATCGGATGGGTTTGGAATGATCCGTTGAAAGCCGCCAGGTATTTCTTTTTTAAACCTACAAAGGGTTTTTTATGAGGGCTGCATAGTATCGGTATATCGATCCCGGCATTCGTAGTTCGCCCGGCGGTAAATTCGACGGTTCTGCCCAGGTTCAGCAGGCTGCCGCCATCAAACTGAGTAATCGTAAATGTTTTCGCGTCATCTATGATAACCTTATCTGCCATTTGTTGCAACTGAGCCAGGCCGTCTCCATCTGCCGCGAAATTGTGGTTGATATGCCAGCGGGTCCAGTAAAAAGGCAGGTAATGCCAATCAGCATCAGAAGGATTGCCCGTCAGTAATTGCTTTTGTTTTTTCAGCCATACCAAAAAATCCTGCTCAACGCCGTAATCCCGGTTATGTGCGGGATATGGAAAGGCCTGTTTCTGCGGCTGGCTCAGGGGCGGGGCATTTAAAATAAAAATCTTCATCAAAAGCGTTTGGGCCTATTTTACAAGATCAGCGAAGACATTGCCGTCAGCTGCCTGCCTGTCCTTTTCATTTGGGCGGTATTCCAATGGTAACTGATCTGCCGCTGTACTTTTATTTTTGGCATTGAATTGCACTTGTGAATAGCCTACTATATCTGCCAGTTCTTTCAAAATGGCCGGGCTGATCACATTAAAATGATGCCAGTAGTCCCATTCCCCGTTAAACACCCCCGCCTTCCCTTTGCTGAAATCAGAATTATCGCGCATTGAAGCCCTCAGGTTAGGAGTATTGATGCGGTGTATTGCGCCCTTTTTCATCACCCGGAATGTTTCAGCTAAAAAGATCACCTGCTGTTTTTCGGTCAGGTGCTCAAAGAAGTCTTCGTGAAATATGAGGTCAACGCTGTTATCAGGAAGGGGGATACCATCTTTCAGGATATTAATGATAAACAGATCATTCCTGCTGCCCCGGATTTCCGGCGGGTAGTGCGTGTCGGTATAATATTGCAGGTAGGCTTCAAAAGGTTCATATGCAAGATCAAAATTGAGCCAGCCCTTGAGAATACGCGGGCCGCAGCCAAAATGCAATTTCACCACATCGAGTTTTTGAGCCAGCGCGGGCAATCGGTTAAAATCGTCGGTATTCGTATGGTCAGAAGGCAGCTTGTTGATCGCATAACCAGCTTTAGCCAATAACATATTTGTAATTTTTTTGATCATAGATCGCGTACTTTAGGCGACCTCACGTTTCTTTGTACATCCCGGTTAATGCCTTTGCATTAAAGAGCAGGGTTTGGGCCTTATATTTAAGCCAGGAGTGATGATGCCATTTGTAGCTATAGTAAAACCTGGGTTTTTGCGTTAGTCGTTGAATTTCGGATTTGTCCATACCAATCAGCGATTCGCTCCGCAAATGGACAACTACCGATGTAGGAACCAGGCAATTTTTTACGCCGAACTTCAGCAGAGTTTGGCAATAGTCCGCATCGCAATACCAGAATATCAGATTTTCATCGAGCGGCCCGATGATATCGAATACTTTTCTCTTCATAAAAATGCACCAGCCGCCCAGTACGCCGAAATAACCTTCCACCGGGGGGCCGCTTGGTTTGAAGCCTTCTTTTTCATGAAAGTTTGGGCAATAGGGGTTTGCACTCTGCAAGGCAGGATCATCGTCCATTGCCTTCAAAATCTCGCTTGCCCAATTCGCCTGGAAAATAAGGTCGTTGTTGCAAAGACATAAGAAGTCGTTTCGACTTTCCCTGACGCCGATATTCATGTACTTGTTATAACCAAATTTGGTATCAGGGTAAATGGTCCTGGTGCCCCGGAAAGGGTAGGGCTTAACATCTTTGTTCGATTCAATAACCAGTACATCAAACCCGATCTTTCCCGGGTCCTCCGAGTCGAGCAGGGAGCGTATAGTTTGTTCAGTTACTTTGCGAAGTGCATCATTTTTGGCGTAACTGAGTATAATGATGTCAATTTTTACCGGCACGGCAGCGCTCAGGGTAATTTATTGTAAAATGTTAAAATCACAGGCTATCTCCGTCCGTCCGCGGACGTATAGCGCATAAGGTGTGGCGTCGTCAACAAGCGTCTTTTGTGTTACCTCGAACTGGAGCAAATGGTTGAAATCGCTGTAAAGCAAACTGGACTGGATATGTATCCCGATCCGGTAAACTCCGGGTAATAGGGGCAAACTCTTAAGGGTGCCTTGTATTTCGATCGTATTACTACCCTCCGGCCTGCGATACAGTACGTCAGAGCGTAGGTCGATGAAGGCGCTTTTTTGTTCATACTCATCAAAAATATTGAGCGCGACCGAGCTGAAATAGTTCTGCTGGCTGCTTGTGATCTTCAGCCTGAAGCTTAAATCCTCATGCGTTACTACCGATGATCTGTCAATGCTCAATTCGTTTAGCATGACTTCATTGTTCAGGGCAAGTCCCGTTACTTCAGTTGTCATCGCATTGTTTCTGGCAGTACGCAGATAACTGCCCACTGCGGTGTCCACGTCGGCATAGACCATCATTTTCCCGTTATCCAGTACCATGCCTTTATCGCAAAGCGACCTCACCGAATCCATATTATGGCTTACAAACAATATGGTGCGGCCCTCGGCTTTTCGCACTTCGCCCATTTTGCCGAGACATTTCTTCTGAAATTCCGCATCGCCTACAGCCAGCACTTCGTCAACGATCAATATTTCAGATTCAAGGTGCGCGGCAACCGCAAACGCAAGCCGCACATACATTCCCGATGAATAGCGCTTCACTGGTGTGTCAGCATAGCGTTCTACGCCTGCGAAGTCAATGATCTCATCGAACTTGCGTTTGATTTCGGCCTTGCGCATACCCAAAATGGCGCCGTTCAGGAAAACATTTTCTTTACCGGTTAGCTCAGGATGGAAACCGGTACCTACTTCCAGCAGGCTTGCAATGCGCCCCTTCATTTTGATCGAGCCTATGGTCGGATATGTCACCCTGCTCAAAATTTTAAGCAAGGTACTTTTGCCGGCGCCGTTACGGCCTATAACGCCTATCGCATCACCTTCTTCCACTTCAAAGTTCAGGTCGTTGAGACTCCAAACGATGTCGCTTTCACCTTTTTTTGCTCTGTCATTCACCTCGCCTATTTTTAGGAAAGGATCCTCTTTACCTCTCATTCTTGCCCAAAAACGCTCAAGATCGCGTGATATGGTACCTGTCCCAAAATCTCCCAGTTGGTATGCCTTTGAAAGGTGTTCTACCTTGATTACGTTAGCCATTAGTTTTTTTAAAATTTCCTATCGTATTTCTTAGCCAATGGTAGCTTTTATACGGGATATGGATGAAGAAATAGACTACTATGCTTGACAAATTTGCAGGGACACCGTTTCTGTACAGCTTCAATAAACGGCTCTGAGCTATGTAAGGATAAGACCGAATATTTCTGCCTCCAAAATGTATAATGATCGGCGAATAAGCCGAAGGGTATTGTGGACGGTTCCTGTCCGTTGAGTGCGTAATGTTTCTCAGCAGTCTTTTCCCCGTTAAAACATTTAAAACAGGCCTGTTGTCGGTAAAAAGGTCCGTCATATAGCTGCCACTATCAGGAATAGGACGCTGGTCGTATTTAGCCAACGCTATTTGAAACGAGATTTCGTCGTTTTTCCAGTTATTTTGAATTCTGTGAAAGCCATAGGCGTCATAATTATCAGAAATTTCTCTTGCCTTTAGAAATATCTGTTGTGCTACCGGGGTGTTCCGTATATAATAGAATCCACCGTTAAAGAATATTGATTTATTTATACCTAACGTCTCCCTGGCAAACTTAATACCATCTCCCGTCCAAAAGCCCTCTATCGGGATGTTACGGCCCACAACGGTAACATCGTTTTCCCTGCAAGCTTCGAATATCGGGGTCAAATCGCCGTAACAAAGACAATCGGAATCGATAAATAAAGTCTCTTCCGATTGAAGAAAATCATTGAGATACAGCTTTGCCTCAAGGTATAGCCTGGCGATTTCTTCAGGTACAGGAAGAAATTTGATATCTGTTCGCGATGTACAGTCATCGACTTTGAGGTTAGTGGCTATAAAAATTGGCAAATCCGGGTTATGCAGTCTGACGGAATCCGCACAATTTAATGCGAATTGAAGATATTCCTGTTTGTTTGTCGCCAGCAGTAATACCGAACGATCTTGTACAACTGTCATCAATTAAACTGTATCGACAAACGTTTTTTCAACCTTATTAAATACCATTATACCAAGCAACAGGATGATAAATGTAACCCCGGTGCTGTAGCCCAGCAGTTCCCAATTGAAGCTTGCCTTGCCCAGGAACCCATACCGAAATGTCTCGATAATCGCGGTCACCGGGTTATACTTGATGATCCAGCTGTATTTCGGGTATTTGGTCAGCGCGGTTGAAAGCGGGTAGATCACCGTGGTGGTGTACATCAGCAGCGGTACGCCGAAAGAAACGACAAAGGCCAGGTCGCGGTACTTAGTCGTTACCGCGGAGATCATCATGCCCAGTCCAAGACCAAGCGCCGCGATGACTAAGATAAGCAGCGGGAAAAGCAACGCAATAGCGTTGGGGACAATTAAAACGCCTTTGATATTGAAAATGATCATGAGCGTAATGAACAGCGTGAACTGCACTCCAAACCTGATCAGGTTAGAGCATACGATACTTAGCGGCATAATCAATCGCGGAAAGTAAACTTTGCCTAACATGCCGGCATTGTCCTTAAACACCGTAGATGTTTTATTTAGGCAGTCGGAAAAATAGTTCCATATAATCGTACCTGCAAGATAAAACAGCGGAGCCGGTGTTCCATCGGTGTTAATCCCCGCCAGTTTATTGAATACCAGGGTATAGGTGAGAATGGTAATAATGGGTTGCACAAAAAACCATACCGGACCAAGGATGGTTTGTTTATAGAACGATACAAAATCACGCCGCACCAGCAGCCAAAGCAGGTCGCGATAATGCCAGGTATCTTTCAGGTGCAAATCGAACAGGTTGTTTTTGGGTGCTATTTCAAGATCCCAATTTTCTTCAGGCTGTAAGTTTGTCATTGATGAGTCGCAATAAATTTTTTCGGTAGTCCAATTCGTTAAAGTAGCTCAGGCATCGGCTTTGAAGGCTTTCACGTGCTGCTACGGTAAGCGGAGTCGTCAGATAGGCGATAATAGTTTTTTCAAGCTCGGCCAGGTTGTCAACGTTTATGGCTATCCCCAGTTCGCCATTCCTGATAGCATCCACGCTGCCGTCTGCGTTACCGCATATCACCGGCAAGCCGCAGGCGAGCGCTTCGATAAATACAATGCCAAAACCTTCTTTCTTACTTGGCAGCACAAACAGATCAGCTAACAGAAAGTGATCAACCAGCTCATTTTCGTTCAAAAAGCCGGTCAATATCACTTCGTCTTCCACATCACATGCCCTGATCAGATCTTTTATCCGCATTTCTTCTGCTGCATCGTACTGCCCTGAAAGTATATATTTCAAGCCCGGAAAACCCGGTTTCAGGCTGCCCACTGCCTTGATCACCTGCTCGTAACCCTTATACTGTTCCGACGACGCGAGTCGTGTCAATGTGAAAATGACCTTGTCGCCCGAACGGAGGCTGTAACGGTTCATCAGGTACTCGGGCTTTTCAAATTCGTCGGGCTGCCTGATGAACGGATCTATCGCGTTGTTCAGCACAACGCACTTATCGTCGCTCAGTTGATGCCAGTTGGACATTTGGGTTTTAGTGAAACCGCTCACGCAAATCACCTTGTCACAGTAGCGTTTCAAGAATGTTCTCTTCACGAAACTAAGCTGTCGCCATACTTCGATACCATGTGCAACCAGCCACAACCTGCATTTGGGGTTTAGTATTTTTATCACCAGCCCGATAAGAGCGAGGTTAATATGGCTTATGATAACGATATCGGCTTTGGTGGCTTGAGTTAACGTTTTCAATCCCATCCTTGCCTTGCTGCGGCCGAATCCGGCAAAATTCTCCGCCGCCAGGTATTGGCCCATCAGATCGTACCGCGAATCATAAAGAGACCATAGTTTAAAATCCCAGTGATTCTGTTCTGTTATATGATTCAATGAATGCGCCAACGTGCGCGTCATTTTCTGTATGCCGCCTGTTGTACTGAAGGTTTGTAAAGTCAAAAGGATGATCTTTTTACTCATGCATCCGTATCTGGTACAAGGCAAATATTTTCGACCAGTGCATTGTATTCTGCTTAAAATCTTTTACAATGCTTTGTGCCCTTTTGCCTTTGTATAAGGTTTCGTTATTGATATCCGGGTGTTCCCGCATCCACTGCTGCAATGGAAATGTAAAGCCCATTTTCGACCGGTCCCAGATGGCTCTCGGCAGTATGTCAGCAAAACTGTCTATCAACAGCTTTTTTGGCTGGTGCGCATTGAATCGCACTTCCAGCGCAATGTTTTCAGCCAGGCGCTTAAAATCTTCATCCAGAAAAGGCACACGCACCTCCAATGCATGGCTCATCCCCATTACATCGGTGTCGCGCAGCAATTGATTCTGCATGTACATATTGGTCTCGAACCATGCCGCATCCGCTTCGTCGTAGTTACTTATATAAGGCAGCTGCTTGTTATTGAACAGGATGTTCTCGACATTTCTCAAATCGGTATCTAATATCCCGGCGATATCCGCAGGGGTGTAGTGCCCGCGCAAAAGCAGATAATCGGCAGTTGGATGATTGTATGCCAAAAATGATATTTTTTTGAACCGGTCAGAGGCGAAATACTTTGCTATGCGAAAGGTGATTGGCCTGATCTTATGCATCTTTTTCAGCATCTTCATCCGCCTGAAAGACGGATAACCACCGAATAATTCATCGGCGCCGATCCCCGAAAGCACGGCCTTTAAGCCATCCTCGTGCGCATATTTGCTAATAAACCAGGTATTTATACCATCTGTGGTCGGCATATCCATATCAGTGATGATCTGCGGCAGGAATTCGTTGAAATCGTCCTGCCTTACCAGGTGAGCATACTTTTCGCCTTCAATCTCCTTCAATATCATGTTTTGAAAGGCCCGCTCGTCATAAGCTTTTTCGTTGAAGAATATGGATATTGTTTTGAGCTGCGCGCGTTTGTGTTGGTTGGCGAGCAACGTTATCAGGCTCGAATCTATGCCGCCGCTCAGGAACACGCCAATGGGCGCGTCAGCTATTAGTTGTCTTTTTACCGCACAGGTGAGCGCCGACCGGACCGCTTCCCGCGCCTCTGCTGTATCCGTTATCTTCTTTTCGCGCGTTATTACGTGGTATGAGTGTATCTCGCAGTTTTGCTTTTTATGGTTCCAGCACAGGAACTCGCCTTTAGGCAGGCTGAAAACATTTTTTTGCGTCGTATAGGGCTCGGGTATGTGCCCGTAAGCCAGGAAACGTACTCTCCAGTTACTGTCAGGTTCAACGGCTATACCAGCACTTTTTAAAGCTTTCACTTCAGAGGCAAAGCTTAGCTGACCATCGTCGATATGATAGTACAGCGGCTTTACGCCCGAGCTGTCGCGCACCAGATAAGTCAATGCTTTTTCAATGTCATAAAGCGCGAATGCGAATATACCCCTGAATTTTGAGAACGAGGCCATACCCCAGTGCAGATATGCCTGGATAATTACCTCCGTATCCGTATCCGAATAAAATTTTGCTCCCAGCAACAACAACTGTTGTTTAAGCTCGGCATAATTGTATATCTCGCCGTTGAAGGTTATCCATGCCTTTTGGTTTACATCGGCCATGGGCTGATGCCCTTTCGCGCTAAGGTCAATGATCGCCAGTCTGCGATGGCCAAAGACAAGCCCGGCGCGGTCGTCGGAAAATATACCTTCATCATCCGGGCCGCCATGCTGCAAAGTCAGGCACATAGCTTTTACTCTATCGCGGCTTTCTTCCTTTTTTAGCTTTTGGGAAATAATTCCTGCAATGCGGCACATAATAGGGGTATATACACAGCTTCGCCCGGTAAGTCACACGTGCGAAGTACAACTCATTAATTTTCAGCAGGTTAAAAAATAGCAACCCCGACTGATTTATAAAAAATAATGGCATTAAATTAAGTTAAAAAATGCCATTTAGCCTGCATAAAACTTATTCACAACAGGTGGGTGAATGTTAAAATCTGTTTATCAGGGATGCCGCCACGTGGATGATGATAGAGCATCCCAGGTTTTCCAAACGCAGTGCCAGTTGCTTTTGCGAACGATATGAGATGATCTCACCGGTCATGCCCTTAAGAGGCCCTGCTTTAATAACGATCTTCTCGCCCGGCATCAGGTTCTCTTCCGTGATCTCGAGGTCAAGCGGGCTCATCATCAGTAGCTTAAGGTCGGCTATTTGCCTGTCGGGCATCGAGGCGATCCTGCCGCCGAAATAAATAAAGCGCGCGATGCCCTTGGTCATCAGCACCTCGGTTTGCTCACGGTCCGTAATATGAACGAATAAATAGGATTTAATAAAAGGTTCTTCCACCCACTTCTTCCTGTCGCTCCATTGTTTTAACTGCTTTCTCAACGGCAGATAGACTTCTATACCTTTGGATGCCAGGGCCTGGCCAGCTTTTTTTTCAGCCCTCGGATGTGTGTAAACCGGGTACCATTTATATGTATCTGCCTTTAACGTTTTATCCATTTATTTTCAGCCAGCGCCGCATATCCCACCATTTCGGTTTCTTCTTATCCACGTAATAATCCGAGCCTTCATAACCACTGTAATCCGAATAATAATAGTAATGCCCTCCGCTGTATTCGCCGCTGAATTTAGTTGTATAATACCGCGAATGCAGCAAATCCTCGGTGTAGGCATTCAGAATTATCACCGTGTTATCCAGGTGATATTCATTGGCGATACGTTGCGGTACCGTTGCCGCATAAAACTTAGATTTGCCTGAACGGATAACGAATATATTGATATCACTCATCCTGATGAGCGGTATAGAGTCGGATACCAGGCCGATAGGTGCGGTATCAATCATGATGATGTCGTAACGCTTTTTCAGCTCCTCTATCAGGGTCTTCATCCTTTTGCTATGCAGCAATTCTGATGGATTTGGCGGCACGGGCCCGGAAAGTAATATATCGAGATTGGGTTGCCCGGTATTCCTGATCACATCATCTACTTCGCATTGATTGGCCAGGTAACTGCTCAGGCCTTTGTCATTGGGCATGTGGAACGTCTTATGAAGCCTTGAGCGGCGAAGGTCGGCTGCTATAAGGATTATTTTTTTGTCTATCAGCGACAGCGTACTCGACAGGTTGACGGCTATAAAAGATTTACCCTCGCCGGCAACCTCTGACGTGATACAGATGATCTTGCTCGTTTTTTCCGACGCAATAAAATTAAGGTTGGTTCGCACCGAACGGACCGACTCTGCAAACACCGATTTCGGCCGGCTAAGCGCCAGTATTTGTGTGTTGTCCTCATCGATCTCATCAGGGAATTTCCTGATCACGCCCAGGATTGGTATCGTGGTCAGGCTTTCAATCGTTTCCTTATCATAGATGTATGGGTTAAGGATACGGATCAGGATTATAGCGCCGAGCCCTATGGCAAATCCGAAAATAAGCGCTGTCCGGTGGATCGTATGCTCATCTGGCGAAACCGGGCTGAAATTGGGGGATGCCTGTTCCACGATAGCCGCACCCGGTAAAATTGCTGAACGGCTGATCTGCGCGTCGAGTCTTTTTTCTGACAGGAAGGAATAAACTTTGTCGTTGATCTCAAAGTCGCGTTTCAGACTGATCAGATCGCGCTCTTCTGCCGGCAGGGTCGCGATTTTTTTATTTACCTTATCAGCCTGGGCATCCAGGTACGCAATGTTCTTATCGATGCGCATACGTGTGGCTTCAATATTGTTCAGTGCGGCATTTTTGATCAGCAAAATCTGCTGGTCGATATCTTTCAAAGCCTGAGAATTGCTGTTGTAAGTTTTTTGCAATGTGGCTTTTTCAGTTAGGCGGTCGTTTAGCTGTTGTATCAAACCTCCAAGCAACCCGTCGATAGTGCCCTCCAGGTTCAGATTCAGACTAACATTTTCTTTTTCCCTGGCTATCTGGTCCCTCAACTGGTCAATAGCGATAAGCTGGATATTCAATACTGATTTTTGTGCCGAAATGTCCTTGATCTGCCCCAGTTCGAGGTCGGTGGCCGAGTTGACATCCATTATTTTGGCGTTTTGCTTATATTGCTGAATGGATTTCTCTGAACCCTTTACTTCGTTCGACAGTGCTGACAACTGATCATCAATAAAATTGATCATATTGGTCGCCGACTGTGTTTTCGAGGCCTTGTCGTAATTAAGATATTCTTTCATTACGGCATTCAGCACATCAGCTGCGAATTGTGGGTTCGAATCTGTTTCCTGTAATGAAACGATATTCGAGTTTTTAGCTACTTCACTGGCATGCAGGCCGCCGCTGACCCGCCCTATAAAATCTTCAGGTATGTTAAATTTGAACATGAAGATCGTGCTTTTAGGCATATCACCCGGTTTCTTGATACTGAACGAAGTATTGGCAATTGTAACCGGGGTGTCGTAAGTAAATACCCCGTGTGCGGGCTTGCCGTTCATTTTGTAACTCAGGTCGAAAGTATCGCCGGTCACTGGCCTGAAGGTGATCAGGTCGCGGAAGAAGCTAAGACTGTCGAACTTCAGCAGATTTATATCCAGTAGTTTTTGCGGGTAAACATCGGTAGTACGCACCCTGCCCGATATATAAAAACTAACCCGGTAGTCCAGGTCTTTGATAGCGCTCAGAATAAGCGTGCTGCTATGTAATACGAAGATTTCACTCTGTATTTTAGATCCCCCCCGGTCATTATTATTGATTACACCTACAAGGTCGGAAAATTCTGATTTTTTTTCTTCTATCTTCAGCGTCGCGCCGGTAGCATACGTCTTTGGAGTGGCCCAAAGGTAGATGTATGATATGGCCGAACAGACGATAACCGATGCCGCGATCCAGTACCAGCGGCTTAGCAGAATTTTGGCAATCTTAAAATAATCGATCTCCTGATTAGGTAATTTCCTCGCTATCTTTTCCTTTTCTTCCATTTACTTGTGAATAAACGCATAGATAATAAGCGCCGTATTAACCACAATCAAACCGACTTGTATTGTTGACGAGAAATTCTGTAATTCCTCAGTCTTGATCGATCGCCTGTTTTGAGCGATATAAATGATATCGTTGTTCTGAAGTATGATCCTCGGGTCGCTCAGCGTCGACAGCTTATTGAGGTTTATCTCAGTAACCTGCGGATTCTTAGGGTCCCCGCGGATTATTTTGATCGTTTTTTCATTGGCCCTTTCGGTGAGGCCGCCCGCTTGCCCTATCAGTTCTACCAGATTGGTTTTGTCCTTCACCAGCGAATAATTACCAGGCTGCCTTATTTCACCAAGTATGGTTATTTTAAGGTTCACTATCTTCAGATCAATTATCGGGTTAACCAGAACATTTTTACGGTAAGTATCCTCGATAAGTTTTTGCGCCTGTATCCTGGTAAGCCCCGCAACCTGCAGGTGGCCTATCAGCGGCAGGGCGACGTTGCCATCGTCGTCCACCTGGTAGGTTTGCCCTTCACCCGCACTGAAACCGCCGGCTACCGAACCCCCGTTTGGCACCTCATCCACAATATACCGCGCATTTTGCAGGTTCCGGATCTGGAGTATATCCTGTGACCGGATAAGGTAATCGCTTGTACCCGCCCCACTTGCCGCGCTGATCTTGCCGGTATCCACCGCAGCATTTTGCTGCTGGAAAAGCAGTTGTTGCTGTTTATATGAACAGGAAGAAAAAAATGCCGCTGAAAGTAAAATTGTGAGAATTAGGCCCGTATAAAAACGCATACACATCAAACTGCTTATTTGTGCTATATTTCGCAGTAATTTCCAAAAATAACACAAATTGTTCATATTAAGAACGTAGTTTTTCCCAAATGCACGATTTGAAAATTTCGCTTATAACAGTCGCTTTCAACGCACAAAATACGATCGAGCGTAGCATAATTTCCGTAGTGGGGCAGAAATTCAACAACGTTCAATATATCGTCATTGATGGTGGTTCGACGGATGACACGATCAATATTATTAACAGGTACCGCGATAAAATTCACGTGCTGGTGTCTGAGCCCGATAATGGCGTATATGATGCTATGAATAAGGGTATTGCGCTTGCCACCGGAGACATTATTGGCACAATAAACGCGGATGATTTTTTGGCCGACGACCGTGTTCTGGGCGAGGTTGCCGAGGCGTTTGCCCAACAGGATACAGATATTTTATACGGCAACCTGGATTTTATCAACCCGGACGAAAGGGTAGTTCGTAAGTGGAGGTCGGGACGGTATCATAAGGGTATGTTCAACCGCGGCTGGATGCCGCCGCATCCTACGTTCTATTGCCGGAAGGCATTATTTGATACACATGGGGCATATAGTCTTGAATATGGCAGCGCAGCTGATTATGAATTGATGCTCCGCTTTATCCACGCCCATAATGCCAATGTTTTTTACCTGGATAAGATCATGGTGAAGATGTACATTGGCGGTATAAGCAACAAAAACGTTGGCAATCGCGTAAAAGCATTAAGCTTTGATTTAAAGGCTATGCGGAAAAACGGTATATTATTTCCGTATATAACCGTAATATTCAAACCGTTGCGCAAAATACTGCAATTTTTTTAACAAATATGAAAAATTTGCTATTTTGGTCACCTGATTATGATATATCTAATTGCTGATACTTAGGATATTCCATGACAGAACTTTTACACTCACAGTACCCCCTTTACTACCTGATCATTGTAACCGTCTCGGTTCTGATATCGTTGCTTGCGATCCCTACCATTTTACATGTCGCCCGTGCAAGGCACCTGTATGACGACGTTGGCCATTTCCGTAAGCAACACGACCATGGCATACCGCGACTGGGCGGTATTGCAATATTTGTCAGTTTTACTATTACCTCACTGCTTTTTAGCATGACCGACAGGTCGCTTCCGATCAACTATATCCTTACTGCCTGTATTATATTGTTTGCGATGGGCTTAAAGGACGACCTTTCGGGAGTTAACTCGCGGACCAAATTTGTTATACAGTTTGTGGTAGCATCGATATTGGTTTTATTTGGAAACATACGTCTGACCAGTATGTATGGTGTATTCGGCATCCATGATTTGCCATACTGGCCAAGCGTGGCTTTATCGGTGCTTACCGTTATACTTATAGTTAATGCTTTCAACCTGATCGACGGTATCGACGGGCTTGCAGCTACCACGGGTATTATCAGCAACGGATGTCTTGCAACGTTATTCATCTATATGCGCGAATACCAGCTTGCCGCTATTTCGCTGGCTATGGTAGGCGCTATATTCGGTTTCCTGAAATTCAATATCACCCCGGCTAAGATATTCATGGGCGATACAGGCTCGCTGCTCATCGGACTGATCTCGGTAGTGATGGCTATTAAATTTATCGAATTGAATAAGGTTACAACTAACGTAACTCCTGAGATACTGTCGGCGCCCGCAATTGCTGTGGCGATATTGATAGGCCCTATTTTCGATACACTGCGTGTGTTTGTTCTGCGCATATCCAATGGTGTTTCGCCGTTTACTGCCGACCGCAATCACATCCATCACCGCATGCTGCGCCTCGGTTTTAATCATTTGCAAACCACGCTGATACTGGCCACGCTCAATATACTTTGCATTGCGCTGGTAATGTTTTTTCAGAACTATGGTAATTCGATTCTGATCGGCATAATAGCAGTGCTGTGCCTGCTGTTCAACTGGACAATTACCTTCTTTTTGCGGTCAAAAGAGCGCGAGAGCCTGGCACTGCGCAACCTGTTTATCTAAAGCGGGATAATCGTTTCTTAATTGTCATAATGCTGGCTTAGTGTACCCGGCTGTTTATTCAGGCCCTGTATTTTATCTACCTTTGTGCGTTATAAAACCCAACGCGATGAATATAGCGATCAACGGTTTCGGACGTATCGGCAGAGTGTTCTTAAGAAACATCCTCGATAATACCAACCTGCGCGTAGTTGCCATCAATGATCTGGCGGACACCGCGACGCTTGCGCATTTGTTCAAATACGACTCGGTGCACCGGGCTTTCAAGGGCAAAGTTGACTTTGATG
This sequence comes from Bacteroidota bacterium, assembly GCA_018266935.1. Classification (GTDB taxonomy): domain Bacteria; phylum Bacteroidota; class Bacteroidia; order Sphingobacteriales; family Sphingobacteriaceae; genus Mucilaginibacter. The sequence continues at coordinate 4,110 of JAFDZL010000454.1, read as the reverse complement.
CCGATCATCTTTTTATCAACGACCAGGAGATCAGGGTGTTTTCAGAAAAAGACCCTTCAGAGCTTCCATGGAAGGAGCTGAACATTGACCTGGTGATCGAATCGACAGGGAAATTCACTACCCGAAAAAGCGCGGAACAGCACCTTACAGCAGGCGCAAAACAAGTAGTCATTTCTGCGCCTTCGCCGGATAAAAATGTGCCTACTATTGTAATGGGGGTTAATGAAGATCAGATCGACCTGAACGCGCCGATCATATCCAATGCCTCGTGCACTACTAATAACGTTGCCGTGATGGTGAAGATATTGGACGATAATTGGGGCATAGTCGATGGCTATATAACGACTGTACACTCTATGACGGGCGATCAGAACCTGCACGACGCTCCTCACAAAGACCTGCGCCGTGCAAGGGCCGCTTCAGCGTCTATAATTCCGACCACAACCGGCGCGGCAAAAGCCATTACGCATATTTTCTCCCACCTGGATGGTAAATTGGGCGGGGCGGGTATCCGGGTTCCCGTTCTAAATGGTTCACTGACCGATTTTACCTGCAGCCTGAAAAAGCCGGCGACCGTCGAAGAGATTAACCGCGCATTCAGGGCAGCAGCCGATGGCCCGATGAAGAACATACTGGAGTACACCGAGGACCCTATAGTTTCAACCGACATACTGGATAATCCCCATAGCTGTATTTTTGATGCTAAGCTCACCTCTGTGGTGGGTGGCCTTACCAAGGTTGTAGGCTGGTATGATAACGAAATGGGTTATTCGAGCCGCCTGGCCGACCTGGTTGCAAAGATCAACATCGCAAAGCATGATCCGATTTATACCGGTTGAAGATACGCTCGCCATCCGCAACGACATTCTTCGCGGCGGCAAACTTACCTTAGACCAATGCCGTTTCAGCGGAGATGAAAACCCGGATGCCTTTCATCTAGGATATTTCGCTGGTGACAAATTGGTTTGCATTGCAACGTTTCATCCTCAAAACTATAAAGATTACCAGGGCAAAGCTTACCAATTACGCGGAATGGCAACGCTGCCCGAATATCGTGGCAGGGGCATAGGCAACCAGGTAGTAAACTTTGCTATTGTTTACCTGCGCGGGCAGAAGACCAATTATATCTGGTGCAACGCCCGAAAGAGCGCGTTGAAATTCTATATCGATCTTGGCTTTGAAGTGATATCCGATGAATTCGAATTGCCCAACATTGGACCGCACCGGGTCCTGTATTTGAAAATACAGTAAAACAATCATCCTTCTTTCGGACTTTCTTTTCTGAATTTAATTGCTGAATTTGGCAGCCCGTAAAACAAGCACTGCTAATAACCATGAAAACAGTAGATCAGATCAAATTTTTGGGTAAGAAGGCCCTTATCAGGGTCGATTTTAACGTCCCGCTTGATGCAGATTACCATATAACCGATGATAACCGGATGACCGCCGCTTTGCCGACCATCAAAAAGATTTTAAATGATGGTGGAGCTGTGATCCTGATGTCGCACCTTGGCAGGCCGAAAGACGGCCCGACCGAAAAATATTCGCTCAGGCACCTGGCGCCGCATTTGTCTGACCTGCTGGGTCAGCAGGTTCAATTTGCCAACGATTGCATTGGCCCTGAAGCAGTTGAAAAAGCAAAAGCATTGGCCAACGGTGAAGTTCTGCTGTTGGAAAACCTGCGCTTTTATAAGGAAGAGGAAAAAGGTGACGCGGAATTCGCCAAAAAGCTTGCCGAATTGGGCGATATTTATGTGAATGACGCTTTCGGTACTGCGCACCGTGCACACGCTTCGACAGCCGTTATCGCGCAATTCTTTCCGGATGATGCCAAATGTTTCGGTTACCTGATGGCCGCCGAATTGAACAACGCCGAAAAAGTATTGAACAACGCAGAAAGACCTTTTACCGCTATTATGGGTGGCGCGAAGGTGTCGGATAAGATCGAGCTCATCGAACAATTGATGGGTAAGGTGGATAATCTGATCATTGGCGGGGGCATGGCTTATACCTTTGCGAAAGCACAGGGCGGAAAGATCGGCAAATCGCTGGTCGAAGAAGATAAACTCGATCTGGCCAACAGCATACTGGCTAAGGCCAAAGCGAAAGGCATCAACCTGATGCTGCCTACAGACTCTATCATAGCCGACAATTTCTCGAACGATGCAAACACCGGTACTGCTCAAAATGATAGTATCAAAGATGGCTGGATGGGTTTGGACATCGGCCCGGATTCGATCAAGGCCTTCAGCAAAGTAGTTGAAGGATCTAAAACCATTTTATGGAACGGTCCGATGGGTGTTTTCGAGATGCAGAAGTTTGAAGCGGGTACCAAAGCAATTGCCGAAGCGGTGGTAAAGGCAACTGAGAACGGCGCTTTCTCGCTCATCGGCGGGGGTGATTCGGCTGCTGCCGTTGCCAAGTTTGGCCTCACGAATGATGTGAGTTACGTATCCACCGGCGGCGGCGCTTTGCTGGAATATATGGAAGGGAAGGAACTGCCTGGTGTAAAAGCTATTAACGGATAATTCATAAAAGTAATAACTTTGTTACAGCCCCTGAGTAAGGGGCTTTTTTGTTTTCTTGCTGCCGATTTTTAATTCTCAATAATTAATGAAAAAACTGACACTGCTACTGGCTTTCGGCTTTTTGCTTTCTGCTTTAAGCTCACACGCGCAGCCCAATAACTCCGATGCGGATTATGTGAAGGCGAATTATATCAAGCATGAGTACCAAATACCGATGCGTGACGGAGTAAAGCTGTTCACTTCGGTCTATGTGCCCAAGGATCAATCCAAAAAATATCCTATCATGATGGACCGCACGCCTTACAGCGTAGGTCCGTATGGACCAGATGCCTATAAGGGCAGTCTTGGCCCATCATCGTTATTCCTGCACGATGGGTATATCTTTGTTTACCAGGATGTTCGCGGACGCTTCATGAGCGAAGGCATATTTGAGGAAATGACGGCCGAAAAAGAAGTTCACAAAGCGAAAACGGATGTTGATGAGGGCACGGATACCTATGACACCATCGACTGGCTGCTAAAAAACATACCTGGCAATAATGGGAAGGTAGGGGCCTGGGGAATTTCCTATCCGGGATTTTTCACTACTACATGCTTGCTGAGCCGCCACCCGGCATTGGCGGCTGCGTCGCCCCAGGCGCCTATGTCCGATCTTTGGCGCGACGATGGATGGCATAACGGCGCTTTCCAACTGGTGGGCAACTTTGGTTTTTATCCGGGCTTTACCAACCGGCAGAATGATAAGCCTACACAAGGCCGGGGGAGTCGCCTGGTTTATGGCACCGAGGATGGTTATGAGTTTTACCTGAACATGGGTTCGATGCGGAATACCAATGTCAAATACTTTAAGGATACTATCCGCCTGTGGAACGAAATGATGGATCACCCCGACTACGACCAGCACTGGAAGGACCGTAACGTGTTGTATCACCTGCACGACATAAAAACACCGACACTGGTTACCGGCGGCTGGTATGACGCTGAAGACTTGTATGGCGCTATCAATACCTACAAAACTTTAGTGAAGAACAATCCTGGTACCCCTATCTATTTTACCATGGGCCCATGGGTGCACGGCGGCTGGGCACGCGGCGACGGCGATCATCTGGGCGATGTTTATTTCGGCGGCCCGACCGGGCCATATTACCGCGAAAAGATCGAGTTCGCGTTCTTCAGCCATTATCTGAAAGGTACGGACATGGACCTGCAACCTGTGAATACCTTTGAAACAGGTTCGAACCAATGGAGAACTTACAAGACCTGGCCGCCAAAGGAAGCCGAAGAAAAGAACCTGTACTTCTTGCCGGGTGGCAAACTTTCTTTTAGCGCTCCGTCAGAAGCTAAAGACAGCTATGACGAGTTTGTTTCCGACCCGAACAAGCCGGTGCCTTTTTACGACCAGATTGTGCTGGGTATGCAGCGCGAATATATGGACGCCGACCAGCGCTTTGCCTCGCGCAGGCCGGATGTGCTGACCTACCAGACCGATGTGCTCGACCACGACGTAACGCTGGCGGGTAACATCTGGGCCGACCTGAAAGTGGCCATCACCGGCACCGATGCGGATTGGGTGGTAAAAGTG
>JAFDZL010000453.1 GCA_018266935.1 Bacteroidota bacterium | reverse complement strand
AAGATTTTCGCAAAGTTCTACGCGGAAAGCCCCGCCTTCCTGAGCAGCCAGCGCAGAAGCAACGGAGTTGGCACATACTTCGAGATTGACGAAAGGCTCAGACTTTTTCATATTATCGGTGAAGTAGATTCAAAACTAATGATTTTCGATGGCCATGAACCATGAACTATGAACCATGAACTAATCAGTATACGCTTTTGCCCTTGATGATCAGATCCTGCTGCTGAGCATTGCACACCGCGAAAGTGAATCCGCTTTGAATGGCGTATGCCCCGTATTCGCCTTTTTTGTTGATGGCCAGGAAACCTACCTGTATCTCTTTGGCGGTTTGCGGTTTCTTTTTGATAATGCGGTTTACGGCTTCTCTGCAGGCGTCTTCAGGCGACATACCGTGCCGCATCAGTTCCACGACTAAGAAACTGCCGACATTACGGATCACTTCTTCGCCAACGCCGGTCGAGGTTGCACCGCCCACTTCGTTATCTACGTAAAGTCCAGCGCCGATGATCGGACTATCGCCTACGCGGCCGCGCATCTTCCAGGCCATACCGCTGGTGGTGCAGGCGCCAGACAGATTGCCCTTGGCGTCAATAGCCAGCATTCCGATGGTATCGTGATTGTATTTACTGCCCGGCATATGCTGCTTGTTCTCGATATTCATCACCGGCTTGTATTTGGCCGTTTTCAGCCATTCCTTCCAGGCCTTTTCTGATTCAGGGGTAAGCAATTTTTCTTTTTTAAAGCCTTGCTGAACGGCGAACTGTGTCGCGCCTTCGCCTACCAGCATCACGTGCGGCGTTTTTTCCATCACGGCGCGGGCAACGGATATTGGATGGGCAATGTACTCGATAGCAGCTACCGAACCGCAATTACCGGATTCGTCCATGATACAGGCATCCAGCGATACGTGCCCGTCGCGGTCGGGGTAGCCCGCGCGACCAACGGTATGGTTGTGTAAATCTGCTTCGGGTATCTTTACTCCGGCCTCCACCGCATCCAGCGCGCGGCCGCCTTTGCCCAAGATAGTCCAGGCCTCTTTATTCGCCGCGACGCCGAAGTCCCAGGTGGAGATCACTATTGGAAACCCGCCTGCATCAGGGGCAGGGGATAATGTTTTTGCGAAAGCGGAAGGCGATAGTGCTGCAACGGAAGCACCGGCAGCCGATATTTTAAGAAACTTGCGGCGATTGTACATTCGGCTAATATACTTATCCATTTCGACGGATTGAAATCCGTCGTTACAATATAGGTCGAGGCTGCGTCTCTTAGGAAAGGCCGAGGGCCTGGATTGTTTTTTAGGGATGGGTTTTAACCCATCGTTGCAGGACGGATTGAAATCCGTCGTTACAATATAGGTCGAGGCTACGCCTCTTAGGAAAGGCCGTGGGCCTGGATTGTTTTTTAGGGATGGGTTTTAACCCATCGCTATGGGACGGATTGAAATCCGTCGTTACAATATGGACCGAGGCTACGCCTGTTTGCAAAAGCCGTAGGCCGGGACTGTCTTTTAGGGATGGGTTTTAACCCATCGCTATGGGACGGATTGAAATCCGTCATTACAATATGAACCGAGGCTACGCCCGTCAGGGAAGGCCGTGGGCCTGGAATGTTTTTTAGGGATGGGTTTTAACCATCTCTCATTGCGATATTGTTATTGTCCCGCAATATTCATCAGCGGTCGTACCTCTATGCTGCCTCCAAATTCGAAGACCGGGCACTTGTTCGCGATATCTTTCGCAGCGTCGAGGCTGGCGGCTTTGACGATCATCACCGAACTCACCTGCATACCGTCTGCGACATAAGGATCGTTTTTGAGCGTTTTCTCGCTCCCGCTAATAGTCAATCCTCCTGTTGCCGGGCGGTAACCGCTTACCAGGTCGCCTGATTTGGCAAGATTGCCCATGTAATCCTGCCATTTTTTGATATTGGCTTTAACAGCTTCGTCTGACGGTGGCTGAAAATCCGATTTGAAGCGGATGATGAACATAAACTGCGACTTGGTAGCGGTAATTACCTGCTGTGCAAATGCGGGCGCCGCACAGGTGCAAATGGCGAAAATAAGGATGAATTTTTTCATATGGCTTATGTTGATAGGCTATAGATAAGTGGTTTGTTCGTCCAGTTGGTCATCCTGGCTGACAATTTCGCGGCATTTTTCGACGTCGCGTTTAAAGACCTTCAATTTAATACCGCCCGCGCCCTGGTTGTAAACCGGGTACACGGTACCGATGCTTTCATCGCTCAAAAAGCAGGGGATACCATTCGCCTCAAGTTTAGCCCTGATGATCTCGGCCAGCATCGGGTTGTAATAGGTTTCAAAAACTACGATTTCTTCTTCCTTACTCATTATAAAATATCGATTATGCCGGCCTCTGTGCTTCTCAGTGTGTCTCTTCGTGCGCTCTGTGGGTTTTTTTTTAGCCACAAAGGACATTGAGTTTTGCACAAAGTTCACAGAGTTTTTTTTAAGTCGGTCTTAAGCCAAAAATGAGGATTTCTTTTGGTTAATTTGAAATAATTATGAACCGCATCGACCGCATATCGGCTATTCTGATCCAGTTGCAATCCCGAAGAATTGTAAAGGCCGGCGATATTGCCGAGCGGTTCAATATCAGTCTGCGAACGGTTTACCGCGACATCAAAACACTCGAAGAAGCCGGCATCCCGCTCATCGGCGAAGCGGGCATAGGCTACTCCATTATGGATGGCTACCGTTTGCCGCCTGTGATGTTTACGCGGGAGGAAGCCACTGCTTTCTTGACCGCTGAAAAGTTGATGGAAAAGCTTACGGACCCATCCTCGGATGAGAATTATAAATCGGCGATGTACAAGGTGCGTTCGGTACTTCGGATGGCTGAAAAAGATTTCCTGGAAAATATTGACGGTCATATCGAGGTGCTAAAGAGCCGAAGGACGTCCGGCGTCAGGCTCGATCTGAACCCCTTGCAGATCATTCTTAAGGGAATAGGAGATAGAACTGTGCTGTCCATCCATTACTTCGCGATGCACAGCCAGGAAAAAACCGAGCGATGTATCGAACCGGTGGGCGTATTCTACCAGGATAATTACTGGCACCTGATCGCCTGGTGCAGGTTAAGGCAGGATTACCGTGATTTCCGGCTCGACCGTATATCCAATATCTCCCTTACCGGCGAACGATTCAGAGCACAGCATCCCAGCCTGAACGAATATATCTCGCAGCAGGCGCGGGAACGGAACCTGCAGGAAGTTGTAGTACGCGTTGAAAAGCGCGTTGGGCCTTACCTGAACGAGCAGAAATATTATAATGGATTCGTATCCGAGCGCGAGACGGATGGCATGATCGAGATGACTTTTCTTACCGAATTTCTGGAAGGCTTTGTGCGCTGGCTGATGATGTACGGCGATATGGCCGTCATCGTGAGACCCGAAAACCTGCGCGAAAAGGTGAAGGAACTATCAAAGACTATTATGTTGCGAAATAGCTAAAAAGGCTATTCAGTATATCTTTTATAGAGTTTTCCCCAGCCGTTCATCGTACCCAACAGATAGTATTTATTGAGTGTCCATTTAAATTTTCTGAGCGTTATACCTTCGGGTATCGTAACCGACCGGCATTTCATCTTTTTCATAAAATAACCCATCATCCGCGAATCGGGATAGCCTTTTTCATTGGTATAGCCGTCTTCTACCAGGCCTTTAAAACATTGCATAAATTTCCCGTAGTCAAGCGCAGGCCGGCACTCCAGCGTAATATCAAGTTCGTCAGGCGTATTGACAACAATATGCGATTTTCCTTTGCCGACGATGATCTTTTCGCCTGGGCCTGCTACGCGTTCTTTATTCTCAACGAGCATTTTCAGGCGGCCTTTGTTGACGTAGAATATTTCGTCCTGATAGACGTGGGCATGCGGCGAGGCGCCGTGAACGCTTCCGGCCTTTTTAACCCATTGGATCTTAAAAACGTAGGAATCAGCGGAAATGCATTTGAAAATTTCGCCGGTGATCGGATTAGTACATTGCTCGTAAATATTAACGGCCATTTTAAGGTTTATTAAGGAACTGCAAAAAATTGGTGACGGGGCAATCAAATATACGGAAAACGAATAATATAGTTGCAACTGATCTTTATTAACAAAACCTGCTGACATAAGGCTGTCATTAACGCCGATTTACTTTGTACAAATCAAAGACGATGAGACAGGAAAGATATTGGGTAACGGTTGTTTCAAAGGACCATATCAAACGCGGTGTAGCCGGTGGTTTTATGCAGGCCAACCACGGCAAACCCGGCGCATTGAAAAAACTTCATCCAAACGATTGGGTGATCTTCTATTCGCCAAAGATGACTTACGCCGGCGATGAAAAACTACAGGCATTTACGGCAATAGGGCAGGTGGCTGATGATAATATCTATCAGCATAAAATGTCGGAGGATTTTGTGCCCTACCGGCGTAATATCACCTATTATCCGTGTAAGGATGCGCCTATAGTTCCGCTCATAGGCTCACTGGATTTTATCACGGATAAAAAATCCTGGGGATACCGATTCCGGTTTGGCTTCTTCGAAATAGATGAACATGATTTCAACCTATTGAAAAATAAAATGTTTTCACCAGCAGATCGTCTATCTATTGAGCCGTAATGCAATTCAACAATCCTACAATATAGCAATTCAACAATTTAGGCTATGGCAAACTTAACTTTAAAAACCTCAATCGGGATCAAGGCTCCCGCAGCGAAAGTGTGGCAGGCATTGACCGACCCGGCGATTGTAAAACAGTATTTTTTTGGAACAAACGTAAAGTCCGACTGGAAAAAAGGCGGCGCCATTACCTGGGAAGGGGAGTGGGAAGGCAAGAGCTACAAGGATACCGGTACCATATTGGATATCGACCCCGGCCGAATGGTAAAATATGATTACTGGAGCAGCATGTCGGGCACGGAGAACATCCCTGAAAATTATGTTGATGTGACTTATGAACTTTCGGAAAACAGCGGCATTACGACGCTTACCATCACCCAGGAAAGGATCAAATCGGAAGAAGCAAAGAACCATTCGGAGCAAAACTGGCAATGGGTATTTGGGAAGATGAGGGAAATGGTCGAGAGTGGGCAACTTTAAGTGTTAATTTCGATAAAATTCATAATAAACTGTTTATGAATTATTTATAAATCACTATAACTTATAAGTATGACCGCTGTTGAACCTATTTTGACTGTACAAGACAGTTTTTTTGTAGCCGGCATAGCAGTCCGTACCACTAACCAGGACGGCAAGGCGCGGAAGGATATCGGCGACCTTTGGGCGACGTTCATGTCCGAAAGTATTCAGGCTAAGATCCCCGCGAAGTATTCTGACGATGTGTATTGCGTTTACACTGATTACGAAACTGACCACACTGGCTGGTACACGGCGGTACTCGGCTGCAGGGTAACGGAGGCAGGGCACAACGGGATGTTCGTGGCGCTTATCCCTTCGGGCGATTACCGGCAATATGAACCTGCAAGTCAGTTGCCGGAATCAGTTGGCGAAGCCTGGATGCAGATATGGAAGGAAAGTGAGTGCCGTGCCTACGTCGCGGATTACGATCTGTACAGGCCGGATGGTAAAGTGGAGATATATGTGGGAGTAGAATACGATTAACGGGACTTATATGATAGACAGGATTAGCCTATCATCTTGTTAATCTTTTTGATCCTTCAAATCGTGTTCAAACTATCTATCAAACGCCAGCCTCATACCGCTTTTACCTTCTACCAGTTTCCCGTTTGTATAGGCCAGGTGACCTGAAACGATCGTATGCATTACTTTCGACCGGAAAGTCGAACCTTCGAACGGGCTCCATCCGCATTTGTATAAGATATTGGATTTGTTCACGTTCCATGGGTTATTTAAATCAACCAGCACCAGGTCGGCCCAGTAACCTTCGCGGATATAGCCGCGTTTTTCCACCTGGAAACAGATAGCGACATTGTGCGCCATCTTCTGCGCAATATCCTCCAGGCTGATCTTGCCGTGATGATACAATTCCAGCATCGCCGGCAGCGCATGCTGCACCAGCGGTCCGCCCGAGGGCGCCTGCAAGTAAGGTTTAGCCTTTTCCTCCAGCGTATGCGGCGCATGATCAGTCGCGATCACGTCGATATGTCCATCCAGTACCGCTTTCAGTATACCGTCCCGGTCGCTTGCCTTTTTTACAGCCGGGTTCCATTTGATCAGGTTGCCCTTGGTGGCATAGTCCGCATCGCTGAACCATAAATGATGGATACAGGCCTCGGCGGTTATGCGCTTGTCCTTAAGCGGGATATCATTGCGGAAAAGATGCGTTTCCTTTTCGGTGGAAATGTGCAGGATATGGAGGCGTGTATTATATTTTTTGGCCAGCTCCACGGCCATGGACGATGACAGGTAACAGGCCTCCTCACTGCGGATCAGCGGGTGCATCTCTACCGGGATGTTCTCCCCATAAATCTCTTTATAATGTTCAAGGTTGCGCCGGATGGTCGCTTCATCCTCGCAGTGTGTAGCCACCAGCATCGGTGATTCCTTAAAAATATGCTCCAGTGTATTGGGGTTATCCACCAGCATATTGCCGGTTGAAGAGCCCATGAACACCTTGACACCGCACACATTTTTTGTATCCGTCCTCAGTACCTCCTCCAAATTATCGTTGGATGCGCCCATGAAGAATGAATAGTTAGCCAGTGAGCTGCCCGAGGCTATTTCATATTTTTGTTGAAGTAATTCCTGCGTGAGCGTATTGGGCACGGTGTTCGGCATTTCCATAAAGGAAGTGATGCCCCCGGCCACCGCCGCGCGGGACTCCGAACGGATATCGGCCTTATGAATTAACCCCGGCTCACGGAAATGCACCTGGTCGTCAATACAGCCGGGCAGCAGGTGCAAACCTTCACCGTCAATAATTTGATCAGCTTCCACGCCGATCTGTTTGTCTATCCTTTCTATCAGCCCGTCTTTCACCAAAACATCGCTGACAAACTGTTTTTGTTCATTGACTATGGTGGCGGATTTGATGAGGAGAGAAGACATGGGCGGATTTTGGAATTACGATTTACGATTTTAGATTTTATACAAAGTTAACGTTTGACCGCCAATAAAAGCTTTAGTCTTTCTGCTTTCAACTTTCTGCTTCTTCCGGACTTCCGCGGACTTGCGGACTTCCCGACTTAAAAAGTATCTTTGCCGCATGGCCAAAAGCTTCGAGGATCTCAAATTCAACCGGCAGATACTGAATGCCATTGCCGATGCCGGTTATACCGAAGCTACCGATGTTCAGCAAAAAGCCATTCCGCCGATACTGAACGGTCAGGACGTGATGGGTATCGCCCAAACGGGTACCGGGAAAACGGCAGCCTATGTTTTGCCCATTATTATGCGGCTTAAGTATGCACAGGGCGAAAATCCCCGTGCGCTCATCCTGGCGCCAACCCGCGAACTGGCCATCCAGATCGAAGAAAATGTCAGGCTTTTTGCTAAGTACACCGATTTACGTGCAGTGATACTTTACGGTGGTATCGGCCCCAAAACGCAGATCGAGCAGGTTGAAAAAGGCGCCGACATCATCGTCGCCACGCCGGGCCGCTTTATGGATATTTACCTCGGCGGGCATTTGATCACGAAGCAATTGCAGGTACTGGTGCTTGACGAGGCCGATAAGATGATGGATATGGGCTTTATGCCGCAGATCAACCGAATTTTGGAAGTGGTGCCCCGCAAACGGCAGAACCTGCTTTTCTCGGCGACCATGTCGGATAAGGTACACTCGCTTTCGGCTAATTTTCTCGAATTTCCGACCGTGATCGAAGTTACACCGCAGGCCACGCCCGCGCAAACCGTCGAGCAGAGATTGTATCATGTTCCGAATATCAAAACCAAGATCAACCTGTTAAAATATTTGCTGGACGAACAGGGCGATACCAGGAAACTGGTGGTGTTCTGTAAAACACGGACAAGCGCCGAAGATGTGTACAAATTCCTCTCCCGGCGCTACGGAGAAGAGGAGGTCCGGGTGCTGCACGCCAACAAAGGACAGAACACACGTATCAATTCCATTAATGCTTTTCGCGGCGATGAGGTGAAAATACTGGTCGCAACTGATGTGGCCGCGCGCGGCATCGACGTGAGTGACGTTAGCCATGTGATCAATTTCGATGTGCCGGTTGTGATCGAAGATTATGTGCACCGTATCGGTCGTACCGGCAGGGCGTTTCAATCGGGCGAGGCCATCACGTTGGCTACGCCTGCCGATCAGTATTATATCAATAAAATTGAAAAATTGATCCGCCAGCCGATCAGCGTTTTACCGCTGCCGGATGAAGTTTTTGTTGAGCAAACACCATTCGAGGAACGACAGGCCCAGGCGCGCGAGATAGACCAGCAAAAACGGCGCGAAAACCCCGAGTTCAAAGGCGCTTTTCACGAGAAAAAGACGGTTAATCAGAGAAAGAAATTTGAAGAACGCAAAAAGTTTAAGGGTGATACGCCAAAACAGAAATTGAAAGGCGGGAAGCCGAAAACCGAAAGCAAAAGTTTCAGAAGAAAAAAATAAAATCATGTCATTTCGACGAACAGCTGAGGATGCGTGAAGGGGTAACGAGAAACCTTCTACACCTGGACGGTAATCCGCTTATGCATGGCGTCAAAGGTTTCTCCTCGGTGCGCTCGTTCGAAATGACATTAAATTAATATGGAAAAGAAATTTCGTATTACACCCCTCAACTTCGCGGCGGCATTCCTGCTGGTTATCTCAATTTACGTTTGGATATACGGTATCAACGTGATGGGAAAGCCTTATCCCCATGCTTTAAAAAACTGGATGTTGGGCGCTATCTTCCTGCTGTTCGCAATGGTAGTGTCATTTATGGATATCATGCTGCGCAATTTTTTCCGCGAGACCAAAAAACTCTGGATAGTGGAGCTAAGCTTTATAACTTTGGCGATTATTTTATTTTTACTGGCCAGATAACAAATGAAAAAAGCAGAGATCAAACTCACGATAGACCTTGACGACAACAACGTTCCGCAAAACATCACGTGGGAATCAACCGATGCGCAAAATAAAGAAGCGCTGCCGGTAAAATCCATGATGCTGGCGCTATGGGATCACAATTACAAAAACACCCTGCGTATCGACCTGTGGACGAACGACATGCCCGTTGACGAAATGAAACGTTTCTTTTACGAAACCCTGCAAACCATGGGCGACAGCTTTTTGCGCGCCACCGGCGAGACGAACATCGTAGAGGACCTGCGCGATTATTGTGCACATTTTGCGGATAAAATGGAGATAAGCCAGAAATAATACATGAGACTTTCGTCATTTATATCATTCGCCGGTTTTGTGATGCTCATCGCAGCTACCTATTGCCCGCTTTTCCGCCCGCTGCATATCGTCAACTGGGATATGTATAAGGCCAATATGCCTTATGGTATTGTGGTGCTGACTGTTGCTATAGTCGGTATTATCGGCGTGGTGCTGATGCAACGAAAGCTCGTGCGGTTAACAGCCTGGTTGTCTCTGATATTGATCGTATTGTTCTATATCCTCTCGCTTTTGAAAATTCACTATTCATTCACCTTCATTCCGTTCCACTCGTTCGAGAAGTTCATGGAAAGGCAGATCAAATTCAAATGGGGCTGGTGGCTGCTGGTTATCGGACCGGTGTTGGCTGTTGCAGGATCGCTTCGCGAGAAACCAAAGTACAAGGCGCCCGTACAACAGAGCGGTGCGGCTGATGAAGTATAGCTGCCCGAAAAACCATGCCTGATACCTCGACCACATGGATCGCCGATGAACAATTAACCGAACTGATCGGCGTTGTGCGTGAGTCGCATGGGTTTGATTTTGGCGCCTATTCAAAATCGTCGCTGAAACGAAGACTTTCGCGTATCATCATGCTGAAGAAGGTCAGCTTCGACGAACTGAAGCATCTGTTGCTTAGCGACCCGTCTTTTTTCCAATGGTTTTTGGAGGAGATCACGGTAAATGTGACCGAAATGTTTCGCGATCCATTTTATTACAAAGCGCTCTACGGCCAGGTAATACCGGCTTTATCAGGCTTTGACCATATCAGGATCTGGTGCGCAGGATGCTCGTCGGGCGAGGAGGTATATTCGCTTTCCATTCTGCTTAAAGACGCGGGCCTGGAAAATAAATCGTTCCTATATGGAACCGATATCCATACCGAAATGCTGAATGAGGCCCGCAGGGGGATATACCCGGTCAGGAAAATTAAAAACTACGAAGAAAATTACCGGCAATCAGGTTTGCCCGGCCAGTTAACAGACCATTTTAATTTGATGAACGACGCGGCGGGCATCCGCGCCGAACTGCGTCAGAATACCTTGTTTTCGGCCCACAACCTGCTTACAGACGGCGCGTTCAATGAATTTCAGATGATCTGCTGCCGTAATGTATTCATTTATTTTGAAGCGGCACAGCAGGAAAAGGTATTAAACTTATTTTATGATAGTTTAGCACCCAACGGGTTCATGTGCCTGGGCGCCAAAGAAACGATACGCTTTCCCGAGATCAGGAGCAAATTCAGGATCATCAATTCCAGAGGGAATATTTATCAGAAGATCGGGCATTGAAATTGTAAGCTCGACCACGAAACGTTCCTATGGAACGAAAACTGATTTTTATCGATTGCTACCAACGAGACGTCCTTACAGGACTTTTTTGTTTATTCTTTAAGAATAGTGCATCTAGACAAAAAAAATCAACAGCTACCCCAACAATCTTATAGCATGTAACTTTCATTTTTCGTCCCATAGCGACGATTGGTTGGTAGAAAAATTAAAAATCAGGAAACGCGCTCCATCGGAACGCCTGGTAATTAACCGCTTAGAACAGTTTCGTTTGTCCAACCCCAAGCACCTTTGCCTCGTGCTCCAGCAGCCATTTCTTACGCCACAAACCGCCGGCGTATCCGGTGAGCGAACCGTCGGACCCGATAACGCGATGGCAGGGCACCACGATGGCCAGATCGTTTTTGCCGTTGGTGGACGCAATGGCGCGTATGGCCAGCGGATTGTTCATGATCTTCGACTGCTGCAGGTAGCTTATCGTTTTGCCATACGGTATTTTCAGCAGGCAATCCCACACTTCCTGCTGGAACCCCGAGCCGGGTTGCTTTATGGGGAAAGTGAATTCCCTGCGGGTGCCCGCAAAATACTCATCCAATTGTTTGGCTGCTTCCAGCAACAGCGGCGTCATATCATCATCTTCGCCATCCGCAAAATCTCTCACACTTATAGATGAAATATACCCGCCATCTTCGCGTATCCGCGCGACACCAATAGGAGTGGGATGATAGATAGTTGGCATGGTGTAGTCCGAAAGTCACGAAGTCCGCATAAGTCCGAAAGCAAATTTAGGAAATATATACCCTTCTGCATCTTTCGGACTTCCGGACTTATGCGGACTTGCGGACTAAAAGAAATATCTTTGCCACAGATGGAACTCTACAACCAAACCTGGCATTTGCTTAGAAAGGAGATATTGCTCGAGTGGCGGTCGAAATATGCCTTTAACGGGGTGTTGTTGTATGTGGCTTCAACGGTGTTTGTTTGTTATATTTCTTTTCATCTTACACCGGGTTTCATAGGCAGCAGCGGTTATCCCATCGTTTGGAATGTTTTATTCTGGATCATTATGCTGTTCGCATCGGTGAACGCCATTGCCAAGAGTTTTGTACAGGAAAGCAAGAGCCGCCTGCTTTATTATTATTCTATCGCAAGTCCGCAAGCGATCATCTTGTCCAAAACCATTTATAATATTTTGCTGATGTCGTTGCTCAGCGTGTTGGCGTTGCTGGTCTATATGCTGTTTTTTGTTAATACCCTGGGCGACCCGCTTTTCTATTTCATCTCGGTTTTGCTCGGCAGCATCAGTTTCTCCACCATTTTTACCATGATTTCCGCCATCGCTTCCAAAGCGGGTAACAACGGCACGCTGATGGCCATTCTAAGCTTTCCGGTCGTGATACCTGTTATCCTTGTGCTTATTCACCTGAGCAAAAACGCGATGGATGGCCTCGCCCGCAGCGCCAGCTATGGCAATATCGGTGTGCTTTGCGCGATCGACGTGATCGTTATTGCCACCTCTCTTTTGCTTTTTCCTTACTTGTGGCGGGATTAATCCGCTGAAATCTAGTTGATTAAAAATAACTGTAGTATAGTTGTTTGTTTTTATTTGGATTTAGTCTAAATAAAAACATACTTTTGCCGCATCAAACAATTACACAATGAGAACTTCAACTTATACACTTCTACTACTTTTTCTGATGGCTTCGGGCAGGCTATTTGCCCAAAAAACAAACGCGACAACTTCTGAAGACTCGCTTTCAACCGGCCTGTCGAAAAACTCAACCACGATCGGTGGTTATGGCAATGCTTTTTATCAGCACAGCTCGGCAACCCAAACCTCAAAAATCGACCTTGAACGCTTTGTGCTTTTTACCGGTCATAAATTCAACGATAAAATATCTTTCTTTTCTGAATTAGAAGTGGAGGATGCCAAAGTATCGGGCGGCGAAGATGGGGGCGAGGTGAGCATCGAGCAGGCATACCTTAAATTCAACCTGAATGCCAATCAATACATTTCAGCCGGACTATTCCTGCCGCGCATCGGCATACTGAATGAAAACCACTTGCCCAACACGTTTAACGGTAACGAACGCAACTATGTGGAGACTTTGATCCTTCCTTCTACCTGGCGCGAACTGGGCGTGGGTTTTTACGGAAACCTGGACAATGTGCCCGTAAACTACAGCATTGCCCTGGTCAATGGCCTCA
Source organism: Bacteroidota bacterium (assembly GCA_018266935.1). Taxonomy (GTDB): domain Bacteria; phylum Bacteroidota; class Bacteroidia; order Sphingobacteriales; family Sphingobacteriaceae; genus Mucilaginibacter. The sequence continues at coordinate 21 of JAFDZL010000453.1, read as the reverse complement.
GTTCGGCCATGTTCGAACATG
>JAFDZL010000452.1 GCA_018266935.1 Bacteroidota bacterium | reverse complement strand
CACCTGGGGGAAATTGGACATCAACACGCCAAAGTTCATAGTGGAGTCGGACGCGACCATCGTTGCGCCGCTGATTTTTGCCTGGTTATTGAAACAATAATTTTTATTTCAAATTATATTGTTTGTAACTTGCTCATACCGTTTACTGGTAGTCTAACCGAAAAGCCCCTAATTCGCCTATTCTGAGCGTGTTTCCGGCGTTATTTAGAACAATTATAAATTAGATATTACTGTCATTAATTTGTCAGCCATACTGTAATAAATTTTACTTTTGTGCCTGAAAAACCGGAACTACAATACGTCTGCTGTTGATCTCAAATACACATAAAACGCATAACTATTTAGCATAAATACACTTTATGAGAAATATCTCATTGACTTTAAAACAATTTATCAAGCCTGCGCTTCTCGCACTCGGTCTTGTTATATTGGGATTTTCAACCTATGCCCAGGGCGACCTCGCCAAAGGCAAAGCCATCTTTCAGGGTAAATGTACGGCATGCCACGCTGTTGATAAGCAGGTGGTCGGCCCGGCATTGGGTCCGCAACTGGACCAGGAACCTGATGAGAAATGGCTCATCAAATGGGTGCAGAACAACCAGGCCCTGATCGCTGCCAAAGATCCTAAAGCGGTTGCCATCTACAACAAGTTCAATCAGTCGAACATGACACTGTTCGCCGATCTTTCGGACGCTGATGTAAGTAATATTTTGGCCTATGTGCGTGATGAGTGGAAGAAGGATCAGCAACCCCCGGTAACACCTGCTGGTGCCGCAGTAGCTGAAAAAGGCCCGAGCAATATTATGATCCTCGGCCTGATCGGTGTGATCGTCGTTGCGTTCATCATCATCCTGGTGCTGAACAAGGTGATCAAAACTTTGGAAAAGCTGATCCTGAACAAGCCCGATCTGTTGCTTCCGGAGCCTGTTGAACCCGTTGTTCCGGTTGACCGTTATGCTACGGTAAAGAAACTAATTAAGAATAAGAAGTTTGTGTTCTTTGTGTTGCTGTGCGTGTCTATCGCAGGCGGCGGCTGGACATGGATGACCATGTGGAACACCAACATTCATCAGGGTTACCAGCCTGTTCAGCCCATCAAATTCCCGCACGACTTGCACGCCGGCGCGATGCAGATCAAGTGCCAGTACTGTCACTCCGGCGCATATAAGTCAAAAAACGCCACTATTCCTTCGCTGAACATTTGTATGAACTGCCACAAAACTATTTCAGCAAGGATGGGCGCTAAAACGCCGTCAACCGAGATAGCGAAAATATATGATGCTTTGGGTTATGATCCGCAAACCCAAAAATACGATAGCACCAAAGCGCACCCGATACAATGGATACGGATTCATAACCTGCCCGACCTGGTTTACTTTAATCACTCGCAGCACGCTAAGGTAGCAGGCTTAAAATGCCAAACCTGCCACGGCCCTGTTGAGACCATGAAGGAGGTTTACCAGTATTCGCCGCTTACTATGAAATGGTGTATCCAGTGCCACAAGCGCACTGGTATCAATTATAAAGACAATGGTTACTACGAGAAAATGGAGGCTATCCACGACCGCATCAAACGCGGCGACAAGATAACCGAAGCCGAAATGGGCGGTATCGAATGCGCCAAGTGCCATTATTAATTCATATCAGAAACTAACATTACAGTTTATATAACTTAGATGGACAGCAATAAAAAATACTGGAAAGGTTTAGAAGAACTAAACAACGAACCGGAATTTGTTGAAAAGAATAAGAACGAGTTTCCCGAGCCTATTCCGATCGAGGATGTATTGACCGGAGGCGGCCTGGAAGGGAAAACCCCCCGCCGCGATTTTCTAAAGGCGTTGGGCTTTGGTGTTGGTGCTGTTACGCTGGCAGCTTGCGAGAGAGTGCCGGTGCATAAGTCTATTCCTTACCTGATCAAACCTGAAGAAGTAACTCCGGGTGTACCGAACTACTACGTTTCAACCTACGATGGCCACGCTATCCTGGTTAAAACCCGTGAAGGCCGTCCGATCAAGGTTGAAGGCAATCCGAACGATGTTCTGTCCAAAGGCGGTTTGAGTGCGCAGGCCCAGGCCTCGGTGCTTGATCTGTATGATTACAACCGTTTAAACAATCCTTCATTAGATACGCAAGATGCCAGCTGGTCGGCGATAGATACTTTCGTTAAGAGCGAGTTGGGCGCTATTAAAGCAGGCGGCAAAAAAGTAAGGATCGTTTCTTCGTCTATCAACAGCCCATCTACTTTAGCTGTAATTGCTGATTTTGTCGCTGCTGTACCGAATTCCAAGCACGTAACTTATGATGCCGTATCTTATACAGGGATCATCCAGGCTAACCAGAACAGCTTCGGTAAGGCTGTGTTGCCGCATTATCGTTTCGATAAAGCTGATGTGATCGTAAGCTTTGGCGCGGATTTCCTGGGTACCTGGATATCGCCTTCTGAGTTTATGGCGCAATGGGTAACTAACCGTAACGGCAAATCGCTGAAGGGCAAAAAGATGTCGCGTCATATCCAGTTCGAAGCTGGAATGAGCAACACGGGCTCAAATGCCGACACACGCATACTGACCAAACCATCGGAAGAAGGTCCGGCGCTCGTGAACCTATATAACGAAATCGCAGGCACTACCTTACCCGGAAGCAAATCGACCGGAAATTCCAGCATCGATAAAGCAGTGAAGATCGTAGCTGCCGAACTGAAAGCCGCCAAAGGCAAAGCTTTGGTTGTTTGCGGTTCGAACGACGTGGCTAAACAAGTATTGGTAAATGCCATCAACTCGCTGCTGGGCAGCTATGGCACAACGATCGACCTGGACAATTATTCTAATCAATATAAAGGTAACGACGCTGAATTTGTTGATTTCGTTGGCGAAATGAACCGCGGCGAAGTCGATGCCGTATTTTTCCTGAACAGCAACCCGGTTTATGATTACCATAACGGTGAAGCTGTTAAAGCTGCGCTGAAGCAGGTTCGTTTACGCGTATCGTTCGCCGACCGGAATGACGAAACATCCGCACATTGCAACGTGGTTGCTCCGGGCCATTATTATTTAGAGTCATGGGGCGATGGGAATGCGATCGAGGGTTACTATACCGTGGTGCAGCCGGTGATCAACCCGGTTTATGATACCCGCCAGGCCGAACAAAGCTTACTGATGTGGTCTGACGCTCCTGTAAAGGACTATTATACTTATGTAAGGAACAACTGGGATAAGAACCTGCTGGCAAAAGGCGGACTGTCCGGACAGAAAGGCTGGGAAACTTTGCTGCAAACCGGTTTCATCAAGGTTGCGGATAAAACTCCAGGTACTTATACTTTCTCAAAAGATCTTAACGGCGTAGCCCAAACTATACTGAACCAAAGCGGCAAACTTGCCGCATCAGCCGGCAGTATGGAGGTACAACTGTACCAGACTGTTGCTATGCGCGACGGTAAACGCGCAAATAACCCATGGCTGCAGGAAATGCCCGATCCGGTATCAAAAGTTACCTGGGACAACTTCGCTGCCATGTCGCCAAACGATATGAAGAACCTCGGCGTTGTTCAGGGCGATACCATCAGTATTGAAGCTAACGGTCATTCTATCGAACTGCCGATACTGGTTCAACCAGGTCAGACACAGGGAACTATTTCTATTGCTTTAGGTTACGGCCGTACCGTGGCTGGTCCGGTAGGCTTGAACGTAGGCAAAAACGCTTTTCCGTTCCTGAACTTTGTGAACGGTACGTTCCAGACCGCAGCCGTAGCTAAGATCACCAAAACAGGCGGTAATTACATTTTCGCGCAAACGCAAACGCACCACTCTATCGAAGGTCGTAACACCATCGTACGCGAGACTACCTTTAAAGAATATGTAAAAGACCCGTCATCGAACAGCGGCGGTTCATTAAAACATAAACCGTACGAAAGTTTATGGGACGAATACCAGCGCCCGGTTTACGACTGGGTAATGGCGATCGACCTGAACGCGTGTACCGGTTGCGGCGCCTGCGTGGTAGCCTGCAGCGCCGAAAACAATATCCCGGTTGTGGGCCGCGATGAAGTTCGCCGCCGCCGCGAAATGCACTGGATCCGTATCGACCGCTATTATAGCTTTAAAGACGGCGATAAATCGGTAACCGAGGAGCATGAGCTCTCAACCATGAAGGACCTGGACAATGTAGAGGTTGTTTACCAGCCGATGCTTTGCCAGCACTGCGACCATGCGCCTTGCGAAACGGTTTGCCCGGTATTGGCCACAGTGCACTCTAACGAAGGTATAAACATGATGGCCTATAACCGCTGTGTGGGTACCCGTTATTGCGCGAACAACTGTCCGTACAAGGTACGCCGCTTCAACTGGTTCAACTATTGGAACGACGCGCGCTTTGACAACTACCTGATCAATGAGCATACGCACCTGGTGCTGAACCCGGATGTGGTAACCCGTTTCCGCGGTGTGATGGAGAAATGTTCGATGTGTATCCAGCGTATCCAGGCCGGCAAACTGAAAGCCAAAATGGAAAAACGCCCGCTGAAGGACGGCGACGTTAAGATGGCCTGCCAGCAAACCTGTCCAACCAACGCCATTATATTTGGCAACAGGAACGATCCTAACTCTGAAGTTTCAAAAATGCTGAAGAGCGAAAGGACTTTCTATGTACTGGAAGAGCTTGGCGTGGAACCGGGCATCGGTTACCAGGTAAAAGTTAGGAACACGAATACTGAAATAGCATAATTATACAAGATACTATAGCATATGGCATCTCATAATGAATCGATAATAAGGGAACCGTTAGTTACCGGCGACAACATCACCTACGCGAAGGTGACGGAGGATATATTGCGCCCGGTAGAAAACATGCCGAATAAAGCCTGGTGGATCGGCTTCACCGTAGCATCGCTTGGGGCGTGCCTATGGGTGTTCGCCGTAAGCTGGACGTTTTGGTACGGTATAGGCGAATGGGGCCTGAACAAAACAGTAGGCTGGGCCTGGGACATCACCGGTTTCGTGTGGTGGGTGGGTATTGGTCACGCCGGAACGCTTATTTCGGCCATCTTGCTGCTGTTCCGTCAGAACTGGCGTAACTCTATTAACCGTTCCGCTGAAGCTATGACGATCTTCGCGGTGATCTGCGCCGCCACCTATGTGGTATCGCACATGGGCCGCCCGTGGCTGGCTTACTGGCCGCTGCCGCTGCCCAACCAGTTCGGTTCGCTATGGATCAACTTCAACTCGCCGCTGGTTTGGGACGTATTCGCAATCTCGACTTACTTCTCAGTTTCGTTGCTGTTCTGGTACACTGGTTTGCTGCCTGATATGGCCGCTATCCGCGACCGTGCAACCGGCATCCGCCGCAGGATATATTCTATATGCTCTTTCGGCTGGACGGGTTCGGTAAAAACCTGGCAGCGTTTTGAGGCTGTATGTCTTATCCTCGCAGGCGTATCGACACCGCTGGTACTTTCAGTTCACACGATAGTATCCATGGACTTCGCCACCTCGCTTGAACCGGGCTGGCATACCACCATATTCCCGCCATACTTCGTTGCGGGCGCTATCTTCTCGGGTTTTGCCATGGTGCAAACCTTGCTGCTGATCACCCGTAAGGTGCTCGGCCTGGAAAACTATATCACCATGTTCCACATCGAGGCGATGAACAAGATCATCCTGGTAACGGGCTCGATAGTGGGTGTGGCTTATTTGACAGAATTCTTTATCGCGTACTACTCGGGCGGCGAGTACGAGCAATATACCTTCCTCAACCGTTTCATCGGTCCGTACTGGTGGGCAGGTTGTATGATGTACGGCTGTAACGTGCTGATGACGCAGCTGATGTGGTTCAAAGGTATCCGCACCAGTATCAGGGTATCGTGGATGATGTCTATCGTGGTGAACATTGGTATGTGGTTCGAGCGTTTCGTGATCATCGTGATCTCGCTGCACCGCGACTTTGTTCCGTCGAGCTGGGCCATGTTCTATCCAACCTGGGTTGATATGAGCGTGTTCATCGGTTCGATAGGCTTATTTTTCACGATGTTCCTGCTGTTCATCAGGGTGATGCCGTCGATAGCAATCGCGGAAGTAAAATTGTTGTTGAAGAGTTCGAGCGAGCAGTCTAAGAAGAAAATACTCGCCGAAGGACATGTTGACGCCGAGCAGGCTGAGTTTTATAAAGAGTCGTTAACCAGGTTTGACAGTGTTGAACTGTCAGCTTATGAAAAGTAATATGAGCAAGACTAAGTTTATATTAGGCCTTTTTGATGATCCGGATGTGATGATGCACGGGATCGATGCACTGCAGAAAAATAGTGTGCCTATTTATGATGTTTACACCCCGATGCCTATCCACGGCATCGATGACAAACTCGGTATTAAAGGTTCGCGATTAGGTTACGCTGCCTTCATGTTCGGCATACTGGGCGGCACTACGATATTCAGCATCATTTACTATACGCTGGTGCACGACTGGCCGATGAATATCGGCGGTAAGCCTGCCTTCACCGTGCCGAACTTTATCCCGGCGACATTTGAATGGACGGTATTGTTCACTGCCTTCGGCATGACGATAACTTTCTTCTTTGCCAATCACCTGTTCCCCGGCCGTGCCCCAAGGGTAATGGACCTGCGCGCAACCGACGATCGTTTCGTGATCGCGATAGACGCCAAGGGAAACGTTTCGCATGATGAAATAACAAACATTTTGAAAGAAGCCGGTGCGGTTGAAGTAAAGCATAACGATAGAAAATATGTTAGCTATGAATAAAATAAAAGTATTGGGGATTGCCGTTGCAGCAATTACAGCAACTACCGTGATCACCGCGTGCAAGGATAAAAGAAGCACGGGATGGGAATACGCCCCCAATATGTACGAGCATATTGCGTATGACCCTGATCAGCCGAATCCTAACTTTAAAGATGGATTGACAGCACAGAAACCGCCGGCAGGTACTATACCGGTAGGCTTCACCACTTTCGATTACCCGAACAATCTTGACGGATATAACAAGGCCGGCGCCGAGGTAACCAGCCCGCTGCCCCAAACCCCTGAGAACCTGGCGGAAGGCAAAGTGTTGTTCGAAAGCTTTTGCTCGCCATGCCACGGCATGAACGGACAAGGCGACGGATTAGTTGTAAAACACGGATTCCCGCCGCCGCCGTCTTATTCGACAGGGCAATCGTCGCGCGGAGGCGCTATGAAGGACCTCACCGACGGCAAGATATATCATACTATAACCTATGGTGTTAATGCAATGGGTTCATACGCCTCACAGCTTGAGCCTGAAGAGCGCTGGAAAGTAATCATGTATGTACACCATTTACAAAAACAATAATAGTTTAAATGAAGACTCAGATAAATTTTGACGAACAATATCAGTTTACAGGGAAAGTAAAAACCTGGAGTCTGATCTCTATTGTTATTGGTGTCGTTACGGTTTTGGCGGGATTCCTGACTAAGCAAAGCCAGGAAACTTTCTCCAACCTGCTGATCATGGGTTATTATTTCGCCTGTGTATGTTCTTGCGGCGTAATGTTTTGCGGCATCCAGTATGCGGCACAAGCAGGCTGGTCGGCTTCAATTTTGCGCGTGCCGCAGGCATTCTCACGGATACTGCCTATCGGGGCACTGATATTTGTCGTTATTGTTATAGCCGGTTTGTTCACCACCCATACGGTTACTGTAGATGGCAAAGATCATGTCGAGCCTTACCTGTATGCACGCTGGGCCACAAAAGATCTGCACGTGAAGGACAGCGGTATCTATGATGCTGTGATCGACGGTAAATCGGGTTACCTGAATATCGGCTTCTTCCTGGCGCGGATCATCGGATTTTTAGGTATATATAGCATATTCGGTTGGATGTTGTCGAAATATTCACGCAGCGAAGACGAATTGGGCGGCATGAAGTTTTACAATAAGAGCATGATAGCTTCAGCTATATTCCTGGTGTTCTTTGGTTTTACTGTTCCGCTGTTCGCATTCGATTCCATGATGTCGCTTGAGGCACGCTGGTTCTCCACCATGTTCGGCTGGTATAATCTGGCCGGTTTATGGGTAAGTGGTATCGCGGTAATGACTTTGATCATGATCTACCTGCGCAAGGCAGGTTATATGCAGTGGATCACACAGGATCACCTGCACAATATGGGCCTGCTGATGTTCGCCTTCTCGGTGTTCTGGACCTATACCTGGTTTGCGCAGTTCTTGCTGACCTACTATGCCAACATCCCCGAGGAAGCAGCTTATTTCTATATCCGCTGGGAGCCGCAATTCATGCCGTGGTTCTGGCTGAATATCGGGATCAACTTTGGCGCACCGCTGCTGATCCTGATGTCACGCGATTCAAAACGTTATACCCAAACAGTAAAAATTATGGCGATCATCCTCGTGCTCGGTCACTGGCTGGATTATTTCCAGATGACCATGCCGGGTACCGTAGGGCCGAAAGATCACTGGTATGAAGAGATCAGTTGGATCGAAGCGGGAACATTCATCGGTTTCGCTGGATTGTTCACTTTCATTGTATTGACGGCGTTGAGCAAATTCAAGTCGCTGATACCAAAGAAGCACCCTTTCCTTCAGGAGAGCCTTCACCATCATATTTAATAATTGTAAATTTGCAACCTGGTACAGATACCAAACAGATATAACAATGGGATTCCGAAAATTCATCAATTCTAAGAAGGTACTATCGCTTTTTGCCGCGTTTATGCTGCTTGGCACCAATGCGCTGATGGCGCAAACCGGGGCTTCAGGTTCAACTGCGGGCGCCCCGACCGAAAGCAAATCGGACATGTGGATGGGCGTAGGATATTATGTGCTGCTGTTCCTGCTGGCTTGCGTGGTTATCGCCGTAATTGGTAAGATATTGAAAGTGTACGACCTGGCATTGAAGATGCAGGGAAAAAAAGGTATCAACTGGAACAATATTCTTGGTGTTTTCTGCCTGGTGTTTCTTGTAGCCGGCCTTTATGGCACATATTGGTCGTTCACGGTTCAAGGCACGCAAATACTTCCGGATGCGGCTTCCAAACATGGCGAAAAGATCGATGTTATGTTCTGGGTTACTTTGGTCATTACCACCTTTGTATTTGTAATTACCCAGATACTGCTGTTCGGATTCCTGTTTAAATACCGCGGTTCAGATAAGCGTAAAGGTTATTATTATCCGCACAACAACATGATAGAGAAGATATGGACCATCATCCCGGCTATCGTGCTGACTATCCTGGTTGTGTTTGGTTTCTTTACCTGGCGCGATGTAATGAATACCACTAACGAGAAAGGCGATATTAATATTGATATCACCGGCCACCAGTTTGAATGGCTGCTGCGCTACCCCGGCAAGGATGGTAAACTGGGCGAGGTGAACTACCAGTTGTACTATACTGCCAACAACAATTTGGGAGTAAACTTTCAGGATAAGAACAGTTTTGACGACCTGCGCGCGGACACCCTGATGCTGCCGGTTAACAGGTCGATCAGGCTCAACATACATGCTCAAGACGTTATCCATAGCGTTTACCTTCCTCACTTCAGGGTGCAGATGAACGCTGTTCCGGGATTACCCACCTTTTTCAAGTTCACCCCAACCGTTACAACCGCCGAAATGCGCCACCGGCTGGATGACCCTAACTTCAACTATTTGCTGTATTGCAATAAGATATGCGGTGGCGGTCACTACAATATGCAGAAGGTAGTAATGGTAGTAACCGAATCTGAATACCAGGAGTGGCTGTCACACCAAAAGCCATACCTGAATGACCAGATCAAGCAGGAATTGCACTTAGCCGGCGCAAGTCAGCAAAAAGGTGCGGCGCAGAACAGGATAGCATTAAATAATTAATCAATATAGCGATTATGTCATCAACATTAGCAGTTCACGGTCACGGGGCAGAACATCATGATCACGGTCATGAGCACCATCATCATGACACTTTTATAACCAAATACGTTTTTAGCCAGGATCATAAAATGATCGCCAAGCAATTCCTGATTACGGGGATCACCATGGCGGTTATCGCGATGATCTTATCGCTGCTTTTCCGTATTCAACTCGCTTATCCTGACAAAAGCTTCCCGCTGCTGGAGACCCTGCTGGGCCGTTTCGCGCCGGGTGGCCGTCTTGACCCTGAATTTTACCTGTCGCTGGTTACCATACACGGTACCATCATGGTATTCTTCGTGTTGACTGCCGGTTTGAGCGGTACATTCAGTAACCTGCTTATTCCATTGCAGTGCGGTTCGCGCGATATGGCGTCGCCTTTCGTAAACATGCTATCATACTGGTTCTTCTTAACGGCCAGCGTGATCATGCTTGCGTCATTCTTTGTCCAGAAAGGCCCTGCGGGGGCGGGATGGACTATTTATCCGCCGCTTTCAGCTTTGCCAAAGGCGATGAAAGGTTCCGACCTGGGTATGACACTGTGGCTTATCAGTATGGTGTGCTTTATCGGTTCCTCACTGATGGGCGGCATCAACTATGTTAGTACCGTTTTGAACATGCGTACCAAAGGCATGGACCTTTGGAAAATGCCTTTGACCGTTTGGGCCTTCTTCCTGACCGCTATACTGGGTATATTATCGTTTCCAGTACTGGTTGCAGGTGTTGTGCTGCTGATCTTCGACCGCAGCTTTGGTACCAGTTTCTATCTTTCCGACATCGTGTTAGCAGGCAAGGTAATGCCTTTCTCGGGTGGCAGCCCGATATTGTTCCAGCACTTGTTCTGGTTCCTCGGTCACCCCGAAGTATATATCGTGATCATGCCGGCGATGGGTATAGCGTCCGAAGTGATTGCTGTTAATTCGCGCAAACCGATCTTCGGTTACCATGCGATGGTATATTCACTTATCGGTATCACCACGCTGTCGTTCATCGTATGGGGTCACCACATGTTCGTCACGGGGATGAATCCGTTCCTCGGCGGTGTGTTTATGATCACGACGCTGATCATCGCGGTGCCTTCGGCGGTAAAGACATTCAACTGGCTGGCTACGATATGGCGGGGTAATATCCGATTTACGCCAGCAATGCTTTTCGCTATTGGCATGGTATCCTTCTTCATTTCGGGCGGCGTAACCGGTATTTGGCTGGGTAACTCGGCGCTGGATATCAATTTGCACGATACGTACTTCGTTGTTGCGCACTTCCACCTGGTAATGGGTTCGGCGGCTATATTTGGTATGCTTGCGGGAGTTTACCATTGGTACCCCAAACTATTCGCGGGGCGCTTGATGGACGAAAAACTGGGCTACCTTCACTTTTGGATCACGTTTATCTGTGCCTACCTGGTATTCTTCCCGATGCACTTTATGGGTCTTGACGGCGTACCGCGCCGTTATTATGAAATGACCGCGTTCCCATCGTTTAATAAGTGGATGTCAGTAAACATACTGATCACATGGTCCGCCATCACAGCCGGCCTGGCGCAGGTTGCATTCCTGTACAATTTCTTCAGTTCGATCTGGTTTGGCAAACGTGCGACGCAAAATCCATGGAATGCCAATACGTTGGAATGGACCGCACCAATAGAACACATGCACGGCAACTGGCCCGGCGAAATACCGACTGTTTACCGCTGGCCGTATGACTACAGCAAGCCTGGTCACGACGCGGATTTCATTCCGCAGACAGTTCCGCTTTCAGAAACCATGAGTTCGAATTTGCCTCACGATTTCGAAGACAATCCTGCCGGCCTTGAACAGTATAACGCGTGGGTGAAAGCACACAAAGCTAACGAAGCGGTAAAATAACAAACGCCGATCTGATATTTTAGGGTATCTGTACCGGGATTGTTTCCATGGCAGATACCCTAACTTTTTTGGGTATTATAATAAATGAATAAAACTAGAGCTCAGAACCGTTTCCGAAAGATCAACCTCATTACCATTATTGTACTTTTCGTGCTGATTCTGGCGGGTGGTGTGGTGCGAAGCACAGGTTCGGGCATGGGATGCCCCGACTGGCCCAAATGCTTTGGCTGTGTAGTTCCGCCCACAAATGTTTCCCAGCTCCCCAAAGATTACAAACAGAAATATGTCGCCCAGCGCCTCGCCAAAAACCAGAAATTCGCAAAAGCGCTGGATGCGCTTGGTTTTCACGATCTCGCGATGCGTCTGCGCCTGGACAGATCGATCATGGTTCCTGAGGAATTCAATGCTGCTAAAACCTGGACGGAATATGTAAACAGGTTAGTAGGCGTAACGACAGGCTTTTTATTGATGGCATGCGCAATATGGTCGGTAACCTGGTGGAGAAAAAGCAAGACGATAGTTTTATTGAGCGTATTGAATCTAATGCTTGTTGGTTTCCAGGGCTGGCTCGGGTCGATCGTGGTATCCAGCAACCTGGTATCATGGATCGTCACGGTGCACATGCTTTTGGCGTTAGCCATATTAGCCATAAGTATCCTGACCTATCACCTGGCGAAGGTTTATGGTAAAGCGAAAATTCAGACTAAAGGCATCATTTATGTAGTGACTTTTGCCTGCATCGCCATCAGCATTGTACAAATAAGCATGGGCACCGGCGTGCGTGCAACCATAGACGCGGTGTCGGTACGATTGAGCGGCTACCGCGACGGCTGGGTGAACAGCGCAGGGCAGGTATTCCTGGAACACCGTGAGCTTTCCATATTGGTGCTTTTAGCCAATATTATGCTGTATGCGCTGATACGCAAATACTTTAGCAGGCATTCTATACAGCAACAAATGATGAGCTTCAACTTCCTGATCATTATGCTGCAAATTGTGACCGGTATCGTGCTTGCCTACCTGGCATTGCCGCCCGTAGCGCAAATGCTGCACGTACTTTTAGCGAGCCTGATGTTCGGCGCGCAATTTTATTTGCTGCTGAACCTTTACCGTTCGGCCAATACCGCGGAGGTGCGCCGATGAACTGGAAAGATTTTTCAAAACTCATTAAGTTCAGGCTGACGTTCCTGGTAGTGTTTTCGGCGTCCATATCATTCCTTATTGGTTGCAAGGCTAATAAAGAGATAGGGGGGGTGATCAATTGGAAAAACTGGGTGATCCTGGTCATAGGCGGGTTTTTGGTGACGGGCGCTGCCAATTGTTTCAACGAGATCATTGAGAAGGATTATGACAAGTTGATGAAGCGCACTAAGGATCGTCCTATCCCGGCCGGGCACATGACCACCGGGCAGGCGCTGATACTGGGACTATTGATGTCGTTGGGCGGCGTTTTTCTTTTGGGAAGCCTTAACCTGGTGACAGGGCTTTTATCGATATTTTCAGTTCTTTTTTATGCTTTTGCCTACACGCCGCTGAAACGTATATCCCCGATCGCGGTTTTCGTTGGCGCGATACCGGGCGCGTTACCGCCCTTAATCGGGTACGTCGCTGCCTTTGCTCATGGCAAAATAGATGAGATCGCAGTTATTTTATTTGGCATTCAATTCGTATGGCAATTCCCGCATTTTTGGGCCATTGCCTGGGTTTTGGATGATGACTATAAATTGGCAGGATTTCGATTACTTCCGACGGGTAAGCGCGACGCCGGCAGTGCGATATTTGCCTTTGCTTCGGCATTAATATTAGTTCCGGTAAGCTTACTGCCAACTATTTACGGCTACGGCGGTTATTGGGTAGGGGCTGTGTCGTTAATTTGCAGTTTAGTATTTTTGTACCTCGCTTTGATGCTGCTTATCAAACGCGATATTCCATCGGCAAGGAAACTGATGTTCGGTTCGTTCTTCTACCTGCCGGTGGTGCAGTTAATGTTTTTGTTTGATTTTATAGGAAAGTGATAATGATGGCTCAACAAGTACACCAGGAAAAAGACAGGCTGGACCTGGCGCCTAAAAAGTTTGTGATGTGGCTGTTCGTTTTCGCCTCATTTATGATATTCGCGGCGCTCACCAGCGGTTTCATCGTTTACGCAGGCGGACATGGACATGCCCTGAATCTCAGACTGCCGGATATATTTATTTATAGCACTTCGGTGATCGTCCTCAGCAGCCTTACGATGTTTATGGCGTCACGCTCGGCAAAACGCCTTGAATTTGACAGGCAGCGACTTTTCCTTTGGCTAACCGTAGCTTTAGGCATACTGTTCTTCGTACTGCAGGTATATGGATGGTATATCCTTACCTACAAAATGGGTATATATTTTGTCAATCCCAATGCCTCGCAGTCATTTATCTACGTGTTCACCGGTGTGCACCTGCTGCACATTGTGGCAGGTATCATGGTATTATTGAGCGCCTTGTACATAAGCTATCGCAACAGGCCACAGGCTATCAACCTGTATCGAATGGAAATAGCCTCGATATTTTGGCATTTTCTCGATATTATGTGGATTTATTTATATGTTTTTTTACTTTTGAACCAGAATTAACTTGCCAATTTGAAGATGTGCCAATTTGAAGATTTGAAAATGAAAAGTGTCGTACAGGGTCTTGAAATAAGCGAGTTGTCAGGTGACAGCAATATAAAATCTTCAAATTTTCAAATCGTAGAATTTTCAAATTTCTAATAACCTATTCAAAATATAATGAGTACATCTGCAACACAAATAGACGAAGTAAAAACAACCCCGTGGGCGGGCGGCCGTTCGCCGTTCTCGGTCGAGTACGGAAAGATCATGATGTGGTTCTTCCTGCTCTCCGACGCATTCACGTTTTCGTCGCTACTGATCTCTTATGGCGCTTTGCGTTTCAGCTCGGCGGCATGGCCGGCTCCAGGTATAGTTTTTAAGGCTTTTCCTTATGTTAGCGAAAACGCGCCGCTGGTATTCGTGGGTTTAATGACCTTCATCCTCATCATGAGTTCGGTAACTATGGTACTGGCCGTTGAGGCAGGGCACCGTGGAGCAAAGAAAGAGGTAGTGCGGTGGATGCTGCTAACCATCGTTGGCGGTTTGATGTTCCTGGGTTGCCAGGCATTGGAATGGACGCACCTGCACAGCGAAGGCTTTTGGTGGGGCAGCGTGCCAAAAATAGATGAGTTGAAGAATTTCTATGACGTGACGGCGACGCCATTGGTTATGACCACTTACGGGCACCAGTTCGCCAACTTATTCTTTACGATAACGGGCTTCCACGGCTTCCACGTATTCAGCGGGGTGGTGATCAATATTATCATTACGATCAACGTTCTTGCGGGAACCTATGAAAAGCGCGGCAGCTACCTGATGGTTGAAAAAGTAGGCCTTTACTGGCACTTCGTTGACCTGGTTTGGGTATTCGTGTTTACTTTCTTTTACTTAGTTTAAAACTTCAGAATATGTCAGAAACTGCACATACAGAACATACCGAACATGCCGGTGAACATGAAGGCATGACCAAAAAGAGAATATGGAACGTATTCTGGGTATTAACAGCTATAACGTCTGTTGAGTTCATAATAGCCCTTTATTTAGTCCCTCATGAAGTTTTTGGGATGACTTACCATGCCGCCAATCCGATATACATAGTCTTAACATTGGCGAAAGCATTTTTTATTGTGGGTTACTTTATGCACCTGAAATTTGAAAAAACCGGTTTGATATTTGCCATTGTAGTCCCTGTTTTGTTTATAATCGGATTGATCCTGGTCCTTACCAATGAAAGCCATCACTGGATCGATTTAAGAATGTAATGCTATCCGTACGGGTAATGAAAAAAATAGGAATCCTGGTATTTATCCTTTTAATACCAGGATTTTTCTATTATTTATTGGTTAAGAAAGGCGAGAACCGGTACCACCCATTGCCGGTTTACGGGAACAAGACATTGGCCAAAACCTTCCATAAAGTCCATGGTAAAGAAATACCCGATACCATTTACCACACGCTAAGTGACTTTCATCTAACTGATCAAAACGGTAAACCGGTATCCTTCAAAACCCTGGATGATAAGATATTCGTCGTGAATTTTTTCTATACCCATTGCCCGACGGTTTGTAATACGATCAATGGTTACATGGACAGCCTGGCCAGGAATTTTGAAAAGGAAAAGACTGTGTATTTTGTCAGCATCACCGTCGATCCAAAAAATGATTCGCCCGAAGTTCTTAAAAAATACAGCGAACAATTTACCGATCACGGTCCAAAATGGCTGTTCCTGACCGGCGATACTTCGACCATTTACAATCTTGCCAGGAACGGGCTTTTGGTAAATGCAGTGGACGCTGGTAACGGTAATTATATCTACTCCGATAGGATGGTACTGATCGATAGCCATAAGCGGATACGCGGATATTATACCGGTGCACAGTTCACCGACGTCCTGCGTCTGAATGATGAGATCAAGGTATTGGTGTATGAAGAGATACGCAACCGGGAGGAGCCCTTATACTAATTAGTGAGTGACTGAATTAATGGTTTATTGAATCAATTTTTTACGACAGATCACTAAATCAATAATTCAATAATTGATTTCATGACTGATAAATTCATATTTCGTTTCGTAGCAGCGGTGTCCGTTTTTGTGTTCCTGGTCGTGCTGGTGCTGAACAGGCATTTGATACCGGCGCCTTCAGCAATTCCCTATTTTGTACGGTATCTGCCCAAACTTAACGCCATGCTAAACGGTACCTGCAGCATATTGCTTTTGATTTCGCTGTATTTTATTAAGCATAAGAACATCACGATGCACAAGAGGATCAACATCCTTACGTTCTGCTTGTCATCGCTTTTCCTGGTGTCCTATATCTCGTTCCACTACCTGATGCCCGAAACACGCTACGGCGATATCAATGGTGATGGCGTACTCAGCGACGCCGAAAAGGCTGCGACAGGTTCTGTAAGGTATGTGTATTATGTGATCCTCACCTCGCACATTATCCTGGCAGCCGGGGTACTGCCATTGATCCTGCTGAGCTTTTACCGCGGCCTGAAAATGCAGGTGGAGAAACACAAAAAACTGGTAAGATGGACCTTCCCGATATGGCTGTATGTGACCATCACAGGTGTAATAGTTTACCTGATGATATCGCCGTACTATCACTTTTAAAACGCTAAGAGCTAAATGCTAAATTCGAAATTGAACATTCGATATTCGAAATTATAAAGTAATTTTGCAGCATGAAAAGCATTAGAAGAATTTTAGTCCTTATCACATTTGGCCTGATGACCTTTGGTGCTGTAAAAGTAAAGGCGCAGTGCGCGGCATGCGCAGCGCAGGTAGCGTCAAACAACGCATCGGGCGCTAACACTACAAAAGGCCTCAACCACGGTATCGTTTACCTGCTTGCGGCGCCGTATCTTGCAGTAGCGGCTATGGGTTTGATTTGGTATAAAAAGTACCGCCGCAAGAATGTAAGCCTGGATGTTCCCCGCGACAAGCTGAATCTGAATTGATCAGAATCGGACACCTCATTTATTATATTTTTTGACTTTGCTTTGGCTAAGCAATTTCGGATATTCACGCTGTATTTCCTTCAACTGAACTGCCACCGCTAAACATGAGGATCTATCCTGAAACGTTTGATTTTCTAAGAAATCTTGTTGAAAACAATAACCGCGACTGGTTCATGGCGCATAAGGCGGATCATGACCGCGCGAAGGAAAATGTCATAGAATTCGCAGGCGAACTGATCAGGGAACTGGGTCAGATCGACCCCTCGCTGGACAGGGAACTTGACCCCAAAAAATCAGTCCTCCGAATTTATCGTGATATCCGTTTCAGTCCGGATAAAACGCCTTACAAAAACAATTTTGCCATAGGACGAATGACGTCCGGAAAAAACGTGATGCATATCGGCTATTACATGCATATTCAGCCCGGCGGGTCGTTTATCGCAGGCGGAAGCTGGATGCCCGAAGCGGATCAGTTGAAGAAGGTTCGGCAGGAAATCGACTATAACGCCGATGAACTGAAAAAGATCATCGATGCGCCGGAATACAAAAAATTGTTCGGCGAATTCCGGAACCAGGAAGAACGGCTGAAGACCGTCCCGCAGGGGTACAGCCCGGACAATGAAAATATCGACCTATTGAAGCTGAAGAGTTTCGTCGCGCACCACAATTTTACCGATAAGGAGATGCAGCAGGAAGGGGTAGTGCAGCGCATAGCCGAAGTTTGCAGCAAAATATACCCGCTGAATGTTTTCTTAAAAAATGCAGTTTCATAATCTACGTAACCCCTCAAACCATGAAAATCAAATATTACATATTAGCAGGCGTGCTTTGCACCACATTGCATTCCTGCGTCGTTCTTTCGCCCAAAAAGTACAAGAATTTAGTAGCCGAGCGCGACTCATTGTCAACCCGAACAACAAGCCTTGAGGCGCAGGTATCGGCGCTGGAGACGGATACAGCGCACCTGCATCACCAGATAGCCGAGCTGCAAAACAGCTACAATACGCTCAACGCCAGCTACAATAAGCTGAATGATAATTTCAGTAACAGTTCGACAAAGGTCACCCAGCTTTCCGCCGATCTGCAGCAACGTGAGCAGCGTTTGAAAGAGGTTGAGGAAGCCTTAAAGAAACGTGACGCTGCCACCGCCGCGCTAAAGGATAAGCTGCAGCAGGCGCTGCTCGGTTTCCAGAACAGCGGGCTTAGCGTTGATATTAAAGACGGAAAGGTTTACGTTTCGCTGGCCGATAAATTGCTGTTCCCGACAGGAAGTATCGTGATCGACCAGCATGGCAAGGATGCTTTGGTACAATTAGCGGCTGTGCTGAACAAAGAGCCGGATATCAATATTGCGGTTGAAGGGCATACAGATAATAAGAAAGTGCACAACCTGGGGCAGATCAAAGACAACTGGGACCTGAGCGTATTGAGGGCGACGTCAGTGACAAGATTCCTGACCGATGCGCCTCAGAGCGTCGATCCGCACAGGCTTACGGCCACCGGCAAAAGCGAATACCAGCCGGTTGATACCGGTGAAACACCGGATGCCCTTGCCAAAAACAGGCGTATCGAGATCGTGCTTTCGCCCAAACTGGATGAGTTGTACAACCTGATCAAGCAATAATTTATGAGCCCCTGAACAAGGGGCTTTTTGTTTTGTTACCCGGAAAACGATCAATGAAAACATATGCCATCATTTCGGATATACACGGTAACTCGCTGGCATTGCGGGCGGTGCTGAATGATATCAAATCGCGCGGCATAGCGGATATTATTAATCTCGGCGACCATTTTTTCGGCGCGCTGGAACCGGAGGAAACCGCCGCCGTCCTGCGCGAAAACCCGATGTTGTGTATCAGCGGAAATACCGACCGCGAGATATTGCAGGCTATCGACACCGATTTCACCAAAGACGGTATGGACAGGATTAAGGCTGATCTTTCGCAGCAAAGCATATCCTGGCTTCGGAAATTGCCCAAAACATCCACTCACGACGGTTTATTCTTCGTGTGTCACGGCACACCTGAAAGCGACGACGCATACTTGCTGGAAAAAGTAACCGCGCATGGTGTTTTCATATATAATGATGAAGACCTGGTAGAGCGAACCAAGCACATAAAGGAAAGAATCGTCCTCTGCGGACATTCGCATGTAAACCGAGTGATCTACCTTTCGAATGACAAAATTATCCTCAATCCGGGCAGCGTCGGTTTGCCGGCCTATTTAGGAACGGGTGAGCACCGCTTTGCTATGGAATCAAATACACCACATGCCAAGTATGCGATAGTTCGGGCTGACGGCGATAACATCGATATTGAACAGGTATTAGTGGCTTACGATTGGCACAAGGCATCAGAAAATGCCCGCAAAAATGGCAATAAAAAATGGGCGAATTTCCTGCTCTACGGAAGGATGCCGAAAGACCTGCGGTATTAGTCGGAAAGTAGGGAAGTCCGAAAGGTTAATCATTCAATAATTTAGGGCATTAAGTGTCTTCCGGACTTTCCGATCCCGATAGCTATCGGGACGGACTTCCGGACTACAAATCCACAACTTCCATCAACGTATGGAACAGCGCAAAGCGCTCCTCAAATTGTTTATTATGCGCGGCATGGATACCTTCCAAATGCTTGTAATAGAAATCGCTGTACCGTTCCACCGAAGTGGTTTGAAATTGCAGGCAGTAAGTGATCCCCTCGTTCGGCGAATCAAGTACGGTGAATAATTTGTAGCTATCGAATGAGCCGGTACCCAATACCGATGGGATATGATTATCCCTGATCCATCTCAGCCATTCATCAACTATGGCGTCATCGATAATGAAAGTTTCGTTATAAATAAGCATCGGGATAAAATTAGGGATTTAAAGACAAGATTCAAGGATTTAGAATCAAGAACCAAGAATCAAGAGCCAAGACAAATTAATCTTGACTCTTGATTCTTGGTTCTTGACTCTATAATTCACGATTCTCCCGCCGGCTTGTCGCCGCGCAGCAGCCTGAACCGTTTGCGTGCTTCATTGATGTATAAACTGCCGGGATAATCGGTAATGATCTTCTGGTAATACACTTTGGCTTTCTCTTTATCGTTAAGTCTGTTTTCGTACAAGTCGCCAAGCATAAAGACCGCGTCATCTGCCCAAAGGTTGAACGGATGCTGATCAACTATCTTCTTCAGCGGGGTTACCGCGTCGGCGTAGTTCTTTTGCTGGATAAGAATACGAGCTTTCGCCATCAAAATATCGTCGCTGAGATTATTGCCCGGAAATTTCGTATCGATGCTATCTAAAATCGCAACTGCCTTTTCCTGTTGCTCCGCGTATATCTGCATATCGGCGCGGGCGAACATTTTCAGCGCGGCGCCGCTAGTATCCGCAGCCAGGTTCTCGGTGATCACCAGCGATAAGTTGAGTGCATCATTTGCTATGAGCTCTGAGGTGGCAGCTTTCAGCACATCAAGCTGGCCTTTGGCCCAGGTAAAGTCGCCGAAATAGTAGGCTAATTTTGCATCTCTGAATTTGGCCTCCTGCGAAACGGCGGTGCCCGGATGATTGGTTTCCACCTGTTCATATAACAGTGTCGCCTCCCAGCGGCGGCCATTGAGCATATATACATCGCCCAAATCGAGCTTGCACGAGGCAAGCAACCCGGCTTTGATATCAGGCAGGGCGACAGCCTCTTCCAGCAGCTTTTGCGCCTCATCATACTTATGCAGCTTAAAGGCTTCGAGCTTTGCGAGCCGCTGCATGGCGAAGACGGTTCCGGCCGTCTTACCAAATTCGCCGAGCAGATCATTATAGTCCTTTTCAAGACTAAGCAGGTCGGCATCGGAATACTTACCGGAAGTAACCAACTGGTTCTTGGTATTGATGAGGTCGATCTTGGCCGAAATATAAAGCGAATGCTCTTTACCCTTGCTGATGATATATTCATAACCGCGTATAGCGGCATCGTAGGCTCCGTCCGAGACCAGCGTCTGGCACAACTCATAAATGCTGTTGCCATCATCGTTCTGACGGCGGTTCAGCGCCAGTGCCTGGTTCAGCGCCTGGTCATAGTCTTTTTGCTGCAGGAAATCCCACACCAGCAGATCAACATAAATGGTTTGCTGCGGATCTTTTTGTATGCGCTGGTAAAGAGCGGCCTTCAGCATATCGTAATCCGGCGGGCCTTCAAATGTCGAGGACAGGGTGTTTTCCGCCTGGGCGACGAAGGTTGGGTTGTCGGGCAGAAAGTTCAGATATTCCCCAACCAGCCCTGCCTTATCACGCTTAAAACGGTAAAGATTGAGCAGCTCAAATGAATAAAGTTTATCATTATTGAGCAACTTGCGTCCCTGTAAAAATATTTTGATCGCATAGTCGGTGTTCTCGGCCTGGTAAAATTGCGATGCCAGGTTGTTGATGACCGCAGGGTCGGCCGGAAGATTTTTGATCAGCCCATCGTAGATATCGTTGGCCTTATCCACATCGCCCTGTTGGGTATAGACGCGACCTAGTGCGACAGAATACCGATAATCGCCCGGATGTTTGCGCTCCATCCGTTTGGTGATGTTTTCGGCATCGTCAAATTTTTTCAGCGCCAATAAGGTGGTAACATAATATGGATAATAAGTCTCGTTATCCTGTTTGTAAAGTTTTTGGTATAGATCGAGGGCCTTTTGCTGTTCGCCATTGGCGGCAAACTGGCGCGCAAGCGCAAAATCATCGCCTTGTGCAAACAATAGGGTAGCCAGGAAAAACTGGAAAAAAATAATCAGCGCCGCCTTCTTCATCTTATCAAAAATAAACAATTATGCCGTTATCATATTATTCATACTGCTATTATATAACGTTTCAAAGCAGTAAAATTGTAGTGACATTTTGTTTGAGTAACCTAATTTAGCTAAGTTTAACCTACAGGTACCTTACCTTTGGCTGCTTCGGATGTTAAAGAAAATATATATATGGCTTTTTGCGGTATCGCTTTTTGCCCTGGGTTCGTGTAAAGAACACAAGGTGAGACAGATACCCATAAGCGACTTTTTCAAGACGCCTGAGGAAAGCATCTTCCGCCTCTCTCCTGATGGGAAGTATATATCATATACCAAGCCCTATAATGGCCAGCAAAATCTGTTCATACGGTCCCTGGCTGACGGAAAAGACCAGGTAGCCACCGCTTTTACCGACTACCCGGTGCGCGATTATTCGTGGACTTACAGTAATCAGATCGTATTTGTTCAGGATGCCGTCGAACTGGATCAGTTCAAAATGTTCGCGCTCGACATCAACACGTTAAAAACGCGTGAAGTACTTTCGATAGAAAAGGGCAGGATCAGGTTGTTAAACAATCGTAACAAACAGGAGCCGGATATCGTGACGCTGAGTATGAATAAACGTGACCCGGCTAATTTTGATATTTACCGGCTGAACATCCGCACCGGCGCATTGAAGATGTACCTGCCCAACCCCGGGAACATTACGGAATGGTTCCCCGATGATGATGGGAAAATACGCCTGGTAAAGTCGTCGGACGGCGTCGATGAAACCATATTGTTCCGTCCGGATGATAAGTCACCGTTCAAGCCAATTATTCGCAATAATTTCAGGAACAGGGTTGAGCCTGTAGCGTTTACTGGCGAAAAGGATAATTTCTATGCGATGTCGAACGTGAACCAGGACAAAACCACCCTGGTTGAGATCGATGGATCGAGTGGCAAAGAGATCAAAAGCATACTCAGCTGTAATAAAGCAGATATCGCAAGAGTTGACTATTCGAGAAATAAACGTTGTCTTGAACTGGCGGTGTGTGAAGAGGAAAAGCCTACCAAGCTTTTTTTGAATAATACCATCAAAACGATGTACGACAGCCTTGCGCGCAAGTTTTCCGGCAGCGAGATTAATATCGTAAGCCGTGATACCGCGGAGGATAAGTTCATCATTTTTATCTATACCGATCGCAATCCCGGTACATATTACCTGTACGAAACCGTAGCCGGCAAGCTGACGAAACTCGGCGATATCAATTCGAGCATCAAGCCCGAAGAGCTTTGTGCCATGAAGCCGGTTTCATTTAAGGCGAGAGACGGGTTGCTAATCAATGGTTATCTTACGTTGCCACAAGGTTCCAATACTACCGGCCTGCCCGTTGTCGTGATGCCGCACGACCAGCCCTGGCGCACACGTGATACCTGGCGCTATATTGACGAAGTACAGTTTTTAGCGAATAGAGGCTACGCCGTTTTCCAGGTGAATTACCGCGGATCGGCAGGTTATGGCAAAGCGTTCAACAGTTCGGGCTTTAAACAGGCCGGAGGCAAGATACAGGACGATATTACAGACGGTGTGAAATGGCTCATCGATCAAAAAATTGCTGATCCTGACAAGATCGCTATTTACGGCGGTGGCTTCGGCGGCTTCTCGGCGCTGTATGGCGTTTCCGCGCATCCGGGCTTATACAATTGCGCGGTGGTGCAATACGGGCTCATTAACTTCTTCACTTATATCAAAGATGTTCCCCCATATTTTAAGCCGAGGCTGCAAATGATGTACGAAATGATCGGCAATCCTGAGACAGACGCCGAACAGCTTCGGGCCATATCGCCCGTGTTTCATACCGAAAAGATCAGGGTGCCGCTATTGATATTCCAGGGCGCCAGGGACGAGCGCGCCAACATCAGCGAATTGAACCAGTTTGTACGTGAGCTTAAGAAGCAAAATGTCCCTGTAACATATATTTTAAAGCCAAACGAACGTACAGTTTTCAGGAACGAGCACAACAGGATGGAAATGTATGAGCAGATAGAAAAGTTCCTGGACGATAATATGCGGGTTAAACGTTAATACTCTGCGCCATGCAGCAAGATAAGAATGTTTACCGGAAGAATTTTGTACTGATCATAGCGTTTTTGATACTCATATCGGTCACGTTCATTGTCGCGCTATTTATAAGCTACAGCCTCACCGAAAAATATGTCGAAAATGAGTTCAACTCGAAAAACAGCGAGGTGTTGGATCAAACCACGAAACCCTATAACGACCTTTTTTATAACACCATTCCCGAGATCACGTTTTACCAGGGTTTCCTCGATTCGGCGTCTGCCGCAAAGTACTCCGATTCGGTATTTAAAACCTACCATTTTGTCAAACGCACTACGTTTTATGCTATAGACATAGCCGTACCGACGGCGACAGAGCCCCGCGACCTTGACGTTAGAGTTAAGGCGATTTATCAGTTTTCGCCGGGCAACGGGGGCGTTGTAGGTTCAAGGAAAAGCAGTGCGTCAGATTTCAGTGATTTCGAGATGATGTCGGCCCGGCTGAAAACATTCGTCGCCGATGCCGATACAGCCCGCGAACCAACACAGGACCAGAAGTTCAAGACCTTTTATGATATCGAGCCCGAAAAGATCATCTATTTGAATATTCCGCGGCGCGAGGACATTAAACATTACCAGGACCTGCTTAAAAACATACACAGCAATGCGGTTTACGCGCAAAATATGATAACGTTTACGCTCGACAGGTCGGGGCTGATCGTGAAGAACACACACCCGGAACTGTATAAAAATGTATCGATAAGGCCGGTTGTTTACGATCCGATAGACAATGACAATACAAACATCGTAGCTGAGTCACCGTTTCCGGGGGCGTTTTCAAACTATAAGCTGTACTTTACGTCGCCCCACGACTACCTGAATGCCGAAGTCAACCGAAGGTTTATGCCGATTGGCGCCATGGTTCTCCTTATTTACATTTTCCTGATCCTGATCGGGTGGCTTATTTACCGAAATTTGAACGTTAATATCAGGCTGTTCAAATTGCAGTACGATTTCATCAATAACTTTACACACGAGTTCAAAACGCCCGTAAGTGTGATCAAGATAGCCGGGTCGAACCTGCGCAGCGATACCGAATTGAGCGAGCGGCAGCGGAAACATTACGGGAAGATACTTGACGAAGAAGCGGACAGGCTGAACGACCTGATGAATACGTTGTTGTCGTTCACGCAATTGGAGAACAATGCGATAAAAGCCAAAAAGGAAGAGATCGTGGTCGAAGATTTTGTGCGAGGTTATATCGATACTTTTAAAATAAAATACCCTGATTTCAAAATAAACTTTAGCATACACGGAGTAGTCAAATTTTACGCCGACCCGGTGCTGCTGGGCAGCCTGTTTCAGAACCTGATGGAGAATGCTTATAAATATTCGAATCCGAAAAGGAAGGAACTGGCAATCAATGTAAAAAAAAATAAGAAGGACATAGCTTTTTCGTTTGCCGACCGGGGCATAGGCATCGCGAAAGAGGAAATAACTCATATATTTAAAAAATTTTACAAGGTCGAGAACCAGTATAATCAGCAGGGGAGTGCCGGACTCGGACTGGCATTCTGTAAGGAACTGGTTAACTTTATGGATGGCGACATAACCGTTAACTCTAAAATAAATGAAGGCTCGGAATTCATAGTTACGTTACCCTACGAAGCCGCCGAGTGACATGATGGATAAAACTATGGACAAGGAAATAAAAATTGCGCTGGTTGAGGATGACGAAAACCTGCGTTTTTTGGTGGGCGAGCGCCTGCAATCGGAAGGGTACAAAGTGCTGGAAGCCGATAACGGCGATGATGCGGAAGCTATGATACTGGAACAGCAGCCAAATATCGTGCTGCTCGACTGGATGCTGCCGGGCAAGCCCGGAGCCGACGTGTGCAGTTCGATCCGCGAAAAAGGTTTCGACCAACTGGTGATCATGATGACCGCCAAGGCTCAGGACGTGGACAAGATTGCGGCTTACAACTTTGGCGTTTCCGACTACATCACTAAGCCCTTCAATATGGACGTTTTGGTGGCTCTGATCGATAACAAGATCAAGTTTTCACTTAACAGCGATAAATCCGAATCCTACAAGTTCGCCAATATGGAGCACCATCCCAATATGCACCTGCTGATCAGGGATGGCAAGAAGATCGAGCTTACGATTTTAGAGAACCGCATCCTGCTTTATTTTTTGAAGAACAAGAACAAGGTGATCAACCGCGAAGAACTGATGATGGAAGTGTGGGGATACAATGCGGACGTGAATACCCGTACGCTGGACATGCACATCGTCCGCCTGCGCAAGAAGATCGAGAACAACCCCGATTCGCCGCAATACCTGCAAACGGTAAGGGGGATAGGGTATAAGTTCGTTTATGAATGATTTCGAATTTGAGATTTTCAATTTCGAATTTGTTTTTTGTAAACAACAGATAAGATAAAGTCTCCAAAAAAGGGGGCTTTTTCTATTTCCCGGCAACCGTATCGCTCAAAAGTGTTCCAGATATCCGGCAACTTATTAGCTTCAATGCCGCATAGCGTCCGGAAGAACAGGAACATTGATCTCAGTAATACTTTTTGCCACCATTTTCCCGTCAGGCGAAAATCAGTATTTAACCAAATACCGCCCGGCTTTAGCCCATTGTGGATGTGAGCGAAAATCTTCTGGAAATTACCCTCGGTAAAATTGTCGAACAGGAAAGGGGTGATCACTACATCAAAATCATCCGGCAAAGGAACATTTTCGACGACATCATTAATAAAGAGGACTTCGTTATTCCCGGCATTTCTTTTCTTAGATAGTTCCATCATCTTCGGGGCCACTTCGATATAAGTGATAGTAAGACCCGAAGGCTGAATGTTGGCGATCTCTTCCAATATCCAGCCTGTGCCGCCACCAGCGATAAGTATCCTGCTCTCGGGTGGAATGAATTGCAGCAGGCAAACCTGTGAGTGCACCAGGGCTTTGCCATAGATCATTTTCGACAGGCGATCATAAAACCAGGCGGAATTATTGTAATTGGCGGCCATAGACTTGCGATGTCAAATTAAAAGTATTGTTGCTATATTTATTGCAACCACCTCAATTTAAAGCTATGAAACCGCTTTTCACCTTTCTTTTTCTGCTAATAACACTTTCGTCATTCGGACAGCAAAATTCAACCGGGGACAAATACAGCAAACAGGATGTGATGATCCCGATGCGCGACGGCGTAAAATTGCACGCTGTCATCTTCACTCCAAAAAATCAAACCGAAAAACTGCCGTTCCTGATGCTGCGTACGCCTTACGGGGTCGACAAGTATCCGAGCCCTGAGCACATGGCCTATGTGCGGGATATGGCCGAAGAGGGGTACATTTTTGTTTTTGAAGATATCCGCGGCAGGTATAAATCTGAAGGCAAATACGAAATGCAGCGCATGAGCAGGGATAAAAAGGATCCAAAATCTATCGATGAGGCCAGCGACACGTACGATACTATCGACTGGCTGCTGAAAAATGTGCCGAACAATAACGGAAAAGTGGGAGAATACGGTATCTCGTATGATGGCTGGACCACCATCATCGCGGCGGCGGACCCGCACCCGGCGATGGTCGCCGTTTCCGAACAGGCGACGCCATCAGATATGTTTATGAACGACGACCTGCATCATAACGGCGCCTTTAGATTAAGCTACGCGTTTGAGTACGCCTTTATGGAGGAAATATCAAAAACAGATTCCCTTTTCCGGTTTGGCAATTACGATACCTATGACTGGTACTTGAAGTTGGGGCCTTTATCGAATATCAACGACAAATACGTGCACGGCAAACTCCCCAGCTGGAATTCCTACGTGGAGCATCCGAATTATGATGACTTTTGGAAAAGACAGTCATTGCATTTCCGGCTCGATTCACCCAAAGTAGCTATACAGCACGTAAGCGGCTGGTGGGATCAGGAAGATATGGTGGGCCCGCAGGATGCGTATAAATTTTTGGAAAATAATGACAGGCATAACCGTAACTTCATTGTGATCGGTCCGTGGCGGCACGGCGGCTGGGCCGGCGGCGATGGCAGCAGCCTGGGCAATATCAAATTCGACGATCAAAAGACAGGTGTTTACTTCCGCAAAGAAATACAGGCCAAATGGTTCGCCTGGTACCTGAAGGGTAAAGGTGATGGCAATTTTGCCGAAGCGATCACCTTCCAGACCGGCTCAAACCAATGGAAGAATTACAGCAAATGGCCGCCGAAAGAGTCAAAGGTGAAAAACATCTATTTGCATTCGAACGGCAAACTGTCATTTAATGCGCCGGCAGCTACAGAAAGCAAACCATTCGATAGCTATGTTTCGGACCCTGCTAAACCGGTTCCCTATCGTGAGAGGCCGGTTGAAGAAACGTATGGGCCGGGTTCACGCTGGTTTTTCTGGCTGACGTACGATCAGCGTTTCGCGCAAAGCCGCGCGGATGTTTTGACCTGGCAGACCGACACATTGACGCAGGATGTAACGGTAACCGGTAACCTTTTAGCCAAAATCTACGCTGCGACCAGCGGTACAGATGCCGACTGGGTGGTAAAACTGATCGATGTTTATCCGCAGGAATATAAAAAAGAGCTGCAAATGTCCGGCTACGAACTGATGATAGCAGCCGATGTTTTCCGCGGCAGGTTCAGAAAAAGCTTTGAGCACCCGGAACCGATGACACCAAACAAACCGGAATTATACACCATCGACCTGCACGGCATTGATCACGTGTTCAAGAAAGGACACAAGATCATGGTGCAGGTGCAAAGTACCTGGTTCCCGATCATCGACAGGAACCCGCAGAAATATGTTCCGAATATTTTCAAGGCGAATGCAAGCGATTACCAGAAAGCAACGGAAATGATCTATCATTCAGCGAATGCTGCTTCGTGTATCAGCTTGCCGGTGGTGGAGTAATAGGAAGCCCCGCATTTGCCTTTGCCCCTTTGGGGGCAAAAGGTCGGTAGCAGAAAAATAAAAAAATATTTCATGCCCCGTAGGGGCATTACTTGATGAATAGCAAGGATATGCCTAATACCTATACCCAGATACATATTCAATGTGTATTTGCTGTAAAATATCGCTCGTCTGTAATTCAACCCAATTGGAAGGAGAGGCTTCATCAGTACATAACGGGTATTGTTCAAAACCAGGGTCATAAGATGATTGCCATAAATAGCATGCCTGACCATTTGCATCTTTTCTTTGGGTTCAGGCCGAATCAATCATTATCTGATTTAATGAGAGATGTTAAAGGAGACTCATCTGAATGGATAAATAATCAAAAATTCACTCCATCCACGTCTCGATGGCAGGAAGGTTATGGCGCGTTCTCATATTCCCGTTCGCAAATTAAAGTGGTTGCGGAATATATTGAACACCAGGAAGAACATCATAGAAAGAGAACATTCTTGGAGGAATATAGAAAGTTCCTTGAGCAATTTGAGGTTGAATATGACGAGCAATATATATTCAAGCCTCTCGAATAGGTATTGCCCCTACGGGGCAAAATCTTTTTTTTATATGTTTCTACCGACCTATTGCTCCTACGGAGCAAAAAGCCCTTCATTCGATAGCAATTCTCATTATTACAGCCAAAATACGATTCGCCATCTATATAGCCCTGTAAGGGCTTAAGGTCGGTAGAAAAGAATCGAAAAATAATATTATGCCCCGTAGGGGCAACACTAAGGTCGGGTCATCAATAAGCGCTCAACCAATTGAACCCAATCACAAATACATATTGCAGGATCAGCACACCATCTAAATAGAGAAAATAATAATACTCATTCTTTTCCCATTTCGAGCGGAAGATAAGCCATCCGGTGAGGACAATGCTTAGTGCTAATGCAACGAAGTCGGTATTAAAACCATTATTCCTGAACAGAAACAAGAGCACCAGGTATCCGGCCAGTAACAACTGGCAAAACAGGTAGGCATTCTTTTCACCCAGGGCAACGGGGATGGTTTTGAGGCCGAATTGCCTGTCATCGAACAGGTCGCGGATGTCAAACGGTATAGCTACTGCCGCAATGAAGAGAAATCTTTTGGAGATGAGCAACGTGACGTCTCTGAACGATATGATGGTCTGGTATTTGGCCTGCGCTTCAAGCACCGGCAGCAGCACGATGCTCAGGGTCCAAACCAGCGTGATGAGGAATAGCTTGAGGCCCGGAATATTCCTCAGGCCGAACTTGCGGTCGCCCATGGCAAATAACGGAAGCCCGTACGCGAACGAAAGTATCGCGAGGAAGATGAGCAGTATTTTAGACGAAAGTGAGACAAGGAAGAACAGCGGCGCCAGCGAAAGCATGGCAACGATGGTAAGGGTGACCATGAGCCTGTAGTGCGCGAAGAACCAGCGGACGCGTTTTTGGGGCGACAGTTCAGGGTGTTTGGGCCGGGTGATCAGTATGCAGAAATTGTAGATGCCCAAAGTGGAAGTGAACAGCAACCCAAGAACAGGGTATGCCGGCTTTGAGCCGATGAGGTAAAAGGTAAGCAGCCCCTGCGCCACGGCGCATAAGCCCATAAAAACATTACTGAAAAGCAGGAGATCGAGCGCGGGCAGTAATGTTTTTCTCATTGGCGGATGAAAAATGCCCTTGCTGCCGCCGTTAAGCCTGTTTTTGCAGTGACGGATCGGCCGAGGCTTTCAGCTCAAATATCGTGATCTCGGGCAATATTCCAAGCCGTCCGGGGTAGCCCAAAAAGCCATAGCCCACATTCACATATAATTGTTGGTGGCCCTCGCGGTAAAGGCCGGCCCACTCTTTATAAATGTACCTGATCGGGCTCCACTGGAAGCCTTTAGTCCGTACGCCAAACTGCATACCATGCGTGTGCCCCGAGAACATCACGTCGATCTGCGGGTGCTTCAATACCTCGGCTCTCCAGTGCGACGGGTCGTGTGAAAGCAGCAATTTTACGGGAAGGTCATCGGTGTTTTTCATCGCCAGGTCTATACGCCCGCGATTGGGATACCGGTTGAGTGCACCCCAGTTCTCGACGCCCAGGATGCCGATCTCTTCGCCGCCGACCTTTATTCTCCGGTGATCATTGCGGATCAGGTCCCAGCCCATGTTCTTATGCGTATCGATCAGGTCATTGAAGTTTTTTTTCACCCACCATGCATCCGGTTGCTCGAAATAATCGCCGTAGTCGTGATTGCCAAGTGAGGAATAGACGCCAAGCGGAGCCTTTACTTTACTGAAAATATCCTGGTAATCAAGCATTTCGCGCGCAAAGTCATTCACCAGGTCGCCGGTGAAAAAGATAACATCGGGTTTTTCCCGCAGTAGTAGGTCAATACCGCCCTCGACCGCCTTTTTGTTGTAAAAGCTGCCCGAATGAATGTCTGATATCTGCCCCAGCTTTATGCCGTCAAAAGCTTTGGGCAGATTGGGCAGGTAAAGGGTTTGGCGCTTTACGCGGTAATGATATACGCCCGAAACCATACCATAAACCATTCCGCCTATAGGCGCGGCTGCTACCAGTAATCCCGCTTTCATCAGGAACTCGGACCGGTTGATAGGCGGGGCAAGGGGGATAGTTTCATCAGTCTCAACCGGTACAGGTTGTTGTTTTCTCCTTTTGATCCACCGGCGCAAGTCGTCGGCCAGCATAAAGAGCAGGAATATAGCTTTTACCGAGACGAACAGAAAGAATACAAGCAGGTAAGCCGAACGGATAGCCAAACCTGTACGTGCAAACATGCTAACGAACAGGCCGCCGGTTATGAATACCGATAGCGACCAGTAAATGATGGCAAAATATTTTGTCCGCGAAAATTTCCACTTTTGAAGCGCGATGCGCAGGCCTTTGATCAGATAAGTATCAAACGCCAGGACAATACACCCGATAAGGACAATAGAGAAAGCTTGTTCCATCAATTAAAATCAATAGCGGTCATCGTCTATATCCAGGTCGTCGTCGGGCTCCAGGTTGAACAGGCTGTTGAACATGTCCGAAAACGCGAACCCGTTGTCCAGGAAACCTTTGTTGAGCTGTGAGAATTCCGCCAGCCCGTGTAATACGAATTCCATGAGCAGGAGTTGCTGGTTGGCTGCAAGATTTGGATGGAATTTCTTCACCAATTCTTTTAAGCCTGCGACTGAATTGAGCGCTTTTTTATAATTATCAAAGGAAAGATCGTCATTGAGTTGAACAGCGTTGCTATCGCCAAACCAGGAGACTATCTCGGCATAAGGATTTGGCGTTTTTGATTTTTTCGCCTTCTCGGGGTCAGGAAAAAATTGCAGCATCAGCGTCCGTATTGCCTTGCCGATGAGCATATTGGCTACTTTGGCTGGCCCTTCCAGCTCACCCTCGTAAACCAATTCGATCTTGCCCGTGATCGCGGGTATCACGCCGAGAAAATCGGTTATCCGCACAAAAGTTGAGGATTCTTTGTTGATGATCATACGCCTTTCCGCATTGCTCACCAGGTTTTCATAAGCCGAGATGGTAAGCCTTGCCGAAACGCCCGATTTTTTATCGATATATTCCGAATTCCGCGCCTCGAAAGCGATCTGTTCGGTTAAGTCTTTGACCAGGCCATCTACTTCAACGATCTTTTGTTCCGGCGAGAGCGAGGCTTCCTGCTGGGTGATCTTGCGCGAAACTTCTATCGAACGCGGATAATGGGTCAATATCTGGCTTTCGATACGGTCCTTTAGAGGTGTTACGATGGAACCGCGGTTGGTATAATCTTCAGGATTGGCGGTGAAAACAAACTGTATGTCCAGCGGCAGCCGCAGCTTGAAACCACGTATCTGGATATCTTTTTCCTGCAAAATATTGAACAGCGAAACCTGGATACGCGCCTGCAGGTCGGGTAATTCGTTGATCACGAAAATGCCGCGGTGTGCGCGTGGTATCAGCCCGAAGTGGATTACGCGTTCGTCCGAATAATGCAGCTTCATCGTAGCTGCCTTGATCGGGTCCACGTCGCCGACCAGGTCGGCGACGGTGACATCCGGCGTAGCCAGCTTTTCGGTATAACGCTCGGAACGGTGCAGCCAGGCAATCGGCGTTTCATTGCCCTTTTCGGCGATCTCGTTCCGACCGTACCAGGAGATAGGATTATATGGGTCGTCATACAATTCTGACCCTTCAATGTAAGGAATATATTCGTCCAGCAAGTTTACCATCAGCCTGGCAATACGTGTTTTAGCCTGCCCGCGCAAACCCAGCAGCAAAATGTTATGCCTTGATAAAATGGCAGTCTGCAGATCGGGAATAACGGTATCCTCAAAGCCGATGATGCCTTCAAAGCCACCTTCCTGTTTTTGTAATTGTTGAATGAGATTGTGGCGCAACTCGTCTTTAACGGTTCTGCTTTTATAATCAGACTTTTTTAATTCGCCTAAAGTTTTTATATCTGTCTTGTTCGTCATTAGTTCATTTTTAGTCCGGAAGTCCGCAAGACCGAAAGTCCGGAAGATGTTATTCAATGCAATTCAGGCTTTCGGACTTTCCGACTTCCCGACTTTCGGACTCACCGGACCGTGCGCCGGCGATTTCGAATGTAATCCTCAAAAATATATTCGCCCAGGCCGTTCAGCGAACTGTAAAAAGCCTTCCCGCCGTTAGTCTCGGTAAATTTACGTACAAACTGCTGCAGGTATGGGTCCTTCGCGATCATAAACGTGGTGATCGGTATTTTCAGGCGTTTGCATTGCGCGGCCATGTTCAGCGTTTTGTTTACCACTTTACGGTCGAGGCCGATGCTGTTTTTATAGTAGCGCGTCCCTTCTTTCAAGCAGGTCGGCTTACCATCGGTTATCATAAATATCTGCTTGTTGTGCGTTTTGCGGCGGCGCAGCAGATCGGTCGCCAGTTCAAGCCCGGCGTAGGTATTGGTATGGTACGGCCCCACCTGAAGATAGGGCAGGTCTTTTAAGGCTATCGGCCAGGCGTCGTTTCCGAACACTACAATGTCCAGCGTGTCCTTCGGGTATTTGGTACGGATCAATTCCGCTAAGGCCATGGCGACTTTTTTTGCCGGTGTAATGCGGTCCTCGCCGTAGAGGATCATCGAGTGCGATATATCGATCATCAGCACGGTGGAGGTAAGCGTTTTGTAATCCATTTCCTCCACTTCCAGGTCACGCTCGGTCATCATAAAATCGTTGATGCCGTGGTTGATCTGTGCATTGTGGATGGATTGCGTGATATCGATCTGCTCCAGGCTGTCGCCAAATTCATACTCACGGCGTTCGGAGTTCTTTTCTTCACCCTGGCCCGATTGCGGTGAACGGTGGTTGCCTTTGCCCGATTTTTTCAGCTTGCCGAATATCTCTTCTAAAGCCGATTGCCGGATGCTTTGCTCGGTTTTGGCTGTGATCTTAAACTCGCCAGTTTCGTTATTCTCGTCCAAATAGCCCTTTTGCTTCAGGTCGTCGATGAAATTACCCATGCCGTATTCGTCATTGGTAACGTTGTATTGCTTGTCCAGCTCGTTCATCCAGGCCAAAGCTTCGCCCGCATCGCCCGACGTATAATTCAGCAATTCAAGAAATAATTTAAGTAATTCGTCGAACCCGCCTTTGGGTAATTGGTTCGGAGTGAACTTCGAAAACCCGTAACCACGCATGCATTATCCTTTCAAATATAAAGGTAACGGTTATTTTCTTTTAAAAGTTTGGCGAGGCCTTTTTGAGCAGAAATCTTAGGAAAAAATGACAATGCGGTTAGTGACCAGTGATTAGTTAATTGGTGATCAGGGCAGTCCTAAAAGCTTTTTGATGTTTTCATCATAGGGCGGATTGGCTCCGCGCCGGCCGGCTACGAACGCGCCGACTGCGCAAGCTTTATCGATTACCTGCTGCATAGGCTCTTTTTTGATCATGCCTGCAATGAAAGTCGCCAGGAACGAATCACCTGCTCCGACGGTGTCGCCGACTTCAACCTGGCAGCCAGGATTTTCATAAAATTCATGGTCGTGCCAAACCAAAGCGCCGCGCTCGCCGCGTGTGACGCAGATGGTTCTGTTATGAAACTTTTGCCTGAATTCGGTGATCTGTTCTTTCAGCGAACGACTGCTTCCGCCGATCAGTAACGCCGCCTCGTCTTCATTCATTTTTACAACGTCGGCTTTTGCCGCAAGTGTTTCGATCGTAGCTAAAGTGTAATGAGGTGCACGCAGGTTTACGTCGAATATCTTGAGCGCCCGGGTTTCATCCAATAGATTCAACAATGTATTGCGGCTAATTTCTTCGCGGCAGGCCAGGCTGCCGAAGACGATAACAGCAGCCTTTTCCGCAGCGCTTACCAATGCGGCATCAGCCTGTATATTATCCCAGGAAACAGGCTGAGGGATAATATAAGTAGCATGCTGGTGCTCATCCAGTTCGACGGTCACTTCACAAGTCGGCAATTGCGGGTCGCGCTGGATAAGGTCAGAGTATAAGTTATTTCTTTTCAGGTATTCGACCAGTTCATCTCCCGGAGCGTCCTCGCCGACACGACTTGCAAAAGCGACATCCACGCGCTGCTGCATCAGGTGCATGGCCACATTCATCGGTGCGCCGCCGGGTTTTTTGCCGTCTTCAAATGTATCCCAAAGGATCTCGCCAAAACAAAGGACCTGTTTCATAAAGGTGAAAGCTGAAAGGTCAAAGGTAAAAGGTTTTTAAAAATACCTAACTTTCAGCATGAAAAAGCTTATTCTCTCTTTTTGTTTGCTGTTCGTCGTATTTTTTTGCTTTGGGCAGGACCGGGATGCTATTCTGAAAGTGCTGCACGAGCAGCAGGATGCCTGGAACCAAGCCGATATAGACGGCTTTATGCAGGGCTACTGGAAATCGGATTCGCTGGTGTTTGTGGGCAAGTCAGCGCCGGTTTATGGCTGGCAGGGTTCGTATGATCGCTATAAAAAATCGTATCCCGATAAAGCAGCCATGGGGCAACTGACATTTACCATCCTACAGGTGAAGGTGCTGGATGCCGATAATGCCTTTGTCCTGGGCGGATGGCACCTCAAGCGCGAAAAGGATGAACCGGGTGGTTATTTCACCTTATGGTTCCGCAAGATAAACGGAGAGTGGAAAATCGTTTGTGATCATACCTCGTAGAGATGCAAAATTTTGGTAACTATATACCATTTTACACAAAAAAGTTCAAAATAAATTTGGAAGTTGTGTAAATAACTTCTATATTTATATTGTAATTCACAACGCAATGATAAATATAGAGTTTAAATCGGTAAGAGAGTTAATCAAAGCATTTCCTGACGAACAGACTTGCATTAATCATTTGGAGCAAATCAGGTGGAACGGCAATGTAGTTAGTCCATTTGACGAAACTTCAAAGGTTTACAAGTGTGCTGGCAACAAATACAAATGCCGCAATACTGGTAAATACTTTAATGTTCGTACCGCTACCCTATTTGATAATACCAAAGTTGAATTACAAACTTGGTTTCTTGCTATCTACCTTGTAACAGGTCACAAAAAAGGCATTTCTTCACTTCAATTAGGCCGCGATCTTAATGTAACA
The DNA here is from genome assembly GCA_018266935.1 of Bacteroidota bacterium. Lineage (GTDB taxonomy): Bacteria > Bacteroidota > Bacteroidia > Sphingobacteriales > Sphingobacteriaceae > Mucilaginibacter. Next base: position 8,681 of record JAFDZL010000452.1, on the reverse strand, counting down.
CAGAAAACCGCTTGGTTTATGCTCCAACGGATACGCAATTGCTTTGGTATTGATACTATTGAAACCGACCCTAACAATGATAATAAGCTGGGCGGTTCGGGTGTAATTGTCGAAGTTGACGAAACGGTGTTAGGTGGCAAGGTTAAGAATATGAGCAATAAGAAACGCGCACAAATACTGGAAAACAAAGCCGACCGCCACAATAATAAAACAGTTATGGTTGGTTACTTAGAGCGTGACAGCCGTTTGCGTTTACAGGCTGTTAAACCTACCGATTTTGTGCCCGACTTAGTTAGGGCTAACGTTGATACCGAAAGCGTTTTAATGACAGATACAGCCAACACGTACGTAACCGTAGGCAAAGAATTTGCACATCACGGGGTTGTAGATCACGGCAAAAAAGAATACGGACGCGGACACTATTACACCAATGGCATTGAGGGTTGTTTCTCTTTGTTTGACCGTATGGTTATCGGTACTTATCACTACCTTTCAACTAAGCATTTACAGAAGTATGCCGATGAGTTTTCTTTCCGCTTCAATAGCAGAAAAGAAACTGACCTGTTCCGTTTCAACTTGCTATTAGCTAATTGCACTAATCGTTTAACGTATAATGAATTGACAAAATGAAAGATGAAAAATTGCCAAAGGCAACACACACCGGGATAATAAAAATAGGTGAGTTTGAAATTACAGCTTATAATCTTGATAATGGCGAAAGGGTTTTGTCACGAATAGGTTTTTTACGGGCATTAGGTAGAACTGGAAAAGCAAAAGGCGGACGTAAATATGATGATGAATTCCAAATCCCTGTTTTTTTAAGTGCAGATAACCTTAAACCATTCATTAGCAGCGAATTAATAGAGAATTCAAAACCATTTAGATTTCTTGATTTAAATGGAAATGAGGCAATAGGCTACAATGCTAAATTGCTTCCATCTACCTGTTATGTATTTATAGATGCTCAAGAGGCAAATGCACTTAAATCAAATCAAACCCACATTGCAGATAGGGCAAAACTACTTGTCAGGGGCTTTGCCACAATAGGTATTATAGCTTTAGTCGATGAAGCAACTGGCTATCAGTATAACAGAGAAAAAGATGAACTGCAAAAAATATTAAGTGCATATATCTCAAAAGAGTTGCTGCCTTGGCAAAAACGGTTCCCGGATGAATTCTATCAAGAAATATTTAGATTAAACGGATGGGACTACACGGTAAACGGAATACAAAATAGACCAGGTGTTATTGGCACTTGGACAAAAAAGTTAATTTATAATCTGCTACCTAAAGGCGTATTAGAGGAACTGGAAAGAATAACACCTAAAAGCGATGCTGGGCATAAAACAAAACGACTACACCAAAGTCTTACTTTGGATATTGGTGAACCGCATCTTGAAAAACAACTCATTTCGGTCATAACCTTAATGAACATATCATCAGATTGGAACGAATTTTTAAAGTTATTCGGTAAAAAGTTCCAAAAAGACCTAATGGAATTATCCGTACAACCAAAATTCAAAAAAACAACCCCAAAGGTATCTGCAAAGCAATATCTGATGTTTGAAGGACAAAGAGATTTGTTCGGGGATATTATAGGCCAAAAAAAGGAATCAGAACAATCCGATGAACAAGAGCCATTATCAGAGTTTAATACTAAACTTCAAAAGGCTTTAAACTACAATCCTAAAGATTGATTATCAAAAACTTATTCATAATTTGAGAGGCTCAACCAAGCCTCTTTTTTTATGGAAAATGTCAACAGAACGTTCGATATTCTAAAATTACTTTATAAAAAGGGATTACATTATAAAACAGATATTACCGATACCTTATCGGAATATTTCCCAAGATTAGATGATTCAGAAGATTCTATTTCTAAACAGCATGAAAGATTTAATATACTTCTATATCCATTACAAGAAAAGGGGTTTTTGAAATATTATACCCATAGGAAACCAAATGATATAGGTGTGCAGCAAATTTTTAAATGGGAAGCGTTGATTACTGCCGAAGGCATGGAATTTTATGATAAGATTACAATTCCAAAAAGAAATTTAAAGATTAGTAATGTTGCTCTATATATAAGTATAGTTACTCTTATAATTGTTATTCTAACATACTGGCGAGGTTGCCCTAATGACAACCACAATGCCAATAGGGTGCCCAATGCAGATAAAAAAAATCAAGTAGAGTCATCAAACAAATCAGGCCAGCAATCACAAGTAACACCGATTGTAAAACAACCGACCAATCAGGCAAAGAAAACTTCGCCAAAAAAGCCTTAAATTTGTTGTTCATAAGACGCATCTTTTGTTTAGAACAACTTTACACTAAAATTAAAAAATAATGGTGTAAAGTGGTATATAGTTACCAAAATTTTGCGTCTCCTGCGTGGATGTAACGATTTTGGAAACAAGCCGTCTTATGGTTGATGGTTGAAATATTTGATAACATCCGCAAGATATACACGTTCAGCGAGGCCTGCCCGGAACTGGCGGAACATATCGAATTCTTTTCCGAATCTTCACCCGAAGCAACCAAAAAGTACGTAGCCGGAGAAAATTTTTCCGTCAAAATGTTCGCCAGCTGGACGCCGACTTTTTACATCAACCTCGGTGCGCCCTATATTATAACGGTAGGCGGCAAGCCGGAATTTATCCCTGCCGGAAAAGATATTCTCATCCTTCGTAATTCTATCGTCGAGCGATATAACACGCCTTCGGATAACATTTTCACGGTTAAGTTTCATCCCGGCGGGCTGGAGGCGGTTTTGGGGGTCAGCCAGTTGAAATGTTTGGACAGCATTGTCGATCTGGGCGAAATACTCCCATATAAACTCCTGCAAAGGGTCAAACAACCGATCACTTTTGAAGAGCGCTGTGCGTTGATGCAGCAATTCCTGATCGATGCTTTTGCCAAAAGATCGTACGAAGATCATTACCTGCGTTTTGTCCACGATTGCATCGGGCTTTACACCCGAAACGGGATGCTGCCCAACACAAGCGAAATGGCTGAGCGCATGTTCGTCAGTTCAAAGACGATCAATCGCTATTTTCATAGGGTAGTGGGCATATCACCAAAAAACTACTTTGCTGTACTGCGCGCAAGAACAGCGTTAACAGCCTATGTTCAGCAAGCCGGTGATTTTAGTCCTTATGATTTTGGCTATTACGATATGAGCCATTTTTATAAAGAGGTGGTGAACTTTACCGGCAAGAAACTTATCGAACAGGCTGCTTAAGATTGTCCGTTTTTTACTAAATTTCTTTCTCGCCGGGCTTTTATTTTGCTGAAAAGAATTTGTCATGAAGTATTTGATAATCATACCCATATTAGTAATACTATTTCAGCAAAGTTTCGGTCAGCAAAAAAACTATACACCTAAGATCGAGCCCTGCGCCTGCGCTTTCAAAGCCGACAGCAACTACAAAACCAGCTGTGCGTATCTTATCGTTCCCGAAAACCGGAACAAACCCAATGGTAAAACCATCAAGCTGCCTTTTATTTATGTCGAAAGCAATAATCCCAATAAGCATAAAGATCCTGTGCTGTACACCGCGGGCGGCCCTGGCGCAAGTTCGCTTGGCGGTGTCAGGTTCATTCATAATCGCCAATTTCTTAAGGACCGCGATTATATCGCCTTCGAGCAGCGGGGTACCTGGAACGCAGTGCCGCGGCTGGATTGTTACGAAGTGGCCGATGCAATAAAAGAGGCATATCGCAAAGGATTGAATAAAGACAGCATGACACTGGTGGGCGTGAAAGCCTGCAGAAAAAGGCTGGTCGCACAAGGTATAGACCTTGATGCCTACAATACGATTGAAAACGCCGCAGACATTGAAGACCTGCGCCGTGCATTGAATATCGATTCCATCAACCTGATCGGCATATCTTACAGCGGCGGCCTGATGATGACCGTGATGCGCAATTACCCGCAGCATATTCGTTCCGTTGTGCTTGATTCGGCGCTACCGGGATACGTCAACTATGAAGAGGACGCGCTGTTCAGCATCAATGAGGCTTTTAACAGGATATTCAGTAATTGTGACCGGGATTCGACCGGCAAAGCTTTATATGGGAACCTCAAAGAGCGTTTTCAACGATATTTTACATCGATAGGCAACCAGAGTTTCTATATCAATTACAAAGAAAAAGACAAACCTGACAGTATCCGGATCCGCTATACGCGCGATGAGCTGATCGACATGCTGGTGGATAAACTGCAAAGCAATCGCGAGCTGAAAAACATACCTTACGTGATAACGCAGGTGATAGCCGGTAAACGCGATGTTTATATGAAGGAATATTTCGATGGTGTTTTCAACGCAGGCACTTCGGCAAACGGGATGCGTTATTCGATGTATTGCTCTGAGCAAATAGCTTATGCAAACCAGGCCGTAATCGATAAGCAAAACGAGATTTTTCCTTACCTGGCGGGTTATCATTTCAATAATGTAGATCATCCGATATGCAAATGCTGGAACGTAAAGCCGGTTGACCCGGTCGCCAAAACTCCCGTGTTTTCAAATATTCCGACACTACTTGGTATGGGCGATACTGACCCCTATTGCCGGTACGATGGGATTATCAGTCATTTTATGCCCAACAGCCAGCGTGTTCTTTTTACCGATAAAACCCACGCCCCGCTACTGAATACACGCTATGGCGACCAGTTGATCGCCAATTTTATCGGGCATCCCTATCAAAAAATAATTACCAACGGCAAAGACGCGGTGACCTATTGATCTGAATCTGATATGAAAAAACTAACATTTATTCTCGCCCTTATTTACAGCTTCCCGGTATTTGCGCAAAAAGATAACCGCATCGTAATCGGTACGGCCGACACGCTCTATTCTTCCGTTCTAAAAGAAAAAAGGGTAGTTTATGTCCATGTGCCGGCCGGGGATAAGGACCAGCGTTTCCCCGTACTTTACATTCTGGATGGCGAGGAACATTTCCAATCAGCAGTAGCAATTAATGCGCAGATGAGCGGGCTTATTCCGCCGATGATCGTAGTGGGTATCGCTAATACTAATCGTGAACGCGATTTGACACCCACGCATGTAAAGCCCGACAAGATCGTTAACGAAGCCCAGGCACGGCAGGCCGGCGGAGGCGAAAACTTCATGGCCTTTGTTGGGAAAGAGTTGATACCGTATATCGATTCCCGTTACCCCACTACAAGCTACCGTGTAATTAGCGGACACTCACTGGGCGGCCTGGCGGTGATCAACGCGTTCTTCAATTATCCCGATTTATTTAAGGGTTATATTGCTATCGATCCCAGCCTTTGGTGGGACCAGCAGCGCTGGATCAAAAAATGTGAAGCGGAGTTGCCAAAACACAATTTCAGGAATAAATCGCTGTTTGTAGCCATTGCCAACAATATCCCGCCCGGGTGGGACACGGTATCCATACTGAAGGACACAACCGGACTGGCGCCGGTGACGCAAGCGGTAATACCTTTTGTACATGCCCTGCGCGATGCAAAACCGGCAGGTTTACGCTGGGCCTCCAGGTTTTATCCAAACCAGCGCCACGGTAACGTGGAGCTGATCGCTGAGTATGACGGACAATTGTCATTGTTCGATTTTTATCGGTTCGATGAGGGGCAATTCGTCGGGCACCCCGGGATGGATCAGGATTCGGCGCTTACGGCTCATTACAACCGGATGTCAGAAATATTGGGCTACAGAGTAGAGCCGACTGAGTATGCGGTAAATGAATTGGCTTACAATTGTATGGGACAGCGTAAAATGGATATTGCCTATAAGCTCTTTATGCGGAATATCAAAAACCACCCCACCAGCTCCAATGCCTTTGACAGTTTAGGGGATTATTATGTGGCCGTTGGCGATAAGAAAAATGCTATCGCCGCATTTACAAAATCCCTAAGCTTACAGGAAACGGAGGACACCCGGAGAAAATTGAACGATTTGATGAAATAGGGGGCAGGTTATTTCAACTCTTCCGCTATCTTTGGTACCAACCTAAAGATGATCATTATGCACCTAAACAAAACACTATCGTTATTTGCCCTGGCACTTTGTCTTAGTTCAGTTTCATTCGCACAAATTGATGCCGGAAGGCTGATGATGAAAACGCAGCTTCCCGGCCCCAACGGTTTGCAGACCTGGCAAAATATTTCAGTCTTTGGTTTTGGCTCATTCTTAAACTTTGGCTTCAAACTCCCGCAAAATGATGAGGTGACTATAGAGGGAGGGTTCCATTTTTTCAATTATGATGATAGCCCGATATACTCAGCGCCTTGCCTGGTCAGTTATCGCCACCTGCTGAACCGGGATGATAGCTTTGGTTTTTATATAGAACCCGCCGTAGGTTACGCTTTTGGAAGCACGGATATACAAGAATCGGAACCGGGCGGCCAGTCGTTGTACACAGCCAATGGTCAGCCGCTGTTGCAGAAAGTGACAGGGCCGGCTGCAGCGTTAACGGTCGGGTATTTGTTTCAGCCGTCGGGATGGATCAGGTTCAATATTGGGCTTCGATACGATCACACTTTTGTTAACGGCGACCCGGCAACCAATGTGATCTCATTACGTGTATCGCACGCCTTTTTGTTTGGAAGAAGGGATTGATACTATTTAGGCATTCCTTCAGCCAGCGCCTTGTTCGCGCGTTTGATGGCAATGCCTTCCTTCCAGCCCATATATTTCTGGCTGAAGCTCTTTTTCATCATGTCGTCAAACTTGCGCTGGATGGTGAGATTGTACAGGCTTTGTGCTTTGATGGCCCATGATTTATCCCATGCGCGCAGCGAAATGGAGAATGAGCCGTCGAGGTATTTCATCCAGTGCCACCAGCCGGTAGGCATAAACAGGGTGTCGCCATGCTCTAATATAGCCTGCTGCCCTTCGATGCCGTTCAGTGCCGGGAATTTCTCAAAATCGGGGTTTTCAATATCATAGTCTTCCAGCGCATAGGTGGCGAACGGGATACAATACAGGCGTTCCCGCCACTTGTATTCAAACAGGATTACATGCTTGCGGCCGTTGAAATGGGTATGGAAAATGTGTGGCAGGTCGATATCATAGTGCAGGAAAGTTACCGAGCCTGCGCCGCCAAAAAACATTGCGGGATACCGGTCAAGGAAGCCGCCCATCAGGTTAGTTGGCGAGCGATAGTCCTCAAGCAGTTTGGGCGCGTGTTTTATCGGGTCGAAGAAGAATATCCGGAGGTCGGTTGGCTTGCTTTGTATCAGGTCGATATAGTCGCCGAACTTCATTTCAGTGGCCGCCGCGTTTATAGGTTTAGAGGGGTCGGCTTTTGAACTGTCATACAGGGGAACAGTAATATCCCCGACAACTTCCTTCAGATAATCAAAGCTCCACTTCTGTAAAGCCGGCCAGCTTTCGGTGGCTTTGCGTATGATGAGCGGCTTGCGTGGTTTGAGGTAATTATTGACAAAATCTTCTTTGTTTATTTGATCGACTTTATCTATTTCGGTAAGATGTAAACCCATGTTCACGCTAAATTAACACGGCAAAAATAATTTAAAAACACGCAGCAAGAAATTTAACGCCTGATTTTGATGGGATATTGACAAAAAAGGCCCGTGTGCCGGAGCGCACGGGCCTTCTTTGTCAGTTTGCAATTTGCAGTGGGCAGTTCGCACGATTAGACTTTTGATTCTGTTTTATTTTACTGCCAACCGCCGACTGCCAACCGCCGACTGCCAACCGCCCACCGCCAACTGCCCACTGCAAACTGCCAACTGCAAATTGCCAACTGATTAATTTGGCATCAAAACCGTGTTCACTACATGGATAACGCCGTTGCTTTGGTTCACGTCGCTGATAGTGATCCATGATTTGCCGCCTTTTTCATCAACCAGGTACAGCTTTTTGCCTTTTTGCATCACCCAAAGCTTTCCGCCCTCAACGGTGGTCAGCCCGGCTTTGCCGTTGCCTTCTTTTACTTTAGCCATCAGGTCGCCGGCACTTAAGCGGCCGGAAACCACGTGGTAGGTCAGGATCTTGGTCAATGTTGCTTTGTTCTCAGGTTTTACCAGGTTGTCAACGGTTCCGCCAGGCAGTTTGCTGAAAGCCTCGTTGGTTGGTGCAAACACCGTGAACGGACCGTCGCCTTCCAGCGTTTCAACCAGGCCCGCAGCCTTTACGGCAGCAACCAGGGTAGTATGATCCTTTGAATTCACAGCGTTTTCGACAATGTTTTTAGTAGGGTACATAGGTGCGCCGCCTACCATTTTGGTTTGAGCGAATGCATTTGGCCCGAATGCGATAGCTGCTAAAGCAAAGGCCGCGATGATTATCTTTTTCATTTCTTTTATGGTGTGTTTGACGGAAGATACGGCGGTTGCAATCCGGCAGATTTTGGAGATCAGTAGTTTCTAATAGCTACAGGTTTTAAGCTTTTTCAAACTGAACGTGAGAAAATTACGTAGTGGCCGTTCGAAAAAATATGTCATTTCGAGTGAGGTACGAGTGAGAAACCTTATACGCCAGGACGGTAAAATGCCGTACATGTTGTATAAGTTTCCTCCTCACCCCAAAAGCACATTCCCATCCCCGGTTCGTTCGATTTCTATGATTCATGCAAGTAATTTATGATAATTATTTTCGTAAGATCGGTTTTGGTTTACACAGGCGAAAATACGCAGAATAAGTTTGTTGCGGACGGCATTGATAACGCTC
>JAFDZL010000451.1 GCA_018266935.1 Bacteroidota bacterium | reverse complement strand
CAAGCTCCTTCATAAAACCCAGGTTCTGCCCGTGAATGGTTGACATGTTCAGGCAGTAAGTGAAATTGGGTACGGATGCGGGCAGGATTGTTTTTTCCGCCCGTCTGATGACGGGTATTGTGGCTGCGGTCCCTATCAGTTGGAGGGCCTCGCGCCGGTTGATGGCTGGTTTTGGCATGGCTAAATGTAAATAATTGAGGCGGAAACCGCTACCTTTAGCTCATGAAAACCCGTGTCGCCGACCTCGACTTTGAACTATCCATCACTTACAGCGTCATTGAACGACGGGTGCAGGAAATAGCAACAGAGATCAATGTTCAATACGCCGGTAAAACGCCCTTGCTGGTTGGCATACTGAACGGCAGCTTTATCTTTATGGCCGACCTGGTGAAGGAGCTCACCATTGCTTGTGAAACGGCTTTTGTAAAACTGGCCTCGTACCACGGCGGTACAACCAGCACGCGCACCGTCCGCACCGACCTTGACCTGAAATCCGACGTCAGGGGCAGGCACGTTATTTTGGTGGAAGACATTATCGATACCGGCCATACCATGCGCTACCTGGTCAATAAGCTGAAGGACAATTCACCGGCGTCCATCGCAATTTGCACCCTCCTGCTTAAACCAGATGCTTTAGAGGCCAATATCCCCGAAATAAAATACACCGGCTTCGAAATACCCAATGAATTTGTGGTAGGCTACGGACTGGATTACCAGGAACTGGGCAGGAACCTCAAGGGGATTTTTAAGCGGGTTGATTAAATTAACCCAATCAACTTAATCCAACTCAATCAACCATTCAACTATTTAAGCGTCTTCATCAGCTCAGTCGAAGCTTCCAGGCCCGTATTGCATTTTTGCATCAGGTAGGCCGCATTGATCTGGTCATCTGAGAAATTCCTGATCCTCGAAAGTAATTGAATGGCTCTGCTGTAGTTGTTGATAGCCTTTTGCACCCCCTCCTTGTTGTAATCGCCGTTGGCCTCCGGAGCGCCTGTTTGTGAGACTGACTTATTATAGCCATTCACCGCGGCGTTGTACGAGTCGGTGGCCGAATTGGAATAGTTCACGGCGATATTGTAATAATGATAAGCATAATCGCTTATTACCGGGTAAAACCTGTAGGCGTCTTCGGCCGATTTCAGTTCCCGCGCCTCGTCTGATAGTTTAAAGAAATTGGAGAGGCTATCGGCATAGTTGAAATAGTACGACGAATCCTTCAGCATCAGCGCATGGTCATCGGTGCTCAAAAAGGTTTGCATGGATACCGGGTAATGCAGTAGTTGCCATTTTGGGTCCGAAGGCAGGTGCTTTTCGACGAAAGCCTCGGGTTTGGTGAAGCATTGGGTAATGTCAGGATGAATAAAATACTTCCAGTTGTCATCCACATACATAATATATCCGCTGCTCCAGGTCAGGTCGAGCAGGCTGTAATTACCATCGAGACAGATCATATTCCAGCTGTGATTGGATTTGGCGAACTGGTCGCCCGGCTTATAATTGAATGCCTTGGCAAAGCCGCTGATAATGTAACAGGGTACGCCAACACGATCGCACATCGCCTTGAACAGCTCCGAATAATCCTGGCAAACGCCCTTCCGGTTGCGTAAGGTACCGGTTACCCCATCGGGGTTAAATGTGTTGCTGAAGAAGGCATTAATGTCGTAGCTGATGTTCTGCATGATCCAGTAGGCAAAGGTTTTGACCACGTCCCGCTGGTTTGTGCCGGGCAGTTTTAAGTAATCCACCAGCTTGTCAATATCCTGGGTTACCTCTTCGGGGGCGTTTTTGGCGTACAGGTACAGCCGCGTGTTGAGCGTATCCGCGGAGGGTACGGTTCTCATCTGCGCGAAGGTGCCGCCGGAAAGCAGGAACAGCAACAAGAGGAGGGCCAGGGTTCTCACATCAAGCGGGTTGGGATTATAAATATAAGAAAATTGCGATTTCTGCAAGCGGATTATTCAGCTCTATCGCCGTCCCAAAAAGGCAACGTCATCAGATATTTTATTAAATGTGTCCGCTGTCATCTTCAGTTGTGTCCGTAATCATTTTTACTCAAGGCGGCAAACTATACTTTCGATTTTCTTTTGGCAAACTTCATTTATTGCCAATAGTTTTGGTTTTTCAATTGGTGTAAACCCCCAATGTGCGATACAAAGGGGGTTTTCTATTGTCAGTCGAATTCTCAAAAAGAATCGCGCTTTCCGATTTACACGGACTCTCGGACTAATTCAATACCTTGTCTATTATTTCCGGTTCAGGCATGGCGCACTCCCTACCCTATATCCTTTCGTTACTGTTTGTGGGCATTGCCATTATTGTTTTGCTCACCACAAAATTCAAAATACCGGCATTCTTTGCATTGCTGGCGGCTTGCCTGGTGGTCGGCCTGGGCATAGGCTTACCGCCGGGAGATGTTGTAGGGGTAATCAAAGACGGGTTTGGGAATATCATGAAGTCGCTGGCGCTGATCATCGTATTGGGTACAACACTGGGTTTGCTGCTCGAATATACGGGCAGTACCACCGTAATGGCATCGGCATTGCTTGACCTTTTGGGCAAGCGCTATGCTTCATGGGCGATGGGTATTACTGGTTTTATCGTTGGATTGCCTATTTTCTGCGATTCGGGCTTTATCGTGCTCAGCGGGCTGAACAAATCGATGGCCAAACGAACGGGTATCCCGCTGGCCACCATGTCCGTGTCGCTGGCGACCGGCCTGTACGCCGTACATTGTCTCATACCACCACATCCGGGCAGTTCGGCTGCAGCAGCTGCGCTCGATGTGGATTTTGGACGACTGATCCTGATCGGTTCATTGACGGCAATCCCGGCTATGATCGTGGGTAACCTGTGGGCTAACTATGCCGGTCGCAAAGCAGCCGACCAGGTAACAGAGGAATATGAAATCGGTAAAAAAGCCGGCCCTTCATTGCTAAAATCCTGCCTGCCTGTTTTTGTTCCTATCCTCCTGATCGCTATGAGATCGTTCCTGAACACCGGGCACCATGCTGATTCCGGCTGGCAGACCGTCTTCATCGCGCTGGGCGACCCGGTGATCGCGCTGCTCATAGGTGTACTGCTGGCGATCAACTGCAAAAAAGGCTGGAGTATGGCTGAGCTAAGCCATATCCTGCGTGATTCGGCCGAGAAGGCCGGCGGCATACTTGTGATCATCGGCATGGGCGGCGCGTTCGGTGCGGTGCTTACGGCAACAAAGATCGGCGACCACCTGAGCCAATCGGTGGCGCTGGGCAGCATGGGCCTGTTTTTCCCGTTCCTGCTCACCTCGGTTTTGAAAACAGCGCAGGGTTCGTCAACGGTGGCCATCATCACCGCGTCGTCGCTGGTGCTGCCGCTGCTGCCCGCGCTGGGTCTGACCACTGCCAACGATAAACTGCTGTGTGCGTTAGCCATGGGCGCGGGTTCGATGATGATCTCCCACGCCAATGATGCTTATTTTTGGGTGATCGATAAGTTCGCCGGCCTGGAGCTGAAAACGATGCTGCGTGTTTATTCCGTTGCAACCATCCTGATGGGCCTGACGACGTTTGGGGTGGTTTATGTTTTGTCAAAAATAGTTTAGCTCGGGTAAGGAATCGCAAGTTTTCGATGCATATAGCGCGGGCGATAGGTTAGGTTATACAGGCGCTATAATGATCGACTTCGCTAATTGTCTGAACCTTGATTCGTATGATTTTTTGATTACCTTGAAGTCATGAAATACCAAACCTTAACAGAAAAAATAATCGGTTGCGCAATGAAAGTTCATAGCACTTTGGGCAATGGTTTTCAGGAGGTCATATATCAACGTGCTTTGGAAATTGAATTGAGGAAGTCAAGCTTAAATTATGCACGGGAAATGGAAATGCCGGTTTATTATGATGGAGAAGAAATCGGTACGCGGCGGGTTGATTTCTTTGTTGAAAATGCCATAATGGTTGAATTAAAGGCTCTAATAGCGTTGGAAGATGTGCACCTGGCTCAGGCGATGAATTACCTTGAAGCATACAAGATGGAAATCGGTTTACTGATCAATTTTGGCTCCCGAAGTTTGCAATTCAAACGTGTTCACAATAACAAGATGCTTTAAGAATCAAGTAATCTTTTAATCCTACGAATCAAGGTTCAGACATAATTAAATGCACATCCTCATCGCACCGAACGCGTTTAAGAATAGCCTGGATGCAATGCAGGTAGCACTGGCCATTGAAGAGGGTTTAAAACAAAGAAATCTGCAGTGCACTACTGAACTTTTTCCTATTGCCGATGGCGGCGACGGAACGGGCAGCCTGATCGTGGAACACTGCAAGGGAGATAACGTACCCTGCGGAGTGCGCGACCCATTAGGCAGAATAATTTCATCTTCACTCAGACTTATCGACCAGGGGAAAACCGCCGTTATTGAAATGGCAGATGCATCGGGCCTGCGACTGCTGAAAAAAGAAGAGTTGAATCCTATGCGGGCTTCTTCTTATGGGACCGGCGAGCTGATCAAAGCGGCATTGGATAAAGGAGTGAAACAGGTCATCATAGCGATGGGCGGTTCGGCGACGGTTGATGGCGGTTGCGGGATTTTGAACGCACTGGGCATAGAATTTTTGGATATAAAAGGAAATAAACTGGAAGCCCGGCCGGAGCAACTGATCAATATAGCTAGGGTCGACGCGACGGGGTTGGATGAACGGATACATAACACCGAAATAATAGTGCTTTGCGACGTGTCGAACAGCCTGCTCGGTCCTCAGGGCGCGGCGATGGTTTTCGGACCCCAGAAAGGCGCTTCGCCCCGACAAGTAAAGATGCTGGACCACTTTTTGGAAAACTTCGTCCGGGTAACAGCATTGCAAACAGGGCGAAATATGGACCAGGTCAAATATGGCGGAGCGGCGGGTGGAGCTTCAGCGGGGTTGTATGCCTGGCTTGGCGCTAAGCTGGTAAACGGGATAGAATATTTTCTTAAACTGACCAGTTTTGAGGAGGCATTAAGTCGCGCCGACCTGGTGATCACCGGCGAAGGCAGCTTAGACAGCCAGACATTGCAGGGTAAAGGGCCTTATGGCGTGGCTGTAGCCACGAAACGAAAAGGAGTCAAAGTGATCGGATTGGCAGGGAAAATTGAGGCAAGCAGCGAGTTGCGCCAGTATTTTGATGAGTTGATCTGCATCAATACGGCGCCTTTTGATACAGCTGAGGCGATGAAACATACACGGGAGAATTTGGTGAGGGTTGCGATGACAGTGGGAGATGGATTACAGAGCAGGTTGTAACTATATAAAATATTCATTAGATTGGTACGAACTTTCACCATTCAACCTAAACAAATGCTTAAATACTTACTTTCAATTGTTGCCGCTCTTTCAATAGCAAGCTACGCCTGTGCAAAAGGCGCTGACACGACAATATTGTATTTTAAAGTTATAAACGGTGTTACGGCGAGTGTGACTTCGCTTGACGAAGCCGACTTTTTCCGGCTGGTGCTGCCGCCTGATTCAGGCGATAAGCGATACAACATACAGGAATTTTATAAAAACGGTAAAGTTAAACTAGTGGCCAAAGCAGCAGCCGGGCCCAACGCACTCAGGCCGACGAGCGGGGTCGTAATGTTTGACGGCGATTGCATCGCCTATTATCCAAATGGGAAAAAATCGTCTATCATACATTACCAGGAGGGAAGAAAAGATGGACTTGAGTATGTGTTTTATCCCACAGGCAGAGTTTATTGCTGCATTAAGCACTATTGGAAGACGCGCACAATGATAGATGACAAATACTGGGAATGCTATGATACAACCGGAAACCAGATAAGTACTGAAGGCAATGGCAGAATGATAGTTTATGACAATAATTATCATCACGTAAAAATGGAAGGTCCCATTTTAAACGGATATATGGATGGGGAATGGCATGGCGTTGTTTTTTTTCCGGATACGATCAAATATATATGTCAATATAAAAAGGGAGTCCTATCATCTTCCATTGGGTACGACCGCAAAGGGAATTCCTATCCGTTTCAGGACGAAATTGAAAAAGCTCATTACAAAAGCCGCGGCTTAACATTTATTGAAGTACTCCGAAGCCATATTAAATTACCGCGGGATGCCAACGGAAAGAAAATGTCAATGGATACCATGCACGTATCCTTTGTGGTGGAAAAAGATGGACATCTTTCCAACTACCAGGTCTTAGGCGAAGTGGACCAGCAGCTTAAAGACGCAATATTTGCCGGCCTGGACAAAATGATCGGGTGGACCCCGCAAAAGATTTTTGGCATACCTTATCGAACGGAAATCATATTTCCGTTAAACGAAACGAGCGGTTTTAGCGGAAATTATTATAACAAAAGCGTTATGTGGCAAGAAAAGGTGCTTAAAGACAATTAGGTTGACTGAAACCATTTGGATTATTTAGAAAAGGACAAAAAACGATTGAAAGTGCCTAAACCCGCACCGCCCCGGAAATCTCCTCCAACAATTCCACCGCCTCATCAATGGAGTTTACACCATCAATACTGATACGCAACGTATTCTTAACTTCCTTTAGGTTGGTGCGGCGTGGATTGGATTGAACAAACGATAATACCGGGCGGAACATCGCAGTCTCAAAATACGGCGATTGCTGGCTGGCGATAAAGTAACCGCGCAGGACGTTCTTTTTCAATGAGATCTTTTCGAACCCGATGGCCTTGCCCAGCCATTGCAGGCGCACGGTGTTCAGCATATCGCTTACCTGCGGCGGAACGGGCCCGAAACGGTCATGCAGTTGCTGCTCAAAGGCCTGCAGTTCGGTTTCGTTCTCGATCTTGGATAGTTCGGCATACAGGTTATACCGTTCGGCGACATTGGTCACATACTCGTCCGGTATGTGCAATTCCATGTCGGTATCGATCTGCGTAAAAGAAATATATGGCCGCGGTTTTTCGTCCTGGAACAGTCCTTTGAATTCTTCGTCCTTCAGTTCCTGTATGGCCTCGTCCAGTATCTTGTGGTACATCTCGAAACCGATCTCGGCGATAAATCCGCTTTGCTCAGCGCCCAGCAGGTTGCCGCTGCCGCGGATGTCCAAATCGCGCATAGCGACGTTGAAACCGCTGCCCAGGTCGGAAAATTCTTCGATCGCGCTCAGGCGCTTGCGGGCCTCCGGTGTGAGGGTGGAAAGCGGTGGGCTCAACAGGTAGCAGAAAGCCTTTTTGTTGCTCCGTCCCACGCGCCCCCGCATCTGGTGCAGGTCGCTCAAACCAAACATGTGCGCATGGTTGATGATGATGGTATTGGCGTTCGGAATGTCCAGCCCGGCCTCAATGATGGTCGTAGCAACCAATACATCGTATTCACCGTTGACGAATTTGAGCATCACGTCTTCCAGGTCGTCGCCTTCCAATTGCCCGTGCGCAATACCGATGCGCGCTTTGGGCACCAGTTTATGGATAAGCGCGCCCAACTGCATCAGGTCGGCTACACGGTTATGGATGAAGAATACTTGGCCGGCCCGACCGATCTCATATTCAACTGCTTCCTTGATCAATGTATCGTTGAAAACGTGCAATTCAGTAACCACCGGCTGGCGGTTCGGCGGCGGAGTTGATATGATGGACAGGTCACGTGCCCCCATCAGTGAGAAATGAAGCGTGCGCGGTATAGGCGTGGCGGTCAACGTCAGCGTATCCACATTGGCGCGCATGGTCTTCAGCTTTTCCTTGGTGGTAACACCGAATTTCTGCTCCTCGTCGATGATCATCAGGCCCAGGTCTTTGAATTTCACATCCTTGCTTACGAGCCGGTGCGTGCCGATGATTATATCGATTCTGCCGTTCTTCAATTTTTCCAGCGTATCCTTGATCTGCCGGCTCGATTTGAAGCGGTTCACGTAATCGATATTCACCGGGAAGCCTTTCAGCCTGTCCGAAAATGTCTTGTAATGTTGTGCGGCCAAGATGGTCGTTGGAACTAAAATCGCTACTTGCCGGCTATCCGAAACCGCTTTAAATGCTGCTCGGATAGCCACCTCGGTCTTACCAAAACCAACGTCCCCGCAAATAAGGCGGTCCATAGGATGCCCGGACTCCATGTCACGTTTGAAATCGGCGGTGGCTTTTTCCTGGTCGGGCGTGTCTTCATAGATAAACGAAGCCTCGAGCTCGTTTTGTAAATAGGTATCTGGACTAAAGGCCGTTCCCTGTTTGGCCTTCCGCAAGGCGTACAGCTTGATGAGGTCGCGGGCTATGTCCTTAACTTTTTTTTTTGTGGTTTTCTTCAGTCGCTCCCAGGTGTCGGTACCCAACTTATTCAGCTTCGGCACAGTGCCCTCCTTGCCGCTGTATTTGGAAATGCGGTTCAGCGAGTTAATATTCACATATAGCAGGTCGTTGTCGGCATAGATCAGCCTGATCATTTCCTGCACTTTGCCATTCACATCCACTTTCTCCAGCCCGGCGTATTTGCCGATACCATGATCGATATGTGTGATATAATCGCCCTGCTTCAGTTCACGTAGTTCCTTCAGCGTAATAGCCTGCGAACGCTGGTAGCCCTTTCTGAGCTTGTATTTATAGTAACGATCAAATATCTGGTGGTCGGTATAGCAGGCTATTTTTTGCTCCCTGTCCACGAAGCCCTCGCGCAAGGCGATGCTGATCGGCGTAAACTTTATGGTCTTGTCCAGATCCTCCAGGATAGCGTAAAGCCGTTCCACCTGCTTCGCTGAATCGGTAACGATAAAGTTTTCGATCTTCTCAGCTTCGTTGTTCCGGAAATTATGGATGAGGAGGTTGAAATCTTTGTTGAATGACGGCTGAGGCCGCATGTCGAAATCGACTGACTGAGCATCCTGGTAAAAGAATTGTTTGCCGAATTCAATAACCGGAAAGTCATGCAATCGGTCGGCTATCAGCTTCTCGTCCGTAAAACCATATTTAGGATCGATCCATTCCGGGTTCTTTTGCTTTTCATCAGACGATAGCGCCTTCCACAGTTCTACCGCTTTTTTGTACCCGCTCTTGACGATGTCTAGCGTGAACTGCACATCTTTTATCCAAATCTGTGTGCCGGGATCTACATATTCGAGCAGTGATATATTATGCTCGGTCAGGAATTTCGACTGAACATTGGGTACAATAGTGATGCTCTTCACCTGTTCCACCGAAAGCTGGCTCTCGATCTCAAATGTTCGTATCGATTCGATGAAATCACCAAAGAACTCTACGCGATAGGGCAGATCGTGCGAAAAAGAGAAAATATCGACGATGCCGCCACGTACGGAGAACTGCCCGGGTTCATACACAAAGTCAACCCGTTCAAAATCATATTCTACCAAAAATTCGTTGATGAAATCGATGCTAAGCTTGTTGCCGACCGCGATCTCAAGCGTATTCTTTTCAAGAGACGCCCGGTCGATCACTTTTTCTGCCATCGCTTCGGGGTAGGTGACGATGATCCTGCCGAATTCAGAGGAATGGTTGAGTTCGTTCAGCACCTCGGCGCGCGCCAGCACATTGCTGCTGTCAGGCTGGGTAAATTCAAAAGCTTTGCGGTATGAAGATGGGAAAAGCAGGATCTCTTTGCCGGTCAGGTTTTCCAGGTCGGCCTGGAAGTAGGAGGCTTCCTCCCTGTCGGGAAGGACGAAGATCATGTGCGGGTGCAGCAGAAAATACAAAGCTACCGCCACCGTCGCATCTCCCGATCCGACCAAACCTCGCAGCTGAACCCTTGGGTTTTTACCGGCATTGAGCGCCTGCGCAACTGCCGTTACCCGTTCATCAGCCTTGTATCGCTCTAAGATATCACGGATATTCAAACCGCTGCAAATATAGCAAAAAGGACGCTTTTAAAGCCATCGGGCAACCTATTGTGCCAAAAAACAGGTATCATTTAAAAACAAAGGGTATCAAAAATCACTTTTATTGATATTGTAAATCACATCAAATAAACACGTATATTTATATAACCATTTATCACCTGTAGCAGCGTTGCCTATTCCATAAACGTTTAACCTTTAAAACAATATAATATGAAAAACGCAATTATACCGGGGCTGATCATTGGGGTGCTTAGCGGCATCTGGCTTTTTATTATGCGCCTGATGCATATTCCATTCAATAGCCCGCAAGTTTCGCCTATCGAATTCGTATCTGTGCTTATACCACTCGTGGGGCTGTACTATGGGGTTAAGAATTATGCTTTCAATGAGATGCACGGTAAAATGAATTTCCTGGAAGGGCTGATCCATAGTTTTAAAATACTGATCGTGGCAGGCATTTTCGTTGTTTTCGTGGGCATAGTTTATATCAATTATATCGACTCCAAAAGCGTTAACTGGGCCGATTTTTCTGCCCGTATCTTTGCCGCCCTGCTGATCGGCGTGTTATCATCGCTGGCTGTTTCACTGCTGCTTATGCACCGGCACGAAGTTGAAGAGAGTGAAACCGACGATTAGATTTTTCTCCAAATATTTCGAACTGGTATTTTGGATCGCAGGGCTCATCGCGCTGGCTACGACCGATCCGGCCAATAAAGTGCACTTTAGCCTGTGCCCGCTTAAGGCGATGGGCATTACCTGGTGTCCCGGCTGCGGTTTGGGGCACGCTATCTCGTGGCTGTTCCGGGGAGATATACGGAATTCGTGGCATGCGCATTGGCTGGGCATACCCGCCCTTGCCATTATCGTTTATCGTATTTACGAATTGTCGCACCAGCGAATCAACGAGCTTCGGGCGATAAGCGTATTAAAGTGAGTCAAGTTTCGCCGTCAAAAACCGGCTTTTCACCGACCGGACGATAATTCCCGCCAATTTTGTCTTTCAGTTATTTTAGTTCTATCTTAGTTTTATCTCAACTTTAAAACCAACCATCATGGACTCATTTCAAAATAACAACCCTTATATGATGCTGGCGGGCATGACGCCCGAAGAACTTGGGTATGTGCAGCAGGCATTGTCCCAACTTACTGAGAACCAGCAGAAATACTTCTATATGACCTACACGGGTAAGCGCAAGAATTCACAGGATATCCTGATATTCACGATAATCGGCTTTTTAGGCATTGCCGGCATACAGCGTTTCATACTCGGGCAGACGGCAATGGGTATTCTTTATTTTTTTACAGGCGGTTTTTGCCTCATCGGAACCATCGTTGACCTGGTAAATAACAAGTCGCTAACACTCGAATACAACCAGAAAATGGTTTACGAAAGCTTTCAAATAGCTAAAATGAGCAACTAATAACCAAAGGATTTTGGCTTGATAATGCCTGGCGCTGTCGGAAATATACAATTGGCGCCAGGTATTTTTAGTTAACTTGGTCGGGTATCAGTAATATGCAGCTCCCATCGTCACCGGCCTGGTCTTTTTGCGTTAAACATTACCTGTTTTTGAAATGCCCGCCGGGTAAGACCCTGCGCCTGTTTTCCGATGGCAATACCGGGATGGTATTTGTGGTTAGCGGGCAGCTGAAAGTGAAAAATATTGATGGGGTTAGCGACCTGCCCAATGTTTTCATTTATGGGCAATTGACAGATTATCGTGATGTGTTCAGTGCTGTGGATACGCAAATAGTCATCGTGGTTTTTCACCCATACGGTTTCTTCCGGTTGTATGGCATGCCGGCTGATGAAGTAAAGGGCCAAATAGTAGACGCAAGTTTAATTTATGGCGAACGGATCAATTCGCTGAATGATGAGCTGAGAGCGGATGTATCATACACCGCCTCAATTAACCTGATAGAACAGTACTTCAAAAGCATGCTGAAAAATCCAAAGCTTGATACCGAACAGCTCGGGCAGGTGATGGGCTCGGTTATACAGGCCAAGGGACAGGTAACTATCAAACAGCTTAAGGATACAACCGGGATTACCGAGCGCAAACTGGAGCGCTTATTTAAAACGGCTATCGGCATCCCACCGGCGAAGTATTTGCAGATCGTCAAGCTGCATTATTTTTTATCACTTATCCGTTCCGAAGGTAAAACGGCATCGCTGACCATGGCCGGACTGGAATCAGGCTATTACGACCAGGCACACCTGATACATAGTTTTAAGCAGGCGACTGGGTTAACGCCTACGCAATACTTATCAGCCAGTAATCCGCTTGCTGTAAATTTACTTTCGATAGAATAATATCCCGGCGGGTCGGAAATATACAATTCAAACGTTTTTGACTGAGCTAATTTTGAGAAAAAAAAAGAAAATGAAAAACCTGAAAATTGCCACCGCCCAGTTCGAAAACAAGAGTGGTGATAAAGCCTACAATCTTTCGGTAATTGAAAAGCTATCAGCCCGGGCCGCCTCGCAGGGTGCCGATGTAATTGCATTTCACGAGTGCTCCATTACCGGTTATACCCATGCCATACCCTATTCGGAACAGCAAATGCTGGCGATGGCCGAGTATGTTCCCGACGGCCCGAGTGTACAAAGATTGATCGGGATCGCCGGAAAGTACGACATAACAATATTGGCCGGACTTTTTGAAAAGGACAAAAATGGCAGGATATACAAACCACAAGTTTGTGTTGACAAAAACGGCCTGGTGGCGAAGCACCGCAAATTGCATCCATTCATAAACGATCATATCAATCCCGGCAACGAATACGTGATCTTCGACATCAAAGGCTGGAAGTGCAGTATCCTGATCTGTTACGATAATAACGTCATTGAAAACGTTCGCGCGGTAAAACTACTGGGCGCCGATATCGTCTTCATGCCGCATGTCACCATGTGTACCCCGTCAACCCGCCCCGGTGCAGGTTTCGTTGATCCCAAATTATGGGAAAACCGTGAAGCCGATCCAACCAGCTTACGGCAGGAATTCGACGGTCTGAAGGGCCGCGCATGGCTGATGAAGTGGCTGCCTGCCCGTGCCTATGATAATGCTATATACGCCGTATTTTCGAATCCTATCGGGATGGATGCGGACCAGCTGAAAAACGGCTGCTCGATGATCATCGATCCTTTTGGTGATATTGTAGCCGAATGCCGTAGTTTTGATGATGAGATCGTGATAGCGACCATCACTCCTGAAAAGCTAACGCAGGCCGGCGGTTATCGTTATATCAATGCCCGAAAGCCCGAACTATACGGGGATATCATAGCCAAGCCACACCAGTCGGTGCAAAAAGTTGTTTGGAAACACAAGGCCGGATAATATCTGCAAATGTTTCCATAGATTCGTTTGTTATGAGAAACCTGCTTGCCTTTTTTTTGATCGTCTTGTTTTTAAATGCTGCCAATGCCCAGCAAAACGATGGCTACGTCGCACCAACCGATACAGCCGTTCTGCACAAGTTGGCACATTGGCAGGACCTTAAATTCGGCCTGTTTATGCATTGGGGGCCGTACAGCGAGTGGGGCGTAGTTGAGAGCTGGAGCATTTGTCCCGAAGACGAAGGCTGGACGCAGCGCAAAGGTCCTTATAGCGCCGATTACAATACCTACAAAAAAGCTTACGAAAACCTGCAGACGACTTTCAACCCAACACATTTTGACCCGGAAAAATGGGTAAGGGCGGCGAAAGACGCGGGAATGAAATACGTGGTTTTCACCACCAAGCACCACGATGGTTTCTGCATGTTCGATACCAAACAGACCGATTATAAAGTAACCAGCCCAAAAACACCGTTTTCGTCAAATCCCAAAAGCAACGTTGCACTGGAGATATTCAATGCGTTTAGAAAGGAAGGCTTTATGACAGGCGCCTATTTCTCCAAACCCGACTGGCATAGTCCGGATTACTGGTGGCCGTATTTTCCGCCGAAAGACAGAAACGTAAACTACGACCCTGCGAAATACCCGGAACGCTGGCAGCATTTTAAGGATTTCACTTACAACCAGATCGGCGAGCTGATGACCGGCTATGGCAAAATGGACATCCTGTGGCTCGATGGGGGCTGGGTTCGTCCATTGAAAACGGTGGACCGAAGTGTGGAATGGCAGCAGGGCATCAAATATGACCAGGATATCGATATGGCAAAAATAGCGGCCATGGCCAGGGCCAAACAGCCAGGACTGATCATCGTTGACCGGACGGTAACAGGTGAATACGAAAATTATACTACGCCCGAGCAGCAGGTGCCGGCAACGCCGCTGAGCCATCCCTGGGAAACCTGTATGACGATGGGCAACTCATGGAGCTATGTGCCCGGCGATCATTACAAATCGGCGCAGCAGATCGTGCAGCTGCTTATCAAGATCGTATCTCGCGGCGGGAATTTCCTGATGAATATCGGACCTGGGCCGGATGGTGACTGGGATCCTGTGGCTTACGAAAGGCTCGCCGACATCGGCAAATGGATGAAGGTGAACGGGGAGGGTATTTATGCATCTAAAGCTGTTGCGCCTTATTCGGTCGGGGATATATTCTTTACCCGGTCGGCCGATGCAAAAACAGAATATGCTTTTCTGTTGTCAAAAGAAGATGGAGTGAGTTTGCCTGCTACGGTGACTATCCCGATCGGAAATACTTCAAAAGTAAGGTCTGTAACATTGCTTGGTGTTAAGCAAAAACTGAAATGGACTCAAAATGGCGGGGATGTTTCCGTAACGATCCCGGCTTCGCTGCAAAGCAATAACGGGTTACGGTATGCAGCAACTTTTAAAATTAATTACACGAATGCCACGAATTAAAAAGGACGAATTCATCGAATTTTTCAGGCTGTATAATTCGTGAAATTCGCCCCAATTTGTGAAATTCGTGTACAAAATGAAATTATCCCAACTCACCTCTTATCTCGAAAGCCTCGCCCCGTTGGCCTACCAGGAGGATTATGATAACTCAGGGCTCATCGTAGGTAACCCGGATAAGGAAGTTCAGCAAGCCCTGCTATCGCTGGATTGTACGGAGGCGATTGTGGACGAAGCTATCGATAAGGGCTGCCAGGTGGTCATTTCTCATCACCCGATCGTTTTTCGCGGGCTAAAAAGGCTGAACGGTAAAACTTATGTAGAACGCGTAGTTGAGAAAGCCATTAAAAACGACATTGCCATTTATGCCATTCATACCAACCTTGACAACGTAATGGATGGTGTGAACGCCAAAATTTGCGAGGCCCTTGAATTGACCAATTGCCGCATTCTTGCGCCCAAAACTGGTTTGCTGAAAAAGCTGGTGACGTATGTACCTGCTGATAAAGCGGAACAAGTTCGGAACGCGCTGTTCCATGCCGGCGCGGGAAACATCGGCAATTACAGCGAGTGCAGCTTCAATGCCGAAGGGCAGGGTACCTTCAAAGGCGGCGAAGATACTAATCCCTATGTAGGTGAACCGGGCAAAAGGCATTATGAAGATGAGGTACGGATTGAAACGGTGTACCCTGCTTCCATCGAAAGCAAGTTGCTGATGGCGCTATTCCTGGCGCATCCTTACGAAGAAGTGGCTTACGACTTGTATGAACTGACCAACCAGCATAACCAGGTGGGTTCAGGGATGATCGGGGAACTCGAGGAAGAGATCACAGAAGAAGAATTCCTGTTTGTGCTAAAACAGAATATGCAGGCGCGTGTTATCAGGCATACAGCCCTGCGCGGAAAGAATGTAAAACGTGTGGCGGTTTGCGGTGGCGCCGGAGGCTTCCTGCTGAAAAACGCTATATCAGCAGGCGCCGACATGTTTGTGACGGCAGATTATAAATATCATGAGTTTTTTGACGCCGAAGGGCGCATCGTGATAGCTGATATCGGACATTTTGAGAGTGAGCAATTTACGGCGCAATTATTGTATGATATTATTAAGAAAAAATTTCCTAACTTTGCCGTCCGTTTAACAGAAATTAATACCAACCCCATAAAATATTTTATTTAATGGAACAAACCGTAGAACAGAAGCTGAAAGCTTTATACGAACTACAAACCATTCACACCAAGATCGATAAAATACGCCAGGTACGCGGCGAATTGCCAATGGAAGTGGCCGACCTGGAAGATGACGTCGAAGGCCTGGAAACCCGCATCCAAAAGATCAAAAATGAACTGGATGACCTGGAAGATGATATTGTAACCCGCAAAAACCTGATCAAGGACGCACAGGCCAATATCAAGAAGTACGAAACGCAGCTGAACGAAGTAAAAAACAACCGCGAATACGATGCGATCTCGAAAGAGATCGAAATTCAGGGTCTGGATATACAGGTGAGCGAGAAGAAGATCAAAGAATTCGGTTACGAGATCACCACGAAAACCCAGGTTTACGAAAAGGCGCTTGCTGACCTTGAAGGCCGCCGCGGCGATTTGGACGCCAAGAAGGCGGAATTGGGTACCATCACTGCTGAAACCGAAAAAGAAGAAAGCGAATTGCAATCCGAAGCCGAAAAAGCTTCAAAGAACATCGAGGAGCGCTTACTGACCGCTTACAATCGTTTGCGCGGAAACGCAAAAAACGGTCTGGCAGTAGTAACCATCCAGCGTGACTCATGCTCGGGCTGCTTTAACCAGATCCCTCCGCAACGCCAGTCGGATATCCGCCAGCGCAAGAAGATTATCGTTTGCGAGCATTGCGGCCGTATTTTGGTTGACGAGCAAATGGCGCTCGAAGTAGAAACTGCTTAGCCCCCCAGCCCCCTGAACGGGGAGTAAAAATACTGAAGCGCTCCGAAAGGGCGCTTTTTTTGTTTGATCGTACCCAGTTTACGAAGTTTTTAAGACTTCGTAAATCTTTCCGTTTCTAAAACAATGAAGTCTGCTTGCCTCCTTTCGGAACAAACAAGCTGTAATCATACTCGGGCATTACCCTGTCGCCCATAAAGCGGTTTACTGACATGCGGAATAGTTGTTGTATCGACTCGGCGAGCCGCCCGTCACCGCCCATACGCCTGCCGAACTCGCTGTCGTTCAGTTTCCCATCGTGGCAGGCTTTGATCATGTTTAGTACTTTTTCAGCACGGTCAGGAAACGTCTTATATATCCAGTCGGTAAAAATTTCGGCTATACTGCCATTCAGCCGCACAATGGTAAATCCCGCTCCCAGTGCGCCCCTGTCAGCGGCGGCTTTAATGAGTGATGGTATTTCATTGCTATTCAAACCGGGGATGATAGGCGCCGCCATTAACCGCACCGGTACGCCATTCTCGCTTAGCCGTTGGATCACGCCGAGACGGCCGGTTGCCGTAACGGTCCTCGGTTCCAGCTTTTGACGTAGTTGCTCATTGAGCGAGTTAAGTGACACGTTCACATGCACCAGTTTCATTCTGGCAAGCTCGGCCAGGATATCCAGGTCACGAAGGATCAGGTTGTTTTTGGTGATGATGCTCACCGGGTTACGGTATTTGAGAAATATCTCCAGCAGCGACCTGGTTATCTTCAGCTTGCGCTCCAGCGGCTGGTAACAGTCTGTATTGCCAGACAACATGATACATACGGGCTCATAGCTTTTCTTGTTGAGATATTCTTCAAGCAGTTGGGCAGCGTTACGTTTTACGACGATCTTCCGTTCGAAATCTAAACCGGCGCTGAAACCCAGGTATTCATGAGAATTCCGCGCATAGCAATACAGGCAGCCGTGCTCGCAGCCCTGGTAGGGATTAATGGAAAACATGTGCCACAGATCGGGGCTGTCCGATTCGCTGACTATCTTTTTTGGGGTTTCCTCATAGACCTGCGTGGCCGTGTTCTCCAGCATCGGCTCGTCGAGCCCCTCGATATGATCAAGTACATACTTGGTTTTCAGGAACTTGTTGTGAACGTTGACCTGCGCGCCCCGCCCTTTAAAAAATTCGGGATTTTCTTCGTGTGACATCAAACAAATTTGCTAAAAATATTAGCAAATATTACACGTCTATCAACTTATTTTTTATGGCATACAACACCAGCCCTATTCGGCTTTTGATCTGCAGTTTTTCGAAGAGCGCGTCGCGGTAACCGTCAACGGTCCGGTTGCTGATGCACATGTGCTCGGCAATTTCCTTGTAGGTAAGCTCGGTTGCGGAAAGCTTGAGAAACTCTATCTCGCGGCTGTTCAGTTTTGCAAGCGTATAATCGATATTGATATTTTGAACAAGATGCCTGGTGACAAACTCAGGATAGTAGATCTCATCCTTTGATACTTTCACCAGGGCTTCTTCAAAGTCAGCCGGTTCAGCGTCCTTAAGTATGTATCCCTTGACGCCCATCCTTACCATAGTAAGTACCTTCTCGGCGTCTTCGAACATGGATAACACGATGATCTTAATTTCGGGATGATTAGTTCTCAGCCATTTGGCGCTTGAAATGCCATCCATTTTGGGCATATTGATGTCAAGCAGTATGATATGCGGTTTCAGCCTGGATTGGATCTTGCGTATCATCTCCTCCCCGTCGCCTGCTTCAAAAAGCACCGAGTACCGATGAAAATTATTGATAAGCTGGGCGATACCGCTTCTAAACAGGCGGTGATCGTCAACTAAGGCTATTTCGATGGGGGCCTCCATCAATTACAGTTGTTTAAAAGGATTTAGGGAGACACTTATACGACAACCGGCGCCGGGCGCACTTTCTATCACGGCGCTTCCGCCTATCATTGCTGCCCGGTTCTGTATGTTTCTTAATCCCGATCCGCTTTTATTATTAAGCAAATCCGGTGAAAAACCACCTCCGTCATCTTCGAGCGTCAAATTAAACAAATCGGCTTGATACTGCAAGTTGATTTTAAAATGTTTTGCGTTTGCGTATTTCAGGGCATTATTTATGCCTTCCTGCAGGATACGAAACAACACCAGTTCGCGTTGCTCGCCTAAGGAATAGATTTGCCCTTCAGTTAAAAGGGACACATCAACCAGGTCGCTTTTATTGATACGCTCAACCTCTTTCTCGATCGTTTTTGCCAGCCCGATCTGCGCGATATGTTCGAAACTGAGACTTTTCGAAAGGTCGCGAAGATCGGTAATGGTATGAGCGACGAGTTCGCGGCTTTCGTTTATCTTGGCTTTTTTAGCCTCATCCAGCGTATTGCCGAGATTCCCCAGTGATAATTTTACGAATGACAACACCTGTGTTATATTATCATGAATTTCTTTGCTGATGTGCTCCAGGGTTTGTTCCTGTATTTCAACCTGGGTTTTCAGTATCTCCTGGCGGAAAGCAGCTTCGCGTTCATCCTGCTCCTGCTTGTTTTTAAGTTGGCGGTTGCGATATAAAATGACAAAATAGATGATAGAGCCCGCAAGGAATGCGAAAAGAATTCCTGTCAACAATATAAATTGCCCTATACTATCAGTTTGAATTGCCATTCTATGAAGTATTTGCTTTTAATATTGCTTTTCTGTCTGTCATAATCGAAACGCCTAACAACAGATCAAATATTATATTTATTATGTACCAAAAATAAAATATGATATCACTTTTCTTTAGATGCTCGCTGTAATAGTTTGTTAAAGCAAGATTCAAAAACATAGTAGCTGAGAAAAAAAGGATAGCCGTATTATACCAAAACATACTTTGCCTAATAATATTAACTTGTGTAGGATAAGAAAGCATTTGCTTGAATAGCATTAGTGAAAAGATAGTTAATATTACTTGAGCCGGTAAGGTAATATAAGATGGAAACACTTTGTCATACCTTTGAAAAAATATGCCGTTTATAATTGATAACAACAAAAGAATTGGTACAGAGATTAATATTGACCTTTTTATATATTTATTTATGAATAGGTAATAGTATGATAAGGAGTAAAACGTGTAGCTTTCTATGGCTTGAATATGAGATAAAAGGGCATTTGTTTTATAAAGCTTAATAATATATGAATTGACAAGGGTTGTTAAAAATAAGTCTAACACGATCAATACTACCAGGATCTTAAAAGGCACGGTTAGGGCTGTAAACCTAACCATGCCTAAAATTGCTATCAATAATGATACAGCAAATGCTATTTTGGTGATTATCATTAAACTCTACAGTAAAACTACATTGTTCCGCACCATGGTGGGCAAGGAGGAATCATCTCATATACATCCCCATCATTGGTATAAGGTGCAGTCGCCCCTGCCGGACTCGGCTTAGCTCCAACAACGGCCAATGTATGGACCTTGTCCGGTTTACCAGTAAAATCTGGATGCTTGGCTAAATATACGTGTATTCCAGCATTTTCTTTGTCTTTTAACAGATTTTCTAAACATTCCCTATTGATAAAAAATCCGTTTAAATGCTGTCCTTCATAGGTTTTCCAGGCGTGTTCGCCGGCTGCTTTGTTTTGGGTGCGGAATTCGTTGATCAGACTCTGAGCATGATCACGATCGATTTTTGATGCCATGATTTTTAGTTAGGGTTTTTAATTAATAATTATTCAATTTAAAAATATATTGAAATAATTGCATACCGTGTTTTAACGGTATTTTATGTAAGAAAGATGTCCCTAACAAGATTATTACAAATCAGTTATCAGTTGAAAATCAGGGGGTTTTTAGTAAAAATTAAACAGGGCGTTTAACCTTCGAGCAAAAATACAAATAATTCCTTCGGGCCGTGAGCGCCCATTACGAGCGTTTTTTCAATATCCGCTGTGCGGCTCGGACCGGTAACCGTGGTGATCATGGAAGGCAATTGGTTGCCATATTTGGATTTGATCAGTTTGAAGGCGTCCTTCAGGTCGGGTACGATCTGTGACGTATAGGCAAGAACAATATGAATGGGCGGATATATGCTTAACCTTCTGCCGGCCGCATCAGCGTTGGAAAGTATTACGCTTCCGTTACGCGCAATAAGGGCCTCGCATAAGGTAAAGCCTACCTGGGCCTGATCAAAATCTTTATCGGTTTCAAAAAAGGGGTAGTCATATTTCATCAGAATATCCTGCAAGGCAGGCTCCCAGCAATATATTTTACGCCATTTGCGCTCTTCGGCCAGGCTCAGCAGGATATCGATAAACTGTACTTCATCCTCACAGAAAACAAATTGCCCGGCTGCATTGGTAAACTCCTCTGCAAATTGTACTTCCGGAAGTTCGTCGGATTGAGGGTAATGCGGTAAATCTTCAAGGTTCGGGTAGGGATTGTCTCGTTTTTCAAGCAAAGCCTTGCGTATTTTTTTAAGCAGCTTTTCTTTTGATGTAGTGATGTCCCTCATTTTTTTAAGCTAAAAGCACAAAGCTGAAAGCGGAAAGCCATCTCGTGCTTTGGTCTTTCTGCTTTCAGCCTTTCGCTAAATTACTTCGCTTCCTTTTCTTCAGGATTGCGGTTGAAAGTGCCCGAATGATCGGCAACACCTTCATGTATCAGGTTCCCGGCCGCAGCCTCCTGGTTGCCGCCTTCGGGGCCGTTCACAAATTCGTCATAAGTGGTACGGTGGTCAAAAGGACGTTTGCCCAGGATCTCTTCCAGGTCCGACTGGAATAATATTTCTTTCTGCAGCAGTTTATTTGCCAGTTTTTCCAGGCCCTCCTTCTTGTCGGTCAGCAGTTTTTTGGTGCGGTCGTAAACGCTGGTTATCAGGTTGCGCACTTCTTCGTCGATCATTTCCGACGTTTTTTCGGAGTATGGTTTGTTGAACTGGTACTCGCCCTGTGTATCGTTGAAAGATACGTTGCCTACTTTGTCGTTCATGCCATAAATGGTCACCATCGCATAACCCAGCTTGGTGATCCTCTCGAGGTCGTTTTGCGCACCGGTTGAGATCTTACCGAAAGTGATATCTTCAGCCACGCGGCCCCCCATGGTCATACACATACCGTCGAGCAATTGCTCTGTTGTATATAAAAACTGCTCCTTCGGCAGATATTGCGCGTAACCCAGCGCAGCAACGCCGCGCGGAACGATGGATACCTTAACCAGCGGGTCGGCATATTCCAGGAACCAGCCCGCAATGGCGTGACCGGCCTCGTGGTAAGCCACAATGCGTTTCTCTTCCGGCGATATGATCTTGTTTTTCTTTTCCAGGCCGCCTATCACGCGGTCTATGGCATCCTGGAAATCCTGCATATCCACGGCATCTTTGTTCTTGCGCGCGGCTATCAGTGCAGCCTCGTTACATACGTTGGCTATTTCAGCTCCGGCAAAACCGGGGGTCTGAGCCGAAAGTTTCTTAGCATCAACATCTTCGGCAAGCTTAACAGGTTTAAGGTGAACTTTAAATATCTGCTCACGGCCCACCAGGTCAGGCTTATCGATAGATACCTGCCTGTCAAAACGTCCCGGACGCAGCAAAGCTGAATCCAGTACATCAGGGCGGTTGGTAGCGGCAAGGATAATAATACCCGAGTCCGTACCGAAACCATCCATCTCAACCAGCAACTGGTTCAGCGTGTTTTCACGTTCATCGTTACCGCCCACAATATTATTTTTACCGCGGGCGCGGCCGATAGCGTCAATTTCGTCTATGAAAATGATACATGGCGCTTTGTCCTTCGCCTGGCGGAACAAGTCACGCACACGCGAAGCGCCCACGCCTACGAACATTTCTACGAAATCGGAACCCGAGAGCGAAAAGAATGGCACTTGCGCCTCACCGGCGACAGCTTTTGCAAGCAGGGTTTTGCCCGTGCCGGGGGCGCCTATCAGCAAAGCGCCTTTAGGTATCTTGCCGCCCAGGTTGGTGTATTTTTTTGGATTTTTCAGGAAGTCAACAATTTCCATTACTTCCTGCTTGGCCTCTTCAAGACCGGCAACATCGTTAAACGTCACAGTCACCTGCGCTTCTTTGTCAAACAGCGTCGCTTTTGATTTACCGATATTGAATATCTGGCCGCCCGGCCCGCCGCCGCTTCCGCCCGACATACGACGCATGATGAATATCCATACCGCCGCAAAAAGCAGTACCATGATCACGCCCTGGAACAATACGTTGGTCAGGATGTTTTCGTGCTGCTGGTAATCGATCGGCACTTTTTCCGCGTCGGTGAAATCTTTTTCAGCCACAGCAAGCGCCTGGTTCAGGGTCTCGTTTGAGGCATAAGGAAATGTATATTGCGGCCCGTTGTTTGGCTGCCCGGTAATCGAACGCTGATCTTTTACATCATTATACTGGGGCTTGCTGTCAAGGCTTTGCTTTTTAATATAAACGTCAACATTGATAAGATCGCCGTTTTTGTAAACTACCAGCTTTTGAACATCGTGCTGTTTAAGCATATTAGCCTCAAAATCCTGGTAGGTGATCTGTTTCGAACTGCCGGTATTCGAAAAATACCCTACGGCCAGCAAGATCAGGATCACGATCGCATAAAGCCACATGATATTGAATTTGGGCGGCTTCGCTACGGGTTTCTTGTTCGATATCTTTCGTATAGGTTTTGAATTATCAGGTTTATTATCTTTCATTTTGTCAATCTCAATCTTACAATCTATTTTTTAAAATTCAGCAGGTACGGCTAATGACGCATATCGCTATTCTTTTGTGACGGACGGCTTGCTCAGGCGCTTTTATAATATTTTATTTCCGCATCCCCCCACAGGTCCTCTACTCCGTAAAACTCGCGCTTGTCTGTCCTGAAAATGTGCACTACCACGTCAATGTAATCCAGCAGTATCCATTCGCCGTATTCAAGGCCTTCTTTGCGCCAGGGCTCCTGCTGTGTCGCTTTAAAAATCTCGTCCTCAACGCTGTTGGCAATGGCTTTTACCTGGGTGGATGAGTCGGCATGGCAAATAACGAAATAATCGGAGACTGAACTAAAAATATTACGAAGATCTAACCTCACTATATCATTTCCCTTTTTTTCCTGTATGCCGAATATGGCCAGTTCAGAAATATAAGCGGATTCTTTTAACGCTTTGTTTTTTACCATCAAAAAGAATTAGTTTTGAACGCTTTTGGTTTATACATATTATACTTTGCAAAATAACATATTTTCAGGATTATTTGTTGGTCAAAATTTAATCACAATTCAACACGTCGATTCCACAAACAATTATCTGAAAAATCTATTGTCAAATTCCACGCCAGTTCCCGAAGGTACGGTCATTATGGCAGAAAGCCAGTATGCCGGGAGGGGACAACAGCAAAACAAATGGTATAGCGAGCCAGGGAAAAATCTCACGTTCAGTATTTTTTTAAAGCCGGCTTTTCTTCCCGTAGTGCAGCAGTTCGACTTGACTAGAACCGCGGGTTTGGGCGTTTTTGATGCGCTGGAGCCTTTTTTGGGCGAAAAGCTAAAGATCAAATGGCCAAATGATATTTATTATGGCGACCAAAAGCTCGGCGGAATGCTGATAGAAAACACGCTGCAGGGCGGCAAGCTAAAAAATTCAATCGTCGGCATAGGTTTGAACGTCAACCAGGAGGTTTTTCCGCCCGGGGCAGCCAACGCCGTGTCATTAAAACAAATCTTACACAGCGATTATGATTTAAAATTTATATTATCAGAGATTTGTAAAAATATAGAGGCGAACTATCTCGGACTCCGATCTGGCCGTTATGACGCAATACGCGAAGCTTATTTAAGGCGTTTATACCGGCTGAATGAGGAAAAACTTTACCGGGTTAACGGGCAGGTTTTTGAGGGCATGCTCACGGGTGTGACCGATGAAGGGTTGCTCCGGGTAAATGTTGGGCATGAAGAAAAAAAATTCAGCCTTAAGGAAATAGAATTTTTGAACAATTAATCCGTTCTAAAGCTCGATCGTCTGTTTGAGGCCGTTGACCATGAACAAGAACAACTGAACTAATAAACTATAAGAAATGAAAAAGGCAATGCTTTTGATCATAGCGCTGGTAATTGCTGCGGGCGCTTTTGCACAAATAGAAAAACCCGTTAAATGGTCATACGCGGCCAAAAGGATCAGCAGTACCGAGGCGGTGGTATTCCTCCGCGCTACTATCGATCCAGGATGGCATATCTATTCACAGGATATAAAGGATGGCGGCCCGGTAAAAACCTCGTTTACCTTCGCCCCGTCAAAAGAATATGCGCTGGTTGGCAAAACTGCCGAGCCAACCCCGGTGACTAAATTCGAAGACGCTTTCAAAATGAACGTAAGCTATTTCGAGAAGACGGTTACTTTTCAGCAAAAAATAAAGCTTAAATCAGCCAACGTGAAAAGCGTAAAAGGCCAGCTGGAATATATGGTCTGCAACGATCGTAAATGCCTGCCGCCGGAAGACGTTGATTTTGATATCGCATTGGGCAAATAAGCGATGCTG
Source organism: Bacteroidota bacterium (assembly GCA_018266935.1). Lineage (GTDB taxonomy): Bacteria > Bacteroidota > Bacteroidia > Sphingobacteriales > Sphingobacteriaceae > Mucilaginibacter. Next base: position 6,439 of record JAFDZL010000451.1, on the reverse strand, counting down.
AAAATGATATCGTTAAGCTCCAAAAGCAGTATGAAAGTATGCTTATATGCGCTGATTGCGTTACTCATCCTGTCATTGACACCCGGCAGCTATGCCAGGGCACAGCAAAAAGATACGGACACTATATCGTCAGCCGGCGTGCAGTTTAGTTCAGCGCCCACGGATAGCCAGTCTGCTAAACCCAAAGCGGATACGCAGGCCGAGAAAACTGATTCTAAAGCAGCAACTACGCAAATAACCGCCCCGGCGCAACCAACAAGCCTTTGGGGTACGTTTATCGTAGGATTGATAGCGGGTTTCCTGGCCTTTTTAATGCCGTGCATTTACCCCCTTTTGCCCCTTACTGTCAGTTTTTTCACCAAACTGGGCGGCACGCGATCCAAAGCAACCGGCCTTGCCATATTTTATATGGTATCTATCGTGGTGATCTATGTTGGCCTGGCGATGATACTTACGCTGGCGTTTGGCCCGGGTGTATTGAATGACATCGCAACTAACGGTGTCTTCAATATCGTGATATTCATCCTGTTGGTCATGTTCGGCATTTCGTTTTTGGGAGCATTTGAAATCACGTTGCCCAGTTCTATGGTAAATAAGGTTGATGCGCTTTCAGACCGAGGGGGTATCATCGGTATCTTTTTTATGGCGCTTACGCTGGTGCTGGTATCTTTTTCCTGCACCGCCGGTGTTGTCGCCACTGCGCTTGGAGACGCCTTTACCAAAGGCGACCGCCTGGCGCCGATGGTAAGTATGCTGGGCTTTTCCACAGCGCTGGGCCTGCCTTTTGCGATAGCGGCATTGTTCCCGTCTGTTATACAAAGTCTGCCCAAATCAGGCGGCTGGCTCAACAGCGTGAAAGTAGTGCTCGGTTTGATCGAGATCGCTTTTGCGATGAAATTTCTATCAAACGTTGACCTGGCTTACCACTGGAACTGGTTTGACCGTGAGGTATATCTTTCCCTTTGGATAGCCATAGGTATTGTACTCGGGTTATATTTGATCGGCAAGATCAAATTCTCGCACGACAGCGATCTGAAATATCTTTCGGTGCCGCGCTTGTTCCTGTCCATAGCGGTTTTTGCGTTCGTCATTTACATGATACCCGGCCTTTGGGGCGCGCCGCTAAAGGTCATCAGCGGGTTTTTACCGCCGCCGGCCACACAGGATTTTGATCTGACACGCATCGCTGAGAATGTACCCGCAAGTTCGGGTTCGGCGCAGCAGGTTTCGATCAAAGACAAAAAATACGCCGACCGTTATACCCGCATTAAGGTAAATGGTTTGGATTCATGGTATGATTACGACCAGGCGCTCCAGGTTTCAAAAGAGCTGCACAAGCCTATCCTGATAGATTTTACCGGTTTCGCATGTGTGAATTGCAGGCAAATGGAAAACAAGGTATGGGTTGATAAAACCGTATTCAAGCATCTGAGAGATGATTTTGTGCTTCTTCAGCTTGTGGTCGATGACCGGAGTGAACTTGACCCGGCTGAACAATATATTTCGAAATTCAGCGGAAAAAAAATAAAGACATTGGGCGGCAAATGGGCCGATTTCGAAGAGTCGCGTTTCAATGCTAATGCCCAGCCGTTCTATGTGATGCTCGACAGCAACGGTAACCTGTTGAAAGACAAAGACGGAAAAGAAATTCAGCCTTCACCCGCCGATTTCAATATAGCCAGCTACACAAATTTCCTTGAAAGCGGAATTCAGGCTTACCAAAATGCACACTGAATCAAAAATTAATGTAATTTCGCGCAGAAATTGATAGTGTTCTTTTGACACCAGCAGTTTACAATTTGATAATAGCGTTTACTTAGTTTAGGGCAGGTTTTCGGCCTGCTTTGATGAAAATGGCCCAGATAAAAAATATCGGACTTATTACCTCAGGTGGCGATGCCCCCGGTATGAATGCCGCTATCCGCGCGGTAGTTCGTGCGGCTTTATTCTATGATTTAGAGATCACGGGAATACGGAGAGGGTTTGAGGGAATGATCAATGGTGATTTTTTCCCGATGAACCGTCGTTCAGTTTCCAATATTATACAACGCGGGGGCACTGTGCTCAAAACCGCCAGGAGTGCGCGATTCCTTGATTATGAGGGACGTAAGGCAGCTTATGAGCAACTGAAAAAGTTCAACGTAGATGCACTGATCGCGATCGGTGGTGACGGAACTTTCCGCGGCGCCAAAGCATTCGGCGAAGAATTCGATTTCCCCATCATCGGTTTGCCGGGTACCATTGACAACGATCTGTTGGGTACAGATTTTACGATAGGTTACGATACGGCCATCAATACGGTAATTAACGCCGTTGACAAGATACGCGACACCGCCGAATCGCACGACCGCCTGTTCATCGTCGAGGTGATGGGTAAAGATTGCGGTATGATCGCTCTGCGAACAGGTATTGCTGCAGGGGCGGAAGCCATCCTGATACCCGAAAATAAATCGGGTATGTTAAAACTGATCGACCGCCTGGAGAATGGGCGGAAGGATAAAACTTCGCGAATTGTCATCGTTGCCGAAGGCGAAAACGAAGAAGGCGGCGCTTTCGAGGTCGGCCGCCATGTGAAGGAAAAATTCCCTCACCTGGATACGCGCGTATCTATCCTGGGGCACATCCAGCGGGGCGGCAAACCAACCTGTATGGACCGCGTTCTGGCCAGCCGCACCGGTGTGGCTGCGGTTGAAGCATTAATGGAAGGCCGCAAGGGAGAAATGGTAGGCATTATCCGCGATGAGATCGTGTTTACGCCTTTTGAGAACGCGTGCAAGCACAATACCGAGATCGATCCCAATATGATCAGGATCGTCGAGATGTTGTCCTTGTAAATCGCCGCCGAATTATGACCTGATTGAACTGATGAGGTCCTGTGTACAACGAGTAATGAATTCCTCTAAAAGGTTTACGGTCACAGTCTCTTTTAGTTCAAGCGCCCTGGTTCGTTTGTTATAAGTCCAGTCGGTTAAAGGACAGCCGTTTACACATGGGGTGTAATTGTATTTATAATTTCCGGCGATCTCGTTGTTCTTTACCATTATCAGCCTGAACTCGACAGAAGCCCCATTCTTTTTATAATCTACAACGCCGACATTTGAACTTTCTGCGCCTTTTCCATTGTTATTAACCAGCGTTATTTTGTTAGTTGAATAGCCAATCTCAGTATTAATATTTACTACCTCCAATATCAGATCGGTGTCCGTTTCTTCACCTAATTTTGAATAATCGGCTGATTTTGATTTATCCATGATCTCGTTAAAAAGGCCACGGTCGCGGACGTTAAATCCTTCCTTTAATAATTCCTTTTCAATGGCGTTATAAAGCACATTGTTGTTTTGATTAACTACCGTATTACTTGTAGCCTTGTCATTTGTGTTGGGCACACGAAGTACAATTTTGGGGCTTTTATTGCTTTTCAGGTAATCCTTTAAATCATTGTTGGCATAAACATCGTTAGGCTGTTGTTGATATTTGATCATACTGGTGTACGAGCCGCAGCCGGCCGACAGTAATAGAACGATCGCGAGAAAATATAGCTTTTTCATAAACTTTGTTTTTTAGGTTTAATGGGTAATCGAACAAAGTTTACGGAAGTAAGCCTGAAAAAGTTACAACGAGCTGATTTTGAGATAAAAAAGACAATGAAGAGATCGGATAGGCTAATGTCGGTTTTTAAACTAAATTGACATGATTTCGTTCAGCAGCCGGAAAGCATTTGATAAAGCAAGTGATTAGCCGGCACAGGAGCCTATAATTCAACGGTTATAAAGGTCTTATTGACGATAAGGCGGATCACCTCGTCTATCTCATGGCCTACGGTGCGCAGATGTTCGATGATCTGCTGATTTTCGGGATTGCTGAAATTTTCATTATCTATAATATTCAGCAGGCCTAGCATACTGGCTACCGGTCGGCGGAGTTCGTGCGAGCTTAAGGAGGCTATATTTTTTAGCCGTTCGTTCTGCTCTATCAGCGCTTCTTCAGCTTTCAGCCTTTTGGTAATATCGCGCGCAAAACATCCAACGCCCACTATTTCATTTTTTGATTTTCGGTAGATCGGGTTAAAACTCACTTCAAAAAAAATGATCTCGTTCGTCCCCGGATTGGGGCTTTGATGCCGGGTCACATAGCGTTCGCCGGATAATGCCCGCCTATAGTAACCGTGCCATTCTTCCAGGACCTTCGCGGTATTACCCGAATGGGCATAGGCATCGTCGCCTTCTTTAGGCTCAGTGCCTACGGTTTCTGTAATGCGCCGGCGGTAAGCCGAGTTCATATATACATACCTGCCCTCGCGGTCGATCGACCAGATATAGTCTTCGGTGTTGTTGATGAGGGCTTCCAGGTTATTTTTGGTCCAGGCTATTTCTTCTTTCACATCTTTCGCCCCGTTCGCCATATGACCGTTAAGTAAATTCTCCTGGTTGTTTTGCTGCATAGAATTTCGAGCCCCCCCCTAATTTATGAACGATTTTGGATATTTATAACAATATATCACCAACATTGGTCCAGTTATCCACTCTTTCATACTCAGTGATATAGAAATTGTGGGGCGAAGAATATAAGATCGACCTGCCTTTAAACCCTGTGAAATTGCGTATGCGGTCGTCGATCATGATATCGACGTCAACTATTTTGTATCCGCAAAAGATGATATGCCGCCAATCGATAAATGGGAAATGATCGGCCAGCCAATCGAATTTGTCGATTAGCGAATGACGAAATTCCATCGCAGCCGAAACGACATAAACATCATATTTCTGGCAAAGCTCTTTCACTACATCCACCGCGCCCGGCATTACTTTCAGGTCCCTGAAAAAGCCGGGGGCATTCACATAATCGCGCCAGCTGTGGTTTAGCGTATCGGGCAGCAGTTCGTGAAACTCCTTGCCATTCATTTCCTGCAATAAAATTTCGGTATTGTGGTCGCGGCGATATACTTCGATGAATTTGTCGATGGTGTCGGCGAGCACCTCGTCCATATCAATGGCTATGCGTGGTTTTTGTTCCATGATGATATGGGCTGCAAGTTGCCAATAATTTTAGAAAGAACACGAATTTCACGAATTATTAGGACGAAAAATGGCGTAATCAACTGATACGTAAGCAGGCTGGTTCGCTTAATTCGAAAAAATTCGCGCCATTCGTGATATGTATTTAATTTTTTTCTATCTTTGCAGCCCCGCTGAAAGAAACTCCGGGGACATGTTGAACACATAAAAACTTTTAAATGGCAACTAAGATCAGACTGCAGAGACATGGTAAAAAAGGAAGGCCTTTTTACTATATCGTAGTGGCAGATGCGCGCGCACCACGTGATGGTCGCTTTATCGAGCGCCTGGGTTCATACAACCCAAACACCAATCCTGCTACAATTGACATTAATTTTGACAAAGCCCTTGATTGGGTGAACACCGGCGCACAGCCTACCGATACGTGCCGTGCCATCCTGTCGTACAAAGGCATCCTGTACAAGAAACATTTGCAGGGTGGCGTACAAAAAGGCGCTTTGACCGAAGAACAGGCCGAAGCTAAATTCAATGCCTGGCTTGAGCAAAAAGAAGGCAAGATCAGCGGTAAGAAAGTTAGCGTAGGCAAGGCTAAGGAAGATGCTAAGAAAGCTGCCTTGGCTGCTGAAGCTAAGAAGAAGGAAGATAAAGCTGCTGCGATAGCTGCCAGGAATACTCCTCCGGCTGAAGAAGTTGAAGTAGCTGACGAAGAAGTCGTGGCTGAAGCAGAAGAAGCTCCGGTAGCAGAAGCCGAAGCCCCCGCCGCAGAAGCGGAAGAAGCCGCTCCGTCTGCAGAAGCAGAAACCGAAGCCCCTGCTGAAGACGCTGAGTAATCAGAGCCAAGAGTCAAGAGCCAGGACAGGGCTTAAAATTATAGAATAGCGGACAGAGATTGTTCGCTTTCTTTGTTTAAAGACAAATCTCTTAGTGCCCTCCGTGAAAATCTCCGTGTCCTCTGTGGTTAAAAAAGTGGACCACCAAGATCACAGAGAGAAATAGCACAGAGTTCGCAGAGGCATAGTACTACAATGGGTCACGACAAATATTTCCGCATAGGCAGTTTCCTGAAGACCAAAGGTTTGAAGGGGGAATTACAGCTGTATGTTGACTATGACGGCCTGGACGCCGTTAAATTCAACGCGGTGTTTGTGGATATGGCTGGAAAGCTGGTGCCGTATTTTGTGTCTTCGGTCAAGTACCAGGGTAAGGGCGCTTACTTTTTCCTGGAAGATGTCGATACCGTCGAAAAGGCATCACGGCTGGTGAAAAAGGATGTTTACCTGCCCGAAAAGCTTCGGCCCAAAAAGAAGAAAAACGAATTTACCCTGATGGACCTGAAAGGTTTTGTCGCAATCGACGAAAAGGAAGGCGAGTTGGGTGAAATACTCGAAATACAGGAACTGCCCCAGCAATATATCGCATCTATT
>JAFDZL010000450.1 GCA_018266935.1 Bacteroidota bacterium | reverse complement strand
AAAATATAAATGAGGAAGAGGCATTCCCGAAGTTGAATGCCATTTTCAACGGTATTGAAAAAGGGCGGTTCGGGTACAACGGGTACACCTACGGCTACGGCGATTACATCACCGATAAACAAACAAAGAAGAAGTATTCCAACTCGATCTTTAATAACTTCTTTAAACGCTTTTAACCCATTCTGTCCATTAGATAATAGATGGGCCGGCTGATAATTTTAAAGTATATTTTTCTGAATGATATCGTATCTGCGCAATAAGGTTGAAAGTTTTTGGAATAACGGTCACGAGCGAACTTTAAAGATAAAAAGGAATATCGTCTATTCCTTCGGGATCAAAGGCGCCAGCGTGATTATCGGATTGCTGCTTATTCCGCTTACCATTAACTATGTAAACACTGTGCAATATGGTATCTGGCTTACCATAAGCTCTCTGGTAGCGTGGATAAATAACTTTGATATAGGACTGGCCAACGGGCTGCGTAACAAGATGGCGCATGCATTGGCTATGAACGAAGAAGAAAACGTGGTTAAATATGTAAGTACCACCTATGCTATCATATTCCTGATCTCGGTAGGATTCTTCCTTCTTTTCTTTCTTGGCGGCTCGTTCCTGAACTGGAATAGCATGCTCAACGTTACGGGCTCGGTAAGCTTCAATCTCTGGCCTATAGTAGCTATGACGCTTGCCTCATTTTGCGTGCAGTTTGCCCTGCAGCCTATAAAAACTATGCTGATAGCGATGCATCAGCCGTTCATGTCGTCGTTGATACTGCTGCTCGGCCAGGCGCTTACTTTCATTCTCACTTACTTGCTTACGTTGTTCACCAAAAGCAGCCTGATGTACCTGGTGCTTGTATCGGCCTGGTCGCCGGTACTCATATACCTGTTGGCTAATGTGTATCTTTTTTCTACAAGCCTCAAGCAGTACAGGCCAAGGTTCAGCGCTATTGATATGAGCAGCGCCAGGAGTTTACTGAATATGGGCTGGGCATTCTTTTTCCTGCAGATGGGAGCCCTGATCCTCTACCAGACTGATAACATCGTGCTTACACGCGTTATCAGCCCTGACGCGGTAACGACATTCAATATCGCATTCAAATATTTTTACGTGGTCACGACAGCTTTCGCCATAATTCTGACACCATACTGGAGCGCGTTTACCGACGCCTATGCTAAAAAAGATATGGCGTGGATTAAGAACTCGATACAGAAAATGCGTATAATATGGCTTGTTTTTACTGTAGCCACCGTATTCTTCTACATTTTTGCGAAACTATTTTACAGGATATGGATCGGCAGCAAGATCGATATCCCAAATCTGCTCTCGTTAACCATGGCGGTTTACACTATCTTTAACATGTGGCAAGGCATTTATTCCTACGCGCTTAATGGTATGGGCAAGCTAAGGGTACAGCTTATTTTCATAGGCGGCGGCGGGATCATTAATATTCCGCTATCTATTTGGCTTATTCATTTGGTCGGCGTTTCGGGCACGGTATTGGCCAACATCGCTGTAATTACATTGATGGATATAGCATACACCTACCAGGTGAACCTTATCATCGCCGGAAAAGCAAAAGGGATACTAAACAGATAGACGTTAATGCATCATTCCAATAGCAGAAGTTAGACTTAAAAAGTAAGAGATGGACTATTTTATGACAATGCTTTTTATGCTGATTTCCAGTAAAGGAAACTTTACGGCTTATTATGACGTGTTCAATTATTTGATCGATATCATAATGCTGTATGTAGGCATAAGACGAAATCGCTTTAGGCTATCTGACTTCAGGTTATTGGCCTGGACCGGCGTCATCTATATGGCATACATGATATTCAGGTGGATATTTATTGTCGATTTGCCTATACGCTATTTTCTAAGTGATTGCAACTTCTTCGTCGAGCGTATTGTAATGAGTTTTCTGCTATGCGCCGTATTACGCGAAAATACCGCATATTTCATCGTAAAAATAACCATTCATCTCGCAGCGTTCGGGCTTATCATGTATGCGCTGCAATTGATCAGCGGACCGTTCGTAGGTTATATTGGCCGTATTATCAACCTTCCCCCAAGGATAGGTAACCCTGGTTATACCAATATCATTTTCTTCACCTATGATGATATGAACCACAGGATACGTAACTCGGGCTTCTCGTGGGAGCCCGGCGCATACGGTTGTTACCTCGACATCGGTATTCTGATGCATTTTCTTATCAATGGGTTTAAGTTCGACAAAGGTGCCTGGATATTAACGGCATCTATTGTCACCACTTTATCCACCACTACCTATGCGTGTTTCGCGTTCATTATCTTGCTCTATTTGCGCGTGAATGGCCTTAAATTGTCAACGATGCTCCTGTTTGCCGTTCCGCTGATGTGCGTGGTCGCTACACAGGTGCCATTTCTGGCCGATAAAATCGGCAAGACCTGGCAAGAAGATCAATACAACCTGGCAGAGATGTACCGGCTTGCGGGCTGGTATCAAAAACACGGGGGACAGCTACACTTGAACCGTTTCGGTAGTTTTATATATTTATATGATTATTTCGGGCCGTATGGATTTTTCTGGGGTGTATCCAATGCATACCAGTCAATTACTCCAATAGCCGATGTGCTCAACATATCTAATGGTGATGCCGATTTCCTCTGTAAGTTCGGCGTCGTCGGCATGGTTTTCTTTTTGCACCGTTATATCTTATTTCTCAAAAAATTCCTGTACAGGAACGAATATATCATTTATTGCGTCATCATATACCTGGTGTTAGGTTTCGGTGAACCAATGCCTATATTCTCTTCCACATTGTGTTTTTTGTTCATGTACCATTATACCAATCCGAAAGCTTTCTTTACCAAGCGGGAGGAGGAGGAATTGACGGGTCATGAGCTTGAGCCTGAAGTAGCTTCCGTGTAAAACAAAGTCTATATAAAATCACGTGACGGAAAAGGTATTCAAAATTGCTTCACTCACATGTTCTTTCAACAGGAAGGAGAAGACAGTGGCCTTTATTAAAAGCATGTTTGAGCAGGCGCTGCCAGAAGCATTCAAATTAGACATCTACTTGCTGGATGATAATTCGTCCGATGGGACAGCTGACTATGTGAGAGCGAATTTTCCGGCGGTAAAGGTAGTTGATGGCACTGGTTCCTTGTACTGGGCGGGGGGCATGCGCAAAGTTTGGAACTACGCTGTATCACAGGACGACTATGACTTTTTCCTGTTACTGAACGACGATGTTAAGCTGATGCCTGATGCCTTGGCAAGACTTTTTGAAGCCTATGCCAAATCGGATCAGCCCGCCAATATATTATTGGGCACTGTGCTGTACATGGACGGAAAGTCGATATCATACGGGGGCTGGAAACGTCTCAACAGGTACAATAGCAACGTCGAGATTGTTGTACCTGACGAGAATACCTTAATAGATTGCGAAGTGGCCAACGCTAACGTAATGCTGGTTGACAAGAACACTGTCGCCAGGATAGGGATACTTTACAAGGGTTATACTCACGGTCTCGCAGATTTTGATTACACTTTGAGAGCCGTGGCCAATGGTGTAAAGGTATCGGTGGCACCGGGCTATTATGGTTATTGCGATTTTGATCATGGTAAAAACTGGCTGCCCGCAAGCATTCCTCTAAAAAAAAGAGTGCAATATTTATACAGTCCGACGGGGCTTGCTTACAAAGAATACCTGGAATATATATGGCGACATTTTCCGTATGCTTATCCGGGGAAATTTTTAAAATTGTGGCTCAAAACACTTTTCCCCCAATTTTATGATACCTTTAAAACGAGACATTATTAAATTGTTAAAAACTGTCGCTGAATAGCTTGAAATATTTTTTACATTTTTGAACAAACCAGACCACAACACAACGAACAGAATAAGTGAAAGTATTAATTGTACATAACGATTTCAGGGTATATTGGAAGGGGCGGCTACTTTTCCTCCATGAATATCTTGGAAAAATGCACGTTGACTTTTACGCTATCGAGCTTTTCGGCAAAGGATCTCCCTATTCCTTCGATACGTACGAGAATAAGGAAAATTGGTGGACCTGCCTGTTCCCTGACAAAAGCTACGATGAGATTCCCAACAATACAATCAGGGAAACCTTCCTGAATAAACTGGATGAGATCAACCCTGACATTGTCATAGGCAGCTCGATCGTATTTTTTGCCGGTGCTCTGGGCATCAGGTGGGCGAAAAACAATCACAAGAAATTTGTGATGTTTGATGATGCCAAGCCTTCGCAGGTAAAAAGATCATTTCTCGTAAGAACCATAAAAAATCTGATCATCCACCAGGTCGATGGTTTGTGGCTCCCTTCGGCCGACTATGACGAGGCCTACAAGCCGCTCGTGCCGCGATACACATTGATCTTTCACGGATATAACTGTATTGATAACAATCTTTTCCGCTTTAAGGAAAAGAAAGAAATGCATTTTACCACCGTCACCTGCGTTGCGAGGCTGGTGCCGATAAAAAATATTGATAATTTACTCAGGGCCTGGACGATAATCGAGAAAAAAAGGCCCGACTATAAACTGGCTATCATCGGGGACGGTCCGGAATTTGTCAGCCTCAACGAACTGACGTTAAGCCTTGGATTGAAAACCATAGTTTTCCTTGGGGCTATCAATAACAGCGACATCCCGACCTATTTTTACAACTCTGTTGCTTTTGTGTTGCCGAGTTTGTCGGAAAGCTGGGGCCTTGTCGTTAACGAGGCGATGGCGGCTGGTTTGCCGATATTGATAAGTAATAAGATAAATGCAGCCAACGCCCTTTTGCAGGAGGGTGTGAACGGGTATGGTTATGAACCGCTGGATATTGAAAATATGGCAGAAAAGATTATGAATTTCATAAATCTCAGCGTGCCTGAAAAGATAAAAATGTCAGATAGTTCGCTGGAAATAATTAACGGTATGAGTTATGAGAATATGGGTGATGAACTGCTTAATGCGGTTTACAATCTAAGTCACGAAAAGCCGGCAAAAGTATCCGGACTGGCCCGCCTGATCATTAATATCTGGCATGGCCGGTATAACACTGCCGGGTGGAATAAATTGTAAAGTATAGAATGTTAATGAGACAAAACGCGCCCATACTGTTATTCTGCTACAAACGGCTCGAGTGCCTGCGCGACACCGTGAACGCGCTGAAAAATTGTGTCTTAGCTTCTGAGTCTGAACTTTACGTGTTTTCTGACGGTGCAAAATCCGAAAAAGACCGGCAGAAGGTTGACGCTGTGAGGGGATATATCAGGGACATAACCGGATTCAAGAAAATAACTATCAAGGAATCAGAAAAAAACAGAGGGCTTGCCGCTTCAATTATACAAGGGGTAACAGAGGTTATCAATATTTCCGGCAGCGTTATCGTTTTGGAGGATGATCTCGTGGTGTCGCGCAATTTCCTGGCCTATATGAACCAGGGTCTTGATCACTACCATGCTGATAAAAGAATATTTTCAATGGCAGGTTATACCATACCTATGCGGATACCTGAAACATATCCGTATGACGTCTATTTTCTGCCAAGAGCGTCGTCATGGGGATGGGCGTCGTGGAAAGATCGCTGGGAGACGATTGACTGGAGCGTGAGTGACTTCGCCGAATTCAGCCAAAACAGGCAAAAGATAAGGGAATTTAACAAAGGTGGCAGTGATATGTTCACCATGCTTAAAAAGCAAATGGCCGGGCAAATCGACTCGTGGGCAATAAGATGGTGCTATCACCAGTTTAAAGTGCAAACCTATACTGTGTTTCCGACATCATCGAAGGTTCACAATGAGGGCTTCACCAGCGATGCGACAAATATGCATGTGTATAACCGCTATCACACCGAGCTCGACAAAGGGAATTCGCTGAGCTTCAGATTCTCCGATGACGTAAAACTGGACCAGCTGTTTCTAGGCCAGTTTCAACGTTTCTATAGTATCTACACGCGCGCTGTTTCAAAGGTCAGAACTTATATTATAAAGGCAAGGCATAAAGCAAATGGATAAGAAGGCAAAAGTTTTATTTATTTTACACCTCCCTCCGCCTGTGCACGGAGCTTCCATGATGGGTCAGCTCGTCAGGGACAGCAAGATGATAAATGATTCTTTTGAAGCCGATTATATCAATCTTTCTATCGCCAAAAACCTGAACGAGATTGAGAAATATGGTATCCAGAAATTCTTCCGGCTGTTGCGACTGCAGGGCAAGGTATTAACGGCACTGCTAAAAAAGAAATATGACGTTTGTTATATCACGCTTACTGTCAGCGGGCCGAGCTTTTATAAAGATTTGCTGATCGTGATCCTGCTAAAGTTGTTCAGGTGCAATATAGTTTATCATTTTCACAACAAAGGCGTAGAAGACGCCAGCAGGCTGGCTATCAACAGGGCGTTGTTCAGGTTCACATTCAGGAACACCAAGTCCGTTTTGCTGTCAAAGTATTTATACCCGGATGTGCAACGTTATGTTGACGAAAAAGACGTTTACTATTGTCCCAATGGAATACCGGTAAATCCGTTTAAGAAAGATCAAAAACCTGCTCACGATGCTGAAGGGAAATGCAGGCTGCTGTTCTTTTCTAATATGATGATGCAAAAGGGTGCTTACGTGCTGCTCGATGCCTGCAAGTTATTGAAATATAAAGACGTGCAGTTTGAATGCCATTTTGTGGGCGCCTGGTCGGATATTTCTGAAAAAGAGTTTAACGATGAAATCATTAAAAACGATCTCCAGCAATATGTATTTGCTCACGGCGGGAAGTACGGCGCCGAGAAGGGTGAGTTTTTCTACAATTCGGATATTTTCATTTTTCCGACTTATTACCATAACGAAACGTTCGGACTGGTGAACCTCGAAGCAATGCAATTTTCGCTGCCGGTTATTTCAACTACCGAAGGGGGAATACCGGAGGTGGTAAGCGACGGCGTCACAGGCTTCCTGGTGCCCCAGAGAAATGTTACTGCACTGGCCCGCAAAATTGAAACGTTGATCAACGATTCAGCGCTAAGGCACAAAATGGGCGAGGAGGGGAAGAAAAAGTATTACACATACTTCACCATTGAGAAGTTTGAAGAGTGCCTGACAGATATACTGAAGGATGTTTGGTCGCTCAAATCATAACGCAGTTGTATGCGAATACCCGAGCATATTATCGCAAACGCCGACGACCTGGGCTTTGATTCCAATGTCAATGCAGCAATTTTAGCCAGTTTCGAACGCGGTTATATCAACAGCACCTCGCTCATGACCAATATGGCCGGGTTTGAAGAAGCTGCTGAACTGATCCATAGCAAACCGGCGATAAAAAATATAGGCATTCATGTGAATCTTGCCGAAGGTAAACCGTTGACCAATGTCAGGGGCGATTTTCTTGACGCAGATGGTAACTGGGATGTCTATAAAACCAATAAGGTCACGGCCAGGCTCAATGTTGCCGCCAAAACGAATTTCATGAAAGAGATAGATGCGCAGGTAAACAAGGCATTGTCCCAAAAAATACCCATTTCTCACCTCGATTCACATTTGCACCTGCACACGCTCCCATGTTTTTATAAATTGTTTTTAACTGCGGCGAAACAGCACAAACTGAAATTACGGCTTGCTCAAACATACAACGAGGGCAGTGTTTTAAAATATTATTACCGGAAGTATATTAACAGTCTATTCAGAAAAAATGGTCTTGGCTACACCGACAGGTTCGAGACCGTTGAAAGGTGCCTGGAGCATTATACCGGGACAAAGCCGCGCCTGCTGACGGAGGTTATGTTTCATCCACGGTTTGATGAAGCCGGCGACCTGACCGATAATTTTGATCCGGCTGCATTCAGAAATTGGCTTGAATATCTCGCAAAATAGCCGGGGGAGACGGCAATGTTTTTCTGTAGAAAAATGTCCGGAAATGTGACCCTTTTTTTGTCCACTTGCGTATAAGTTTCGACCTCTCTTCAATACACTGCTCTTAGAATTAACCCGTTACATGGATTACTTGAAATGTTATCCTTTGTTTAACATTTATTAAAGAAATAGCCTGATAGTTAATATATACTACAAAATCCATGGATAAAAAGGCATGTTTTTTAATAGGTATTAAATTACTCAAATGGGGAGTTTCTTACCCATAAATAAAACGGAATAAAAGTACGGGAATTATAGAAAATGTTGCTTTTACTTAAATAGGGGACGGTTTTTACGCCGAATAGTTGCGTGAAATTACTGTAAAATAATAAAAAGGATACTTAATCCCGCATAAATCCATTTTGAGCATAGTTATTGCACACACCTAATCACATAACCTTGGAAATATGGTACACAGGTACAAACAATTTTATAACGCTATCAACCTAACGCTCGACTATCTGTTACTCAATGTTGCGTTGATCGCTGTTTATAACTTTCTGGACAACTCGCTAATACCATGGATGAATAATAAGACCTATTTACCTGTGGTGTTAGTCTTCAACCTCCTGTGGCTGCTCTCCTCAAATATCACGAGCATGTATAATGCGCTTTCTGATGATGACAGAAAAGTTTACAACGCTGCAATAAAAACTTACCTGCTGTACCTGAGCCTGATCTGCGTGATCATTCTTTTGGTTATAGGCACCAAGTCGTATTTTATTACAAAAGAATACCTGTTCTACTCTATGTCGCTGTTTGGGATATTACTTGGCGCCTGGAAGATCGTATTCTTTGCTATTCGAAAAAGTGATAAGGTACTACTCAGTAATTCGCGCAAAGCGATCATCGTAGGAGCGAGCCGCGCCGGTAATGAGTTATACAATCAATTTAATAACAAGGTTTTGAAGGGATATGACCTGCTGGGTTTCTTTGATGATGAACCGTCAAAAGTTACTCAAAAGCATTTATACCTGGGCAACACCAGCTTGTGCATGGATTATGTGCTGAAGAATAATGTGGATGAAATCTTTTGCGCGCTGCCATATTCTGAGCACAAAACCATCGAACGCCTGATGTCGGATTCTGATAAAAACCTTATCCGCTTCAAGATAGTTCCTGAGTACCATGAATATTTCAAAAATACTTCGTACTTGCAGAACCTGGGTAATATTCCGATTCTGTCTGTTAGGGCGGAACCTTTGGAAAATATCCTGAACAGGGCATTGAAACGCGTATTTGACATCGTGTTCTCGCTAATGGTGATCGTATTTGTATTCAGCTGGCTGTTCCCAATACTGGCGATATTGATCAAGCTGGAATCGAAAGGCCCCATATTCTTTAAGCAAATGCGTTCAGGCCGGGACAACCATGCCTTTGTCTGCTACAAGTTTCGGAGCATGAGAACAAATAAGCACATGGAACACAGACAGGCCACGTTGGGTGATCCGCGTATAACTAAGGTTGGTACCTTTATGCGCAAAACCAGCCTCGACGAATTGCCGCAGTTCTTTAACGTGTTAATGGGTAATATGTCTGTAGTGGGCCCCCGTCCGCACATGCTGAGCCATACCGAACAATATTCGCAGTTGATCGATCAGTTCATGGTACGCCACTTCCTGAAACCGGGTATCACGGGCTGGGCACAGATCAATGGTCTGCGCGGCGAAACTAAAACGACCGAGGCTATGCTCGAGCGGGTTGAAGCCGATGTGTGGTACCTAGAAAACTGGACATTCCTGCTCGATTGCAAAATCATACTGAACACAATCTGGAAGTCAGTTACCGGAGACAAAATGGCTTACTAAAATCAGGCCTCACAATAGCTTAAAACCCTCATTTGCTAAGCAATGTTTTCCAACGGCGTTTAGCAAGGTGAGGGTTGACCATTTAAATACCTTCCGTTTTCCAGGATATATCTAACTGCAGTCACGCATACCCAAAAAAAATCCCTTTTAAAGCATAACCTTCAAAGGGATCGTGTTTAGTATGTCTTGAAACTTAGACAGGCTTATTCAAACTGGTTCTTTATAGCGTAGCCGTACTCCTTCAGCAGCTTTTCTTTCCTGAAGTGTTCGACATCAGTAGCAACCATTTCGGCAACCAGCGTTGCAAGATTGTACTTAGGTTTCCAGCCAAGCTTGGTTTGCGATTTTGTCGGATCGCCTATCAGCAAGTCAACCTCGGTAGGGCGGAAGTATTGGGGATCGACGGCCACGACCTGTTTACCGGTCTCAACCTGGTAATCGGGATTTGAACAGGACACTACATAGCCTTTCTCGTTAACGCCTTCACCCTTGAACTCAACCTCAATGCCCACTTCTTTGAAGGCAAGACGCACAAATTCGCGCACCCTGGTGGTCACGCCGGTGGCGATCACAAAATCCTCAGGCTGATCCTGCTGCAATATCAGGTACATTGCTTCTACATAATCTTTGGCATGGCCCCAATCACGTTGTGCATCCAGGTTACCCAGGAACAGGCAATGCTGCAAATTAAGGGCGATCTTCGATACTGCACGGGTAATCTTACGGGTAACAAACGTTTCGCCGCGCAGCGGGCTTTCGTGGTTGAACAGTATCCCATTGCAGGCATAAATACCGTATGCTTCACGATAGTTCACCGTAATCCAATAAGCGTACAATTTAGCAACAGCATACGGCGAACGGGGATAAAAGGGCGTTGTTTCAGACTGCGGAACGGCCTGCACCAAACCATAAAGTTCAGAAGTGGATGCCTGGTATATTTTCGTCTTTTTTTCAAGACCGAGTATCCTGATGGCTTCCAAAAGCCTCAGCGTACCGATACCATCGGCGTTTGCGGTGTATTCAGGCGTGTCAAAACTCACTTTCACGTGCGACATCGCGCCAAGATTATATATTTCGTCCGGCTGAACCTGCTGGATGATCCGGATCAGGTTGGTCGAATCGGACAGATCGCCGTAGTGAAGCCTGAACCTTACGTTCGACTCATGCGGATCCTGGTATAGATGATCAATACGGTCGGTATTGAACAATGAGCTCCGTCTTTTTATGCCGTGCACTTCATAACCTTTACTTAACAGGAGTTCTGCCAGATAAGCGCCGTCCTGACCGGTTATGCCCGTAATTAATGCTTTCTTCATTCGTGATAGCTGTGGATAAAGTAAATTGTTTTTTAATTAGATTTCTACGCAATAGGGCGCTAATTGTTTGACTTCATCAAAAAAATTAGTCAATACCAATACTTCACGAAGATATGTGTTTCTCCCGTCCGAAAAAATGATTCCGCTCAAATTAGAAAATATCCTCCGTACCGTCGTGCTATATAATAATAACTTTAGCCGATTGATTTATACCGCTACCGTTCAGCCATATATAATAACACCCTGGCGTGGGCTTTTGGCTTAGATCAAGCCTGTAACTGCCACTATTAACTTCTACATTTCGGTTCAGAATAATGTCGCCTTTGGTATTAACCAGCCTGATATTAAGATCCTTTACATCCTGGCTATTAAAGTTAAGCATAATATAGTCGGTCGCGGGATTAGGGTACACGCCTACGTTTGCTGTTTTTGGCGTAGGGGTAACAGCAATAATGTCCTGCGGGATCGGTATGGCATAGACCTTCGGCGGCGTCACCGCAGTGCTATCCTGGTTCTTAAACAAAAGTATAGAGCCGAATCCGGATATAGCTGCAGTGTGCGTCGAATAACTTACATTCTTATAATCTACGTACAGGCTGTTCAGCTTCTGGTTTACGGTGCTCAATGTAGGATTATATTGATACAATATTTGAGTTGCCGGGTTTATAGGCGTCGAAACAGTTGTATAAAATCCAATATTGTCAAGATACAGCGTTATCGTTTCATTTTCAAGCAACATTACTATCGAAGCCGCGGGGACAGCCGCGGTAGGCTGTATCATCACCGTATTCTCGGTTCTTAAACTATCTATGGTTACATATTTGATCTCGCTGATACGGTTATAGGGCGCAGCGGTGTTTCGTAGATAAATTTGCATGCGTTTATTGCCTCCACCCGTCGCTATCATGCTGAATTTGAGCATATAGACAGTAGTTGTAGCAACAGCGCCGGTGCCTACAATAACACAAGGGCTATTCGTTGCCGACCCGGAATTATAAGTGAACGATCCTACAAATTCACCTCCGTTGAGCGGCCCCGTCGCGCTCCACGCTCCTTTAAAATTCCCGTTAACCGACCACGTAGTTATGCCTGTTATATTGCTGGCAAGGGAGGAATTGGCATACATACTGCGTTTTGAGGGCATCGAGGTCGCATAGAACGGCAGGCTTACCGTGTTTTTTGACCCTGCATCTTTACCGTAAACATTTTGCCACAGCTGTAAGTTTACCAGTCGACCGTTAAAGTCAAACGGAAATATGTCATCAACCGTTGGCGAATAATAATTATTGGTGAAAGTAGCGCACCCGGTTATGTCACGGGTCGGGGCGATCGTTGACAGGTAAACGTTCATTTCCGTTTTGTTTTCGGAATAGAAAACATTATTGTTTATCACATTATTTTTGAAAACGAACTGCGTTTCATTATGCTGCATGAATAATTGACAGATACTGTTGTTGAATATCATATTATTCGTCATGATAAGGTTGCGCGAGTGATGGAGCAGTATCCCGGTAGTACAGTAGGATACCGAATTACCAGATATAGTCACCCCGGTTGAATTATCGTCCAGATAAATACCCGATGCATTCCCGACTACAGCACCGGTGGTGCCATTAGGCGCGCCACCTGAAGTTGTCACAATATTATTGAGCACGTTGAGCGCGTAATGATTGGTATTTGAATCCACGTTGGCAGCATAAGTGTAAATAGCTCCTCCGTCATCTTTAACCTGGTCAAAATTACTGATAAAGTTGTGCTGCAGCGTGATGGTGTCGCCCCTAAAATCGATGCCGACATATCCGATGTTGTACAGGTAATTGTTGGATACAAGGCCCCTGGTTCCGTTAATGATTATACCTTCGTAGGTGCCGTTCTGGCTCTGGCCCATGCCGGCACGCATCGCGACGTTAGTAAGCGAATCGCCGGATATAGTCGCGCCAAGTGAACTTACTGCGTTCACGCCAACATTGTTCATATCCTTGAGTACGCTGTTGGTTATGCTGAAGAACTTTGTAATACTGGCGTTAACGCCATATATGCCAGTGCTGCTTATCGTGCAATTTTTTATCTGGAAGTAATTGCAGGTTTTAACATCAAATGCATTGTTGTTTGCGCCGGTTATCGAGAGACCGCTTACGGTTATATAATTCTGCCCGTATGATGTTACCAGGTAGGGCCTGCTGCTTATCTGCACGCTGGTATTGGTCGGCGCTGCGGTTAGGTACATCATCAGCGTTTTGGCAGTCGCATTGTAATACCATTCACCATTTTCATCCAGCGTGTTGGGGCTATTTTGAATAAAAAAACCGAAATTATTGATGGGCTGATAAATCGATCCATCGGTATAATTGATGACTGTCGGCGTATTCGAACTGATTGTTCCAATATCAAGCGTCCAATGATTTTTTCTGATCACAACCTGCGCGCCGGCCCAGTTTACCGCCGTATTTAAGGCAGCGCTCGTTATTTGTGTATCGGTGATATGGCTGTCGATATTTAAATATCCGCTATTGGCCGCGTCCGCATTGGGGTAACGACCGATCTGTTGCGATACGCCGTTAAGCAATACTACGTTAACAGTGGTACCACCTGCCGGGCAGCTGCCTTGATAGATATTACCCCCAAGGCTGGTCCAACCTGTGACCGGTGCAAACCCGCTGATAATTGGCTTTGGTCCGGTGCCGTAAGAGGCTAATATGATTGGAAGAGCAGCAGTACCGGATTTGGTGATCGATATCGTTCCGGTGAAAGTATCGCCGCATTTGAATAATATGGAATCGCCGGGCTTTATATTGGTAAAGTAAGTATTTAGTTGCGTGATTGACGCCCAGGGAGTAGCTTTACTCTGAGCCTGGGTGCTTGTATAAGTATCTTTACCGGTACTGGAAGAAAAATAATAGTTTGCAGCGTCGCACTTGACCACTAAAAAAAATGCTGCAATTGACAAAAAAAGCTTCGGCACCATATCTCCGTTTAAAATCAATTAGGTAGATCAATTCTAACGGTATCGTTGTACGAGTTTTTGGCCTTTCTTGTTATATCATCAACTAAAAAAATTGTGGATTAGTTTAAACTAATCCCATAACTATCAATGAATTAGAGATATTTACGATTTACCTAATGCTAAAAAAACGACTATTTGCGTTTACTGAAGAAAAAACTAGCAAGGAAAACCGTTATCAACGCTGTCAGGATGATGTAGTGGCTATGCGGAACATGGTATTTTTTGTCCTGTATCTTAAACGTAAGATTAAAAAGTATAATACTTATGATCGGGAACCAGAGGAAACTCCGGAACATCTGAATTTTTTTCATTTAAACAGGCAATAAATTGTGACTGTAAAAGATTGGTTTCGAATATCCGATTTT